>CAMAYU010000070.1 GCA_945862235.1 Schlesneria paludicola DSM 18645
GCGCGGCGGATTCATTGTCAGAACCAACTGCGCCAGTTGGGCCTCGCGCTGCACAACTATCACGACACTCATGCCTGCTTTCCGGCGGGAAGCTATGTCCTCGGCCCCTCGTTTCAGACGCAGTCTGGCTGGGGTTGGGGTGCAATGATCCTGCCTCAGCTTGAACAGTCGTCGCTCTATCAGCAGCTCGACTTCGATCACGGGACGGCCATCGGAGCCAACCTCGCTCGGATCGCATCGCCGGTCTCAATCTGGCGCTGTCCGTCCGACACCGCTTCTGAACGGATGCACATTGTGCCTTGGAATTACCCGCCAATGGAGATCGCGTCGGGAAATTACTGCGGCGTCGAAGGCTTGCTGAGCGAAATGTCTCATACCCGAATGGCCGATGTCACCGACGGCACATCACAGACGCTCTTGCTTGGCGAGAGGGTCGTGCAGCCGAGCCTCAACGGCAGCTTGCCCCACACCTCGGGCTGGTTCGGGCAGATCGCGTTTGTCGATGAGTACGAATACCGATCAGTACCCCACATGACCGCTCAGCGTCTCTTTCCAATCAATGGCTCGTTGGTCAGTCCGCAGCACTTCAGTAGCCGCCATGTCGGAGGAGCGATGTTTGGACTGGCTGACGGCTCCGTCCGCTTCCTCAGTGAAAACCTCGACTCGCTGGTCTTTGAAGCACTCGGTACACCCAACGGCGGCGAATCGCCGGGATCTCTTTAAGCAGACTCGCTCGACGGAACGATGCCTGACATTGCCTGTGTTGTTCGGTTCTTACTTGGAGGCCATCCCATGACACGATCTCACCGAGTGCGACTGTTCATGCCGTTCGTGCTGGGGTTGGTTCTCTGCGTTGGCGGCTGTCGCAAGGACTATAAAAAGGTGGCCGACCGCATGGTCGAAGAGAACCTCTTGAAACTGGAGGGCCGTTGTGAGGCGATCGGTTTTTTGGAACAGGGTGGCCGTTTCTTTGACGACGATGAGACGACGACCGTGGACCGTGACGTGGTGCTACCCCTGTTGAAGCAGGTCCGCGAGACCGCCCGCACGGACCAGTGGGTGGTTCCGCAACCGAACAACGCCAAGCAAGCACTGGCTCTGCTGATCGAGCTTCCCGATGACCAGGCGACCGTCGATCGGATGGCCAAAGACGTAGAAGCGGCCGACGACAAGTTCTCGGGACTGATCCTCCAGCAGTGGGGCCATCAGTGGCTCTCACTCAACCTGATCGACCAAGAAACGGCCGAGTTCTTCAAACGCACCGATCCCGATCTCGAACGACAACGCTGATCGCGGTCTCAACCCACAGTCACTACTTCGGCGAGACCTTGAACGTCACCGACGTTGCTTCGGCCTTGGTGGTGAGTTCGACCGGCAGCTTGAACTTCACTGAGTCGATCTTGCAGAGGCCCCCTTTGCCATCGCGGCAGTAGCCATAGGTCAGCGTGACGAGCAGGGTGGCGTTGCCGGCGGGTTTGGTGACGGGGATGCGAAATGAGGTCCCTTTGTCGTCAGTGGTCGCTTCAGCGCGGACGTTCAACATGTCTGCGGCGACCAGCGATTGATTGCCGTCAGAGGCGACGCGATACGTGACCGGCAGCAGCGGGTTCAGCTTGTAGCCTTCGGGCAGAGTGAACTCGACATGGAAGTCGATGCCGTTGCTCGACGCGATCTGCTGTGGTGCGAGTTCGACCGTGCGGACCTTCGAGTCGACGGCGTGTGGCTCGACGACGGGCATCGGGGGGGCGAGGCCCTCAATGAGGAACTCACGCGATTTCTTCGAGGCCAAGTCCACGGCGACGATGCGCTGGTTGTTCGTGTCAGCGACGAACAGCGTTCCGCCCGCGATGGCCATTCCGGCCGGTTCGGCGAACTGTGCGGGTTCGAGCTGCTCGCCACTCTTGCCCGTACCGAGCCAGGAGATCGACTCGCGCGTCTTTAGGTCTACGAACTTGAGCTTGTGGTTGTAGGTGTCCGCCACGAACAGGCCGCCGTTGTAGAAGAGGATGCCGAGCGGATGCTGGAAGCGAGCTTCGTCCTTCGCGCCGTCCACGTCACCGAATTCAAACAGGGTTCGTCCGTTGGGGAGGCTGTGTGGACCAACGGGCGTTGAAATCTTGCCTTTCGGTTCCGCCAGATCGTTGTCCGGATCGGTCGTGATTTGCCGCACCGATGAGCCTTCACTATCGACGATGAACAAGTTCTTGCCATCCGTCGTGATGCCCGACGGTTGAGCAAGTGCCCCTTCGCCGAGGTCTCCGTTTTGAATGTCCTCGCGCCCCGAACCGGCATACGCGGAGATCGTGTCGGATCCGAGCTTGTGTGCCCAAATCTGATGCGGCCCGGCCATCGCGACATAGAGCACGCCATCGACGACGCTCAAATCCCAAGGGCTGTTCAGAGCGGTCTCGCGCAGCTTGCCACCTCCCGCACGGAACCGCGCCTGTTCGCCGGTCCCAGCAAGAGTCGAGACCGTCTTCTTGGCGAGGTCCACTGAGCGGAGTTGGTGGTTCTCGGTATCGGCCACGTAGAGCGTGTCACCGATCAGCGTCATTCCTTGCGGGTGATCGAACTGCGATTCCGCATAGCCTCCATCCTTCGAGCCAATCGCACCGTTACCGATCACGTCGAGAAGCTTGCCCTCCAGCGAACTGACGACGATCCGGTTGTTGTTGCTGTCCGAAATGAACAGGCGTTTGCCAGCCTCATCCGCCAGCACCTTGCCGGGGAATCGGAGCGGGGTCGCCGCGGCCTTGCTCCGTTCCAGATCGAACTTCACGGGCGTTTCGTCGAGCGTTCCCTTGGCCTTGTGATAGGCAATCAACTTTGCCACGACCGTGTCGAGCAGTTCGCGGTTCCCCTCACCCGAGACATAGCCGCAGTATTGGCCTTCGGGATCGACGAGGACCAGCGACGGCCAAGCTCGTACACCGAACTTACGCCAGACGATCATGTTGGCATCGTTGATGACAGGATGCTCAATTTCATACCGCAGGATCGCCTTGCGGATGTTCCCCGTCTCCTTCTCGTTGTCGAATTTGGCCGAGTGAACGCCGATGACGACGATCTCTTTGCCGTACTTCTTTTCGAGGAAGTCCAAGTCGGGCAAGACGTGCATGCAGTTGATGCAGCAGAAGGTCCAGAAGTCGAGCAGCACGATCTTGCCGCGCAGATCCTTCATCGAGATCGGCCCGCCCGTGTTGAGCCACTCGACCCCACCATCCAGCTCCGGCGCGGGAAAGCGATTGGGAAATGGGTTGTCGTCTTTCGCCTTTGCCGGATCGGGAGCGTCGTCGTCAGCGGCAGGCTTGTCGCTCTTCTTCGACTTGCCGCCGGTGGCTTTGTCCGCTTTCTTCGCACCCGCGTCTTGAGCAGCAACGCGACGGGACAAGCCAACCCCATCGACGGCCATCGCGCCAATCAACATCAGCAGCACGAGACGACGGACGACAGGACTCGATGACGGCAGAGCAAACAACATGAGCGGGTTCTCCAAGCGGCGGAAGGTGAACTCGGGGGTGGGACGCATTCGTTTCGTTGCAGAATTCACGCGGCGACAACAAGCAAAACAGACCGTGCGCGGTCTGGCAGGGCGGGATCGGCAGGACCGCTGAGCGGGCGTGCGGCTGAGCGTAACAGACCCCTGCGCAGGTGCCAACGTGATCGGAGACAGTGGCCCGGCACTTCAGCACACGAAAGCAAAAGGACCGTTGCCAACCCAACGGTCCTTCGGTTGTACGTCAGACATCACAGGCCAGAGCGATCAGTCCCGGCAGCGCGGTCTCAGAGGTAAAGCAGGCGGCTCGCCTGCTCATCGGCAACACGTGGCATCAAGCAGCACAGGCGAGCCGCCCGTGCTACGACAAGTGCCATCGGCCCAAGTCACGCCTTGCGGATTTTCTCGCGGCCCTCTGTGACGTTCTTCGTGGCGTTGCGCGTGTCCAGCACGAGCTGGCTGTGCTTCACCACGAAGTTGTGATCGTAGGCCGAGTGATCGGTCGAGATCAGCACGCAGTCTTGCGCCGCCAGTAACTCGGGCGTCAACGCTTGGCTGTCCATCGCGGGGAGGTCTGGGTAGTGCCGCATCTTCGGCAACGTCGGGACATGCGGGTCGTTGTAGCTCAGCACGGCTCCGCGCTTCAGCAGCAGCTTCATCAACTCGAACGTCGGGCTTTCGCGCGGATCGTCCACGTCCTTCTTGTACGCCGCGCCGAGGATCAGAATCTTGCTCCCCTTGATCGGCTTGCTAGCGTCGTTCAAGTATTCCGCCAGCCGCGCGATGACGTAGTGCGGCATGTGCGTGTTGATCTCACCGGCCAATTCAATGAACCGCGTTTGCTCACCATGCTTGCGGGCGAGCCACGTCAGATAGAACGGGTCGATCGGGATGCAGTGCCCGCCGAGGCCCGGCCCGGGATAGAACGCCTGAAAGCCGAACGGCTTCGTTTTCGCCGCGTCGATCACTTCCCAGACATCGATCCCCATCTTGTCGTAGAGCATCTTCAATTCGTTGACCATCGCGATGTTCACCGCGCGGTAGGTGTTCTCCAGAATCTTGGCCGCTTCGGCGATCTCCATGCTCGACACACGGATCGCCTTGACGACGGCTTGGCCGTACATCGCCATCGACAGGTCGCCGCTGACTTCGTCGTAGCCGCCGACGAGCTTCGGAATCGTGGCCGCTTCAAATGTCGGATTGCCGGGGTCTTCGCGTTCGGGGCTGAAGGCGAGGTAGTAATCCTTACCCGCAGTCAGGCCGGTGGCGTTGAGGACCGGCAAGACGTTCTCGCGCGTCGTGGTCGGGTGCGTCGTGCTTTCCAGAACGACGAGCTGTCCCTTGCGCAGCGTTTTCGCGATCGAGTGAGCCGTCCCTTCGATGTAGCTCAAGTCGGGATCGCGGCTCTCATTCAACGGCGTGGGGACGCAGATGATGATGCAGTCGGCTTCACCGAGGCGGCTCATGTCGGAGGTCGGCTCGAAGACGCCGTCTTGAATCAGCTTGGCGATTGCGGCGCTGTCGATGTGTTTGATGTAGCTCTGCCCGGCCTTGAGCTTATCGACCTTCGACTGGTCCACGTCGAAGCCCATCGTTTTGAAGCCGGCTCGCACGAAGGCCCGAATCAGCGGCAGGCCCACGTAACCCAAACCGATCACGCCAATTTGAGCCTGCTGGTTCGCAATCTTCTCTGCCAGTCCATGAGTCGTCGTCATGCGAAGAACCTCTTTGAATTCGATCCTAAACCAGATGAGTTGGAAGGGGACGAAACTCGCACTGCCGCATGTCTCTGGCCGCGTGGATGCGACTCACCGCGCGGAGCCTGTCCCCTGAAGGGCGGACTTCTAGCAGCCGTCCCAAATTGTGAAAAGCCCCGTTTCGCACGGCTGCACAGAGTGACAGGAACTCTGGTTCATCCGATGTTTTTTTGGGCGGGTGATGATTTCAGACGTGACCGCCAAAAAGTAGCCTTCATCGCTCCGCGTGAAGTCAGCCGAGTCACCAGCGACACGGGGACACGGGGACACGGGGAACAGCGTTCGACTCTCTTCACGCGGAGCGATGAAGGCTACTTTTGGCGGTCACGTCCTGTTTGTCGGTCGAACACGCGGTCGTCAGGTACGACGGGTCGGACTCGATGCCATCCCCCATCCCGGCTAACATGCCGCCCCTCGCGGGCAGACCGCTTTCAAACAGACGGCTTAGACCTAGGAACAGTTGCCATGCAATTTGAGACTCGCTGCGTTCACGTTGGTGTCGATAAGGATTCGACTTATCTCAGCGCGACCACGCCGATCTATACGACCTCGACCTTTCGTTGGGACGATCTGAAGACGAATCGCGGGTTCGACTACACGCGGAGCGGCAACCCGACGCGCAAAGCGTTGGAAGAAAATCTGGCGGCTCTCGAAGGAGGGGTCGACTGTCGCGCGACCAGCACCGGAATGTCGGCCATTGCCGCGACGATGCATCTGTTTCAGCCGGGCGATCACATCATCGCCGGTCACGACATTTACGGCGGCACGTACCGGCTGTTCGATTCGGTCTTTCGCAAGATGGGGATCGAGTTCTCGTTCGTCCGCATGGGCGACCCCGAGAACGTGCGGCGGGCGATGACCGCCAAGACGAAGTGCGTTTGGATTGAGACGCCGAGCAATCCGCTCTTGAACATCGTGGACATTGCCGCGATTTGCGATGTGGCTCGACAGGGGAACGCGATCTCAATCGCCGACAACACGTTCTTGTCGCCGTATCTCCAGCGACCGTTCGAGCACGGTTGCGACATCGTGGTCCACTCGACCACAAAGTATCTCAACGGTCATTCGGATGTGGTTGGCGGCTGCGTCATCACACGGCAGAAGGACCACGCCGAGAAGATCGCTTACATCGTCAACGCCCTCGGGCTGGCGTGTTCGCCGTTCGATGCGTGGCTGGTGCTGCGGGGTGTGAAAACGCTCGGCCCGCGCATGGAGGCTCATCAGCGTGGCGCGATGATCGTCGCGAAGTACCTGCAAGCGCATCCGCGCGTCGCACACGTCTATTACCCTGGACTGACCGATCATCCGCAGCATGAACTCGCCAAGCGGCAGCAGTCGGGATTCGGCGCGATGCTGAGCTTTGACGTGAAGGGCGGTCGGCCGTTCGTCGAGCAATTGCTGTCGAAATTGAAGATGTTCCAACTGGCCGAGTCACTCGGTGGAGTCGAGTCTCTGATCGAGTACCCGGACACGATGAGTCATGCCTCGATGAACGAAGCGGCGCGGCGCGAGGCGGGGATCACCGACAGCACGCTGCGCGTCTCGGTCGGCATCGAGCATCCCGACGATCTGGTCGCCGACTTCGAGCAAGCACTGGCGGACCACTAGGCTGACCTAGGGCTGCCCCGTTGGGCCGGAAATCTTGAGGACGCAACTTCAAAAAGCGTGAGCAAGGACGTTTCCATGTCCGGACTCTCGACATCCTTGCTCACGCTGCGGGTTGGTGTTGGAACAATCTCACGATCACTTCTGACGGATCGCCCACAAGTGGCCGAACGTTCGCATGTAGATCGTGCCGTTGGAGATTGCCGGAGACGACGACTGGTCTTCACCGAGATCATTCATGGCGAGAACTTTGAATTCGCGGCCCGCTTGAATCACATGGACCTTGCCGTCGCGAGCGGTCAGATACAGCTTGCCGTCCGCGTGGACGGGCGAGGCGCGGTGACGCTGCCGGTGCGTGGCTTGCGAATAAACTTCCTTTCCCGTGCGGGCTTCGAGGACCGTCAGGTTTCCGTTCTCCATGCAGAGGTACGCGAGATCACCCACGACGACTGGCGTGGGCACGTCGGGTGTTTTCTTGAACGACCAGTAATGAAGTGACGCTTCGTTGGTGATGTCGCCCTTGCCGTCCGGTTTGATGCACAGGACCGGATGTTGCTTGGCCGAGGGGGCGATGATGAGTCCCGGTACGGCGACGGGTGACGCGACGAATCGCAGCGTTCGGTCGTAGCCGAGCGACGGATCGTCGCGACGGTTCAGTCCGCCGCATCGCCACAGTTCATGCCCGTCCTTCAAATCGTGTGCAACGAGGACATCGGCTCCGTGTGTGAGCAGGAACTTTTTGTCGCCGTCTTGGTAGAGCATGGCTGAAGCGTACGAGTGTTCGTTCTCGGCAATCGCGTCGCTGGGCCGATCGACTCGCCAAACTTGTTTGCCCGTCGCGCCGTCGATCGCCACCACGCAGGCTTCGCGTGTTTTGGCGTCACCTTCACCATGAATCAGTTGCAGATAGAGGACGCCGCCGTCCAACACCGGCGTGGAACTCATGCCAAATTGGATGCTGAACTTGCCGTACCGATCCTGCACGTTGAACTTCCAGACTTCTTTCCCCTCGACCGTGTAACAGCCGAGCGTGCCGTCGCCCATGAAGGTCCAGACGGACTTGCCATCGGTCACGGGTGAAGGGGACGCCGAGTTCCCTTCGTCGCCGCGGGCCTTCTGGTTTCCGCTTGCCACGACCTGCTGCCAGAGCTGTTTGCCATCCGAGCCGACGGCGATGAGCAGCAACTCCCCCGTGTCGTTGACCGATGTCAGGAAGACTCGCTCACCCCACACGACGGGCGTCGCTCCGGCCGGTCCCGGCAAGGGCAATTTCCACGCGACGTTCTGCGTGGGAGACCATTCGGTCGCAAGCCCCTTCTCGGTACACAGTCCATTTCCCGTCGGTCCGCGCCAGCCGGGCCAGTTGTCGGCCAAGGTCGTTGAAGTGAGAAGAGCCAACGCGGCGCAGGTAACAATCTGTCGGAGCGGCTTCATGGGGGAGGATCCTCAAAGGGCGAGAGTCACAGGCGGGGGATGAACGGGCGGGCAGTGTGTCTACGGTCAGGGCGGGCGTCAAACGTCCGCACCAGGATCGCCACCGCGCATTGAAGCGCGCAAGGAAGTCCGGCTTCAGGAAAAGCCGGACTTGGGGGGCACTCACACATCAACGTGAACGAGGCGACGGATGTCTTGCGCGGCGGCTTGAACTTTGCAGGGCCTTCCTCCATCCTTCGCCTCTCAATTCGGCACCCTTTGGATTTTCACACCCCAGACTGTGGGCTGTGCTCAATGGACTTTGCGCGGTCAGAACCGACTCGTTTCACCGCGTGAGTTATCGAACCAACACGGCGACTTACCGCCGATCATTTTGGAAGTGACAGGAACGCATCATGGCCGCCGCACCACCGCTCTTTGATTTCGCGCTGTTTGATGAGAACAAGCCACTCTTCACGATCGACGACATCCGTGAGTGCAACCCGCAACGGTTCGAGATGGAGCAACTGACAGGCATTCTGCACGTCGATCACGAAGCGAAGGGACTCGTGGGCTACAAGGACATCACGCCAAACGAGTTCTGGGTGCGAGGCCACATGCCCGACTTCCCGCTGATGCCGGGCGTGATCATGTGCGAGTGTGCCGCTCAGTTGGGCGGGTTTTTCGTCCGCAAATACAACCTGCTCGACGGCGACTTCCTCGGTTTCGGTGGCATGGATGAGGTCCGCTTTCGGGCACCGATCATGGTCGGTCAGCGACTCATCATCATGGCCAAACTCGACCGGCTGCGGCCCAAGCAGCGGGCCGAGTTCAATTTTCAAGGCTTCGTGAATGGCAAGCTCGTTTACAGCGGCCGCTCTATCGGTGTGCCGATCCACCAAGACCGCCAGCCGCCCGTGGCGGAATGAAGTTTTGCTCTCGATCACCGACGTTCTTCCTCCTCCGTACACCGTCTCGCGAAACCTGATATGCCCCTGCCGACCGTCGATCTGCGTCCCTACTTCGTACCGCTCGTTGAGATGGAAGGCGTTCTCGATTGGAAGGCGATCTTTGGGAACGACCATCCCGTCGAGATGGACATCGGCTGCGGACGCGGCAAGTTTCTGTGCGACTCGACGCTGGCTCATCCCGAAACGAACTGGCTCGGTGCGGAACTCGATTACACCGAAGCCCGCCGTGCCGCGACGCGACTCGCCAAGCGATCGCTTCCCAACGGCCGCGTCATCGGCGGTGATGCTCATGAACTGTTGTCGAAGCGCGTCGAACCCCACTCCGTCGCGGCGGCTCACGTTTACTTTCCCGATCCGTGGTGGAAGCGCAAGCACCACAAGCGGCGGCTGTTCACCGACGAGTTCGCCGATCTGCTGGCTCGTGTGGTCAAGCACGGCGGGTTTGTTCACTCGTGGACGGATGTGGGCGAATACTTTGAAGTCATCAGTTCTCTGATGAATCATCACGCCGAGTTCACTCCGCAGGAGCCGCCTCCCGAACCGGCCGGTGCCAACGATCTCGACTATCTCACCAACTACCACCGTCGCGGCCGAAGGGCGGGCAGCAACATCTGGCGCGGCCTGTGGCAGAGACGGTGACGGTTCAGGCCGCGTGGTCGGACAAGTTGAGATTGCGGGGTTCGTCACAAGCCCGACGCGCAAGCGAGAGCTGGACATCCGATGACCGCGAAGTCCTCGCTTGCGCGTCGGGCGTGTTTTGAAATGGGTTCCAGAGTGGTGCGGGTCACGGCTTCGGTGGCGATTCCGCCGCGTACTCGATTTCGCAGCCGACCGGTCGCGTTTCGCGAATCTCGACCGGCCGGCCTGCCAGCAGCGCGTCGAGAGCCGCGCGAGTGTAGTGAGTCTCAACCTTCGCGGCTTCGCGCCCGTTGTCGTCGAGCGCCCCCATGTAGCTGACGCGGCGATCGGCATTCAGCACGAAGACCTGCGGAGTGGCTGTTGCTCCGTACTTTTGGCCCGTCACCTGCGAGGGATCGTGCAGGTACAGGAACGAAAACTTCGCGTCTTCCGCCCGCTCCTGCATCTTGTCGAGACCGTCTGACTTGGACCGGCTCACACTGATTGCGATCAGTTCGACATCGCGCGCCCGATAGTCGGTCGCGAGTTGCTTCAGTCGCTCCTCACAAGCCGCCGTGATCGGGCAGTGATTGGTGATGAACACGAACACCACGAGCTTGGCTTTGCAGTCAGCCAGACTGTGCCGTCGGCCATCGACGCCGATCAAGTCCTTCCACACAGGGGCGGCATCACCGACGCTCAACACCCGGTTGAACTTACCCGCGTAGGCATCAGCACTGACGAGCGACATCACCACCACGAGCAGCGTCATGCGAAAGCAGCAGGGGAGCAGCAGCATGTGCGTCGTCCCTCTCTGCTCGATGAGCCTTTGCTTCGTGTCACTTGTCCGCCGAGTCCTACTCAGTCGTGAAGCCCGCTTGCTGAATCACCGCTTCGTGCGGGACCAGCTTTTCGGTCGATTCACCGGAAACCTGCAACAGCGTTTGCTGACCGAAGGCGTTCAGTACGGTCTCGTTGGTGACGAACTTGCGTGAGCGGATCAGACCGCGTTCGATGTCGAACTCGATCGTTCCCGAGGGCGTTTGCTGGGCAAGCTGCCCTTGTGCTTTGGCGTCGTTCAACAGAGCCAGAATCGAGGTCTTGAACTTGATCGTGGCGATGCCATCGGCGATCCCGATTAGTTCAAACTGCCGCAGCATTGGAACCGGTTGAAACAGGCCCTGGCCCACTGAGATCGACTCGTTGTATTTTTGTTTCCAGCGATGACCGACCGCGATGGACTCCGTAGGGAGCGGAACGAGAAAGCTCATTTTGGGATCGGCCTTCGCGGCCGCCGCTGCGACGGCCGGAGGGACGTTAGCTTCCAGCAACTTCACCGACTTCAACTCTCCGCTGGGAGTAAACAGGAACCGCGCCATCGGCTTTCCGACGGCTTCCTTGTGACGTTGAAACTCGGGCGGCGCGAGTTTGTCTTTCGCACTGTCGAATTCGACCACGGGCTTCTCATGCAGCTTGGCCGACATCCGGATTCGGTCGATGATCGGTTCGAGCAACGCGGAACCATCCTCCTCGATCGTCACGACGCGGAAGTGTTTGGCGGAGTCATTCCGTTGAAGTGTCTCGAACGAGTTACCCGCTTGTTGCGTCACATAGCGAACGTGATCGGCCACTTCGTAGTGCAGGAACTGACCCGGCTGAAACTTGTACCGCAGCAACACTGTTGTGGCGGCCATTTTTACAGGCTCAACAGAGGGTGTCCCTACGGGCGCGACTGCCGAAGCCGGCGCTTCCGCGTCCTCTGCGCGAACGAACGTCCCGGTTCCGATGGTCAAGCCCGCACTGGCAATCAGGCCAGCACAGACGATCACTTCACAGCTCAAGGCACGACGGAACCAATTCGCTCGAACCAACATGTCCGACCCTCCTGACGACACCATTTCCTGCGGCACAACACTCGTCGAGACCGCCGGCCCGCTCAACGATGACCGGGCGGGCCGGAGACTAGCAGACCCCCTTCAGACCGTGGAGACCAGTTTGTTTCCAAGGCGGAAGCCCGGCTTTTTCTTCACGCGGTCGTAGATGAGACATCTGAGCGGGGCGGCGTCAGCCCGTTTGCAAAGAACGGGGGGCTGACGCCACCCGGCTCACCAAGACCGACGTTGGGCAGATGCCTCACCTCAGGTCGCGTGAGGTGAGGCTTTGTCAGCCGGGCTTCGCCTCAATTCAGGGAGGCGTCCTTCACGCGATACGGCATCAGCGAATCGGCCCTGAAGACCTGCTCCAAAGCGACTTCGTAGACCTCGTAGGGATCCGTTTCAAACACCAGCGAGTGGCTTCCCGCGTGAAGCAGCCAGTCGCCCCGTTCGATCTCGCCCTCAAGCTGTTCCGCACTCCAGCCCGAATAGCCCGCGAAGACGCGATATCGGATCGAAGAGTCCTCGTCGTCGTCCGGCAGGAGTACTCGCTCGAAAGACTCGGCGCTGCCTCCCACGAAGACCCCCGCTGCGGGAGACGATTCCGAACAGCCGACCTCGTCCGAATCATGCAGCATGACCATCGCGGTGGGTTCGACGGGGCCACCGATGAAAACCGCCTCTTCGGAGTCCGGGATGCTGAAGTGTCCCGCGAGCGCGCTGCTGACGTGAACGGACGAGGGACGATTGAGTACCACGCCAGTCGCACCTTGCGCGCTATGTTCCAGCAACAACACGACCGTCTTGTAGAAGTGGGGATCGCGCAGAGATTTCGCCGCAACCAGACACTGACCGCGCAATGAGTTCGACATGCAGACTCTCCGTCAGTCGATTTTAGGGACGTATTGAAGACCGCGTCTCCAAGTGAGATTCCACGGCGGTGATGAGTTGAAAACACCGCGACCGATTCTAGCGGCAGGGCAGACCCGGTGAAACGAGTCTCGCGACGCAACACGGAACACGGATGTCCTACTCGGTGGCGAAACCCCGTCTCGTAGGGTACGGATCGGCGTAGCAATCACTGTCGTGGCCGACGCTGCCAGCGTCGGCTCGGATGCTGGCAGCATCCGCCACGATGGGACAGTGATTGTTGCGCCGGTCCTAAGCCTCTGGCTTGCCATTTTTCCAACGGTATTCACGGGCAAGCGAGACGCTTACCCTACGTCTTTCAATTGCCTGTTAAGGAGTCTCAACATGCGTCTCGCTGCCATGATTCTGTGTCTGCCGATGATCGCGTGCTGCTGGGAGGCCGCCCTCGGATCGAAGTTCATGTCATGCCATGCGGCGGAGACGAGCGTCAGTTGGCTGGCCGACGTGCAGCGTCCGCCCGAAAAGCCATCGTCGTTTGATGTCGGCACCGTGCGGCCGTTGCTCGTGACGGGCGGTGGGAATGTGGTGAGCGATCTCATTGGATGGCAGCGGCGGCGCGAGGCTCTGCGGGACGCATGGCTCACGTTTCTGGGACCGATGCCCGCCGCTCCGTCCAACAACACGATCGAGGTTTTGAAAAGTGAAGTTGTGCAGGGCGAGTCGCATCCCGAGGTGACTCGGCAACTGATCCGCTACGAATGCGAAGCGGGATTGTTTGTCGAGGCGTATCTGTTGCGACCCGACTCGGCCAAGTTTCCCGGTGCGCGACCGGGAATCGTCGCGCTGCATTCGACGACAAACAAGACGATCGACGAAATCGCGGGCGTGGACGGGCGCGAGTCGCGTCATCTCGGAATGGGGCTCGCGCGGCGCGGCTTCATCGTGATCTGCCCGCGCTGCTTCCTATGGCAGAATGCTGAGACATTGCCCAAGGCGGTCGATCAATTCCGCGCACGGCATCCGCACACATTGGGGATGCACAAGATGCTCTACGACGCGATGCGCGCGACGGACATTCTCGCGGCACAACCCGGCGTGGACACGAAGCGACTCGGTGCCGTCGGCCATTCACTCGGTGCGAAGGAGGTGCTCTATCACGCAGCGTTCGACGAGCGGATCAAAGCGGCCGTTGCGAGTGAAGGAGGTCTCGCGCTGAGATCGACCAATTGGGACGCCCCGTGGTATCTCGGCCCGCAATGTCGTGAAGCGCGCTTCGAGCGGAACCATCACGAGTTGCTCGCGCTGACCGCTCCCCGCGCGATCCTGTTCCTCGGCGGTGAGACCGGTCCCGGCGCGGCCGATGGCGACCGAAGCTGGCCCCTGATCGAAGCGGCTCTTCCCGTCTATCGCCTCCACCACGAACGCCCGCGTATCGGCCTGCTCAACCATCATCAAGGCCACTCCATTCCCGATGACGCCGGCACGAAGTTGGTCGAGTGGCTCGAAACGTATCTTCGCTGAGCCGGACTTCTGTCGGTTGGCAGTACCGCGTGAAAGCCGTTGTGACCGCCGCTATTATCCTGTCCCGTTGGGTTGTGTCGCGTTTCTTTCTCTTGTGGAGTCTCTCGCCGTGAAAGTGTTTCGTCTGTTTGTGGCTGCTGTGGTTGGCTGCCTGTTGTCTGTCGAGGTCGCTTCGGCGGCGGACAAGTCCAAGGTGTTGATGCTCACGCAGAGCAAGGGGTTCAAGCACGGTTCGGTCAACCGCGACAACAAGGATGGGACGAAGAAGGACCTGTCCACGTCCGAAGTCGCGATGACGCAGCTCGGTCAGCAGTCGGGTCTGTTCGACATCACCTGCACGCAGGACGCCGCCGCCGACTTCACCAAGGAGAACCTCAAGAAGTACGACATCGTCGTGTTCTACACGACGGGCGAGTTGGACATTAAAGACGCCGATCGCGACTACTTCATGAACGAGTGGCTCAAGCAAAAGGGACACGGCTGGATCGGCTTCCACTCCGCTGCGGATACCTATCGCACCAACAACCCCGGTCACAAGTGGTATTGGGACTTGTGCGGCGGGACGTTCAAAGGTCACCCGTGGAACGCGGGCGAACTGGTCACGATCAGCGTTCACGACACCAAGCACCCCTCCATGACGGCGTTTGGGGACGAGTTCCAGATCAAGGACGAAATCTATTGGTACGACCACTGGGTGCCAGAGAACGTGCGCGTCCTGATGAGTCTGAACATCGCCAAGTGCCCGACCAAGGGAGCGAAGAAGAAGGTCAAAGTGGACGACAAGGAAGTGGAAGTGATCGAAGCCGAACACGTCCCCGTCGCGTGGTGCCGCTCGTGGGGCGATGGCAAGATTTTCTTCAATAACCTCGGCCACAACGAATCGACCTGGACCGACAAACGCTTCCTCGACTCAACCACCGCCGCCATCCGCTGGATTCGCAACGAAGTCCCCGGCGATTCGACACCCAACCCGGAAGTGTCCAAGGCTCAACAGGCCAAAGCCCTGCAAGACGCCGGCGTGACGAAGTGATTCATCGCGATTGACGACGAATGCCAATAGCAGCGGCCGCATCGAGCTTCGATGCGGCCGTTCCATTTCGGGACTTTGTATCTGCTCCTTCAGAGATTGGCCGGAGTAGATGCACCGCCCCTGTGAATCATGTTTTGAAGTCGACTCGTAACTCACAAGATTTCTCGGATCGGCGTCCCTTCCGTGAGGATCGGGATCGGGCGGCCGGAGTGATCGGGGAACGAGAGGCTGGTGTCGATGCCCATCACTTCGTAGATCGTGGCGAGCAGGTCGTGCGGCATGAGCGGGCGTTCGATCGGAAACTCGGCGCGGGAGTTGGTTTGGCCGACGACTGTGCCGCCGCGCAGGCCGCCGCCCGCCATCATCACGCTGATCGCGTCGCCCCAGTGATCGCGGCCGGGGATCGGGATGCCTGGCTGGCCGGTGTTGATCTTCGGCGTGCGACCGAACTCGCCCATCACAATCACCAGCGTCTTGTCGAGCAGATCGCGGTCGATGAGATCGTCCATCAACGCGCCAACCGCCTTGTCCACCGCTTCCAGCTTCCCGCCGTGACCGACCTTGATGTTCGAGTGATCGTCCCAGTGAGGCATGTCGACGGTGACGAACGTGCAACCGGCCTCGACCAATCGGCGTGACATCAGCGTGTAGCGGCCCCACGGATTGTCGCCGTATTTGGCCGACAGTCGCGGGTCTTCCAGATCGAGGTTGAACGCCCGTCGCGCTTTCCCGCCGAGGACCATCGACAACGCATCCTGTTGATGGCGGTCGATCGTCTCCATCACATGCTTCTGATCGACGGCGCGGTCCATTTGATCGAGACCTTGCAGTAGCGACCTGCGGCTGTCGGCGCGAGATGCCTCGAACGACTGGAGGCTGTCGAGACACTTCGGCCGTCCAACCTTCACGTTGTACGAGTAGTGCAGGTACTTCGATTCGGTATCGACATCGAACGGGTTGTAGGCCGCGCCGAGATACGCTGCCCCCTGATAGCCGGGGAACAGGTAGATGCTTTGCGCCGCAGGCAACCCGACATACGCGGGCATCCCCGGCACGTTCGGCCCGCGCACGCGAGAGACATACGAACCGACCGACGGATACTTCTGAGGCAGGTCGGCGGTCGTCGAACCGAACCGGCCCGTCAGCATCCAATGACCACCGGCGAAGTGATCGCCCGTTCCATGATGCAACGACCGAATGAAGACCATCTTGTCGGCATGTTTCGCGTGCTGCGGCAAAGTCTCCGACAGAAAGATGCCCGGCACGTTGGTCGAGATCGCGTCGAACGGACCTCGGTACTCGGACGGGGCTTCAGGCTTGGGGTCATACGTTTCGAGCTGACTCGGCCCCCCATCCAGCCAGATCAAGATGATCGACTTGTCGTTCTTCGTCGCCGCGCCGGACGCTCGCAACTTGAAGAGGTCTCCCAAACCCAGCCCACCGATCCCCAGCGTCCCCACCTTCAAAGCGGACCGTCGCGACATTCCCGAACAGTTGGCGAACGGTGTTCCGGTTTCAAGCTGCAACATTGGGGAACTTCGTTAGAGAGTGGGTGGTGGGCTGTGGGTAGGAAGGCGAGAGACAAGAGGAGCGACTATCGCGAGATTTTGCACTTTGAACTTTGCACTACTTGCTTCTCGCTCAGCCCCCACAACATCATCGGCACACGATACCCCCGGCTTCACCGATGGGTCAATTCGAAAGAGATTGAATGACCGAGGGTGGGACCAGTAGCGAAAATGCCGCCGGTCCCACCCTCGTTGAAGTCCCGTAGCGGAAGTCCCGTAGGGTAACAGCCTGTTGTAAAACCCCACCGGGCTTGTCCCGGTGGCTCGCGGGTCTTTGCACTACTTCGGAATCCAGTTGCATCGGAATCCAGTTGCAATTGGGGAGTGCAAAAACCTGATTTCACCGGGACAAGCCCGTGGGGAGGTTTTTCAACAGGCTGTTAAGCGAGACGCTTACTCTACGTTTTCAACAGACACCTGCGACTACCGCCTCAGGTGAGCAACAGTCGTCGTGCTTCATCCATACCGGCGGCGGGACGGCCCGATTCGCTCGCGGCGACGCGGGCGAGGGCGATGAGGTGTCTCCACTTGAAGGCGGCTCGCGTTTCGGTGAACTCGTGGCTGACGGTGCGATAGAACTTCTCAGCGTGCAACGCGCCATCTTCGCTGATCGAGTACTTCAGCAGGACATCGAAGACCGGACGTGGCGACTGATCGAGCTTCGAGTAGGCCGAGACTGCGGCACAGGCCAAGGCTTGGTCGTTCGCCAAGATCGCTGCGTCGAGCAGGCCGAGCAACGAGGCTGGTGTCGCTGGAGCCGACTTGGCGACGAGCTTCTCGACATGATCGGCCAACGGCCACGGTTGCCATTTGAGGAAGTCGCCTCCACGTGAACCGCGATCGTGGGCGACTTGCCACGCGCCGAGGATCAGACACGCGGCGCTGTTCCTCGCGTTGCTGACGCGCGCCATGTTTCGCCAGGCGTTGGCCGAGTCACACGCATGAACACCGATCGAGTCGCCATGCACGCTGCCGATTGGCTTGCCCGCTGAAGCCTGCTTCTCAGGACGACCCAAGTCGCGTAGCAAGAGTTGATTGGCGGCGAGCGTGATCGCTTCACCGATTGCCTCGGGAGCGAAGCCTTCCGAAAGAGCTGCCGCGACCGCTTCGGCAGCTTGGTCGGGAGTCGCTTCAAAAATCGTGCGGCTGAGATGTTCGACCCACTCATCGCTGGCAGGCTTCGTACCGAGCGGCTTCGACGGCAGCTTGAACTGATCGAACAGCTTCGGCAGCAACCGGCTCCCTCCGCGAGCATAGTCGTTGTGATCGCCGCACTCCGACTTCACGCAGTAACGAACCGATTGCCGCAGCATCGTGTGAGCGTGTTCGCGGCCGACGATGTCGAGCAACTCCCACGCGCGGTACGGCATCACCACGCGATGGACCTCGGTGTTGTCCTGCACGACTTCCAACACCTCGTTGAAGGCGTCGTCTGCAGATCGTTGAGCAATCTGCGCGAAGATTTGCTCCGCCTTGTCGCGATCTTTGCCGAGTACCGCTTCGTGCAGTCCGCCCGTGGAACCGGTTACCGCTGGTACGGAATGCAGAATTTCGGACTTGTGCCCGCCGTGTTCTTGAATGCGGTGACTGTTGCGGTAGAGGACCTTGAGTACTGGCAGCGGGCTTTGTTTGGAGGGCAACTCGCGCGACATCTGATACGCAGGCGAAAGGGCCATCATCGTGTGGAAGCCGATGTAGTCTTCGCCGCCGAACGTGCGAGCATTGGCGAGAGCCGCCGCCGCCACGATGTCTTTGAGCGACGTGCCGGTCTTCCACTTCTCAACGATCTGCGGGAGGAGCTTCGCCGCTTCGGTGTCCTGCATGAGCCTGACGAGTGGCTCGCGATCACCGAATGTCAGGTCGTTCGCCGCATCATTCGCTGCCCACGCGGGACTCAGGCCCATGTCGTAGGCCGTGCCGTAACCGACACCGGCCACCAACATGCCTCGCCCCACATCCGCCAGAAAATCGCGCCGCGTCGTCGTGCGTGCTTGTGTCGTCATGATCGTCCTCGTTTCCAAGATGAGCCGGGTGAGCGAGCCAGCGTGCCAAACGGCTGTCTGAGTGGCGGCAGATGATACCCGCACTGAAATCAAATCGGCAAAGTCTTGTCGGTGTTCTTGAGGGAAGGGCTAAAGAATTCAGGTCGAGGCGGCGTGGCATCAATGGCTCGCATGGAACTCACACGGGATTCGCGCGAGATCGTCTTTCGACTAAACACCGGCTCGGTGGCTGCCCTCTGATCGAAGGACGTGTGATGGGGTCGGAGTTTTCTTGGACGAGATTGCCGTGGGGGATCGTGTGCTGCGGGGTGACGCTCGTGGCACTCGGTCTGACGGGGATTGCGCGCGCGGATGAACTCAATGACGGGCCGGACTATTTCTCGAAGCAGGTGACGTGGGTGTTGCTGGCGCTGCCGGTGGTTGTTGCTTCGCTGGCGGTGCCGTATCGGTTTTGGAAGCCGATCGGGTATTGGCTGTTCGCGGCGTCGTTACCGTTGCTCGTCGTCGTGCTGTTCATGGCGAAGCGAGGCGGAGCACGATGCTGGATTCCACTCGGCCTCTTCGATCTCCAGCCGTCGGAAATCGTCAAGCTGACGTTCATCTTGGCGTTGGCTCAGTACCTGATGTACCGCGAGAACCATCGCCGCCTGACGGGGCTGATCGTTCCGTTTCTGATTACGCTCGTCCCGCTCGGCTTGATTCTGATTGAGCCTGATCTCGGTTCAGCCATGCTGTTCGTGCCGGTGCTGTTTGCGATGCTGTTCGCGGCGGGGGCGAGACCGCGTCATCTGGTTTGTGTCGCGCTGCTCGGAGTGGCACTCAGTCCCGTCTTCTGGATGAAGATGAGCATCGAACAGAAGTCGCGCGTGACGGCCTTGTTCTCACAAGTCGATGGCGGACCCAATCCGGGGGGCGACCGCTGGCATCAGCATCAATCCAAGTTGGTCATGTCGCTCGGTGGCGTGTGGGGCAGTGAATCGGGGGGCGAGACGCTCGACGATCCCGATGCCTACCGCCTGTTTGCGGCTCAGACCGACTTCGTCTTCTGCATGGTGGGCGAACGCTGGGGCTTGGTCGGCGGACTGGTGACGTTGGCCGCGTACCTTGCTCTGTTCGCGTTCGGGCTGATGATCGCCGGGGCGACGCGCGAACCGTTCGGCCGGTTGATCGCGGTCGGCATCGTGACGTTGCTCGCCACGCAAACAGTCATCAACACCGGGATGACTGTCGGCCTGTTGCCCGTCGTCGGCATCACGCTCCCCCTGATGAGCTACGGCGGGTCGAGCTTACTCACTACGGCCATCGCGCTCGGCCTGCTCATGAACGTCGGCCTGAGACCCGGATACGAGATGACCCCCGATCCGTTCCGGTTCGAGTGAGGATCAACGAGCTTGTCGCAAGCGTCGTGGAATTCACTGCCCGATGAACAACGTCGAGTAGGCGGCTCGCCAGCTTACTTTTCCCCTCTGAAGACACAGGCGAGCCGCCTGTGCTACGGAATCGCGATCACGACCTTGCCGAAGTGCTTTCCGCTTTGGAGGTGCTCGTAGGCGGCGCGGGCTTCGGCGAACGGGAAGACTCGGTCGATGACCGGCTTCAATTGGTGTTGAGTCACCGCGCGGTTGAGCGACTCGAACATCGCGCGGCTGCCGACGTAGATGCCGGTCACGCGGAGGCTCTTCATCAGGATGTCGGTCACACGGAGTTCACTGGCGACGCCCGCGAGGACTCCGATCAGCGCGACGTGTCCGCCGACGCGGGTTGCTCGCAATGACTTGGCGAACGTACCCGCTCCGCCCACTTCGAGGATGTGGTCCGCACCGTGGCCACCGGTCAGTTCGAGAACCTTCTTTTCCCAATCAGGCGTCGTGCGGTAGTTGATCGTGGCGTCGGCTCCGAGTGCGGTCGCTCGCGCGAGTTTTTCGTCGCTGCTCGACGTGATGATCGTGCGTGCGCCGTGCAGTTTCGCGATCTGAAGACCGAACAGTGAGACCCCTCCCGTGCCGAGCAACACGACGGTCTCACCCGCTTTCAAGCCGCCTTGCTCGACGAGCGCGTTCCAAACAGTCAGCGCGGCGCACGGAAGTGTCGCGGCCTCTTCCCACGAGAGATGTTCGGGAACGCGAACGGCCCCGTGTTCTGAGAGGACGACGAACTCAGACAGCATCCCGTGCGTCGAGCCGCCCCCACGAGCCGCCTGCATCACGTCGGCGTCGATTGGCCCCGAGTGCCAGTTTAGAAAGAACGTTCCCGCCACACGGTCGCCCGGTTGCCAGCGCGTTACACCCTCGCCGATGGCCACGACTTCACCCGCTCCATCCGACAGCGGCGTGAGCGGCAGCGTGGCTCGACCATACGCCCCCTGCATCACGAGCAGGTCGCGATAGTTCAGCGACGCGGCCTTCACACGCACGACGATCTCACCGCAAGCGGCCACCGGTTCCGGGCGATCCACCAATCTCAGACCATCCAGACTGCCGGTCGCTTGGAGTTCATACGCTTTCATTGCAGTTCGCTTTCGGCATGTGTACGGAGTCAAAAAGGACTAGCCCGACGCGCAAGCGAGGGCTGAACACTCGATGACGGCTCAGCCCTCGCTTGCGCGTCGGGCTAGTCTTTTGCAGGGATTTACCTGCCGCTCGGATGATCCGTTCAGGAGTGGCGGACTTCGATCAATTGATACCGCCCGACGCGCGGGGCGGGGAGTGGTTCCAAGTTCTCATCGAACAGGCGGCAGGTCAGGCCGTGGTCGGGGATCAGCTTCCAGAATCGCTCGGCGCGCATCCGGCCACCATCCACGAACCAAGCCGTTCCGCCGGGAGCGAGCATCGTTTTGATGAGGCTCAGCAGTGGCTCGTGATTGCGATCTTCGTAGAGCAGCTCACAACCCCAGATGATCGGGAACTGCTTTTCAGGCGGCTGACGCCAGTCGATCACGAGTCCCTCGGCGTGGCCGAACCCGGCGCGGCGGGCGTTGAACAGCGCGAGGTCCACCGCCTTCGGTTCGTAGTCGCTGAACGTCACTTTCAAACCGCGACGGAGTCCTGCCAGACCGGGCAATCCGATCCCGGCACCGAGTTCGAGAACCTCGGCATCGCGCGGCCAGTCAGTTCGCAAAATGGTCGCCACCATTTTGATTGAGGCGGGCCAGAGGTAGGCCCAGTACGGCATGTACTCATCACGATCGAAGGCGGCGTGAACTTCGGTGTCCTCCAAAAACGCATCGGGTGACGCAGGCAGGACGAGCCGAAACGAATGCCCTTCGATGATCCATTCGCGCTCGGCCCAACCGCCGGGGATCGTGGGGAGTTCGGCGGGAGGATCGATCATCGCTTGAGGGAGGTCACGCAGTTCGAGCGAATCGGAAGACGACGGAGCGGGAGACACAGTCATGGTTGAGTGACCTCGTTCGCGGTGCCGCCGCGTAGGAATGGCTTCATGGTTTCGAGCTGCTTCAAGTGGATGCCTCGCACACGACCGACATCGCTCGCGTCACGAAATAGGCCGCGTTCGACGCGATCGGCAACGATCCGCTTGGCCAGTTTCTCACCGATCCCGTCGAGCTGTGCCCACTCGACCCACGATGCCGTGTTGATGTCGAGAGAATAGAAGTACTCGCGCGGTTGCAGGCTGGTGATCTCAACCGGAGCAGTGCCCCAGCGAGACAGCTTCAGCCAGTGAGCGGTGAGCAATGCGAGCAGCACGACGAGCAACGTCCCGACAAACAGTTGATCGCTACGGCGCAGCCAGAGCGGCGCGGAGATGTCCGGCGCTTCAGATTTGTCAGCGCGGCATTCTGAAGCGACGCGAACATCCGGCTCCACAAGAGCCGTCTTCAAAGATGAATCCGTGAGAGAAGCGGCTGATGCAACACCGGGCCGTTCCGCAGAGTTCGGTGGCTCGACGAGGTCGGACTGTTCAGCAGGATCGGGCATCGTCGAAGTCGCCTCATTCGTCACGAGCGACATGCTCGGACGGGCGGCGAAGATAGCGGAGCCGTTCGCCAGACCAAAGCGAGCTGCCACGACGAGCCGGCGGCGGGTGCAGTCGTCAATGGGTGGTTCCCCAACGAAAGACTGCTGGGCAAGTGATTCCGCGAAGGTAGCCCTGTCGCTCCGCGACAGGAAGCGCGATCTGTGGAAGCCGGGGTCAGGTGGTTCAAAGTTCATTTTTCGCGGCGAAAAATGAACTTTGAACCACCTGACCCCTGATCGTCTGAGACCTCTGAGCGGGTCGGCGTCAGCCCCCCGGTTCTTGGGCGTCAGCCCGCTTGGTAAGAGCTAGGGGGCTGACGCCGCCCCGCTCAGAAATCTTTCAAGCTCCGCCGCGTGAGGCTTAACAAGCGGCATCACTTCGCGCGAGGCTGCGTCGCGGAGTTGGTTTGACGAGGCACTGGCTGTCCACCATTTGAAGGCTGTCCAGTCGAGTTGCTGCGTGGGGCGTTGGCTCCGTTCGATCCCTTCGCTCCCGGCGCGTTTGGCCGGGCGATCCCCTCTTCCTGCGCGGGCAGGACCAGCTTGTAACCCTTCTTGCGCAAGTCGGGATGGAACGGATCGCTGTCGCCGAAGACACCAACCAACTTGGCCTTCAGGCTGCGGTTGTTCACATCGAGGATCTCGAACTTGTAAACGGTCTCAAGGTTGCCGCTCGGATCGTGCATCCGCACGGCGATCGGGAGGTAGGTCTTCTTGTCGAGGATGATCTCGGCCGTTTTGTAGTTGTCGGCATCGGACTCCCGGCGTGGGACGATTTGAATGATCACTGTGGTTGCAGTGTTCGACAGCAGCGTCAATCGAAACCGCTTCTGGGCATCTGCGGACTTCATGCCAAAGAGGAACGGAAGTGGGCCGTCGATGATTTTCGTTCCGCGTAGATGATCGGGAACGGGAACCTTTTCGTAGGTCTTCTCTTCGCCGTTGACCATGACGATTTCATCGCCGTTGCAAATCCACATTTCGTCGCGATCCGCTTCGATTCGGTAGGGCTTTCCCGTTTGCTTGCTGACTTTTTTAGAGACCTCGTTCTTCTTGGGAGGCAATCCGACGAGATCGATTCGTCCTTTGTCCGGGGTCTCGACATAGAACTTTCCGTCGGCTCGCTTCTCTAGCTCAAAGACGCTGTTGTAGACGAAGCGCGTGTGCTTGCCGTGGAGCGATTTGATCGCTCCCGACTTCTGTTCCCACTCGTCGAGGATTTCCTTCAACTCGGGCGTCACTGGCTCGATGATCATCGGGTTATCGCCCGGACGCGGTTGCTTCAAAGCCTCGGGAATGTTGTCTTGGGCCGCTGTTTGCGTGACCGGGCCGGGCTTCGGTGTCGGTCCCGACTTGTTTGTGGTGGGAGGAGCTTGTGCCGGTCGCACGGTCGCCTTACCGGTGGGTTGTTGGGCGAACAGGCTTGTGGCGAGAGCCGACAGTGCGAAGAGACAGCACGGGACGGCGATGTGTCGAAGGGGAGCGCGCATGATGAGACGGATCATCCTGATCGGAGGCATGTGGGTCTTCCATGAACCGCACGCAGACCGCACTTGGCCGAGAGCCAAAGGACGGTTGAGGGAGGCGGAATCTAGTGGAAGGCCGAGAACGCAGCCAGACCGATTTTCCAGCCGTTTTCTGCGGCTGATTGCCCGCCGTTTCAGACGCCCCTATCATCCGTCCCCGCAGTAGGAAGTGTCTGTTTTTCCAGTTGAGGTCTGATTCCGATGGGATTTTTTGCGAAGCTCAAGCAAGGGTTGCAGCGCACGAAGCAGCTCCTGCAGACCGACATCCGCGACCTGTTCAAGACGGGCGAAATCCTCGACGAAGCGAAGCTCGAAGAGTTTGAAGCGCGTCTGATCCGGACCGACATGGGTGTCGCGGCTTCCTCGCAGATCGTGGGTGAACTGCGCACGAAGTACCTCGGCCGGACGCTGGTCGTCGCCGACGTGTGGTCCACGGTCAAGGAGACGTTGAAGACGATCCTGCGCGGCAACGATGACGTGACGTGGGATCCGGATCGACCGCTCTCACCGCTCAAGTTTTCCGAGGGCAAGCCGACGGTGATCCTCGTGACGGGAGTCAACGGGACGGGGAAGACGACTTCGATCGCGAAGATTTCGAAACTACTCACGTCTCAGGGCAAGAGCGTGATGCTGGCGGCGGGCGACACGTTTCGTGCGGCGGCGGTCGAGCAACTCACGCTCTGGAGTCAGCGATTGGGCTGCGCGATTGTGACTCGACCGAGCGGCACGGACCCGGCGAGCGTCGCGTACTCGGGGTGCGACGAAGCGCTGAAGGCGGGCGTGGATGTCCTCATCATCGACACGGCCGGTCGGTTGCATAACCAAGCGAATCTGATGAAAGAGCTGGAGAAGATTCGCAATGTGATCGGGAAGAAAGTCCCGGGTGCTCCGCACGAATGCCTGCTTGTGATCGACGCGACCACGGGACAGAACGGCCTCAATCAGGCCGAGCACTTCGGCAAGGCGGCGAACTGCACGGGGATCGTCTTGGCGAAGCTCGACGGCACGGCCAAGGGGGGCGTGACGGTGGCCATTCGCCAACGGATGGGAATCCCCGTCAAATACGTCGGCGTCGGCGAGCAGATCGACGACCTCGAACTCTTCAACCCGGATCGCTTCGTAGACGCACTGTTCGATGATGCGTGACGGCAGGGACCGCTGAGCAGAAGAGTTTTGACCACGGATTTCACGGAAGGCACGGATCGGGCGATAGCCAAGTGTTTTTCTCTTGTCTGATCCGTGTTCTCAGTGCAATCCGTGGTGAGTTTTCTTGCCACTTCCTGACCGCACCTCTTCGCCGAAGTTTCAACGAATCGTTCCGGTCGCGCGATCCGGGTTCGCGGCCTCGAACGGATCGTCTTCCTCGGCGGAGCGCTGGACGGGTTTCTTCGCGGGGCGAGCGGTCGTGGGGGGATTGAACGAATCGTCGGGCGCGTAGTCTCGCGGCGTGGTGGTGTTGCGGCGCGTCGGGAGAGTGAAGTCGTCCTCTTCAAGCGGGAGCAATGTGCGCAGCGTCGGAGTTTTCGGTGTCGTTCGGGGGCGGCGAACGGGGGCAGCGTAGTCATCGTCGAATGACGTGGGTTGCAGCACCGAGCGGCCATCGTCGAGCGGTTGTCTTGGTTGCGTGCGAGGCAACGTCTTGGGCTGGCTGCGGCCGGTCGTCGTGGTGGCTCGCTCGAAGCCGGGGGCGTTGTGCGAGTCTTGCAGCTCGATCGGCAATTGGTCGCCCAGCTTGTGCAGGTACGGTTCGAGGATCAGGTGCATCGCGTGCGGCAAGACCGGGTAAATCGTGGAGATCAACTTAGAGGCGATCGTACTGCTGTTGGACTTCAGAATTGTCTCGCGCGAGGGCGGGAACCAGATCAGCAGAATGCACGTCGCGGACAACGTTACGATCACGCCCTTCAAGCCACCGAGGATCGCGCCGAGATGCCGGTCGAACTCCGTGAGCTGCGCCTTCTCGACTCCTTCGCGAAACGACCGGAAGAACAGGTACACGGTCAGCGACACGAGAATGTAGATCGTGACGAGCGCGAACAGCCGGTTGAGCGGTGGCTGGCCAAAATAGTGGGCAGCCGTGACCGACATCGGCATCGCGATCATGTAGCCCGCGACCAGCGAGACGATCGGAGCGATCTGCCACGCGGCTCCGCGCCAGAAGCCATGCACGATCGTGTACAGCACAATCAAGCCCATCACGCCGTCATAAATTGTCATCGTCGATTCCTTCGTCGCTGCGGTCGTTCCATCTTGGCTTGAACAGGTCGCGGTCTTTTGAAGTAGACCAGCCACTCCGTGACTGGAATCATCGAGTCACAGAGTGACTCGCCTACTTTTCTCGGCGGGTGTGTCTGGGGTCGTCGCTTCGCCGCTCCCAGACTTCTGTGCTGCAATCCATTGTGAGTCACTCCAATTCACTGGGGGCCGCGATGCACGGATCCCAGCCACACGGAAGGACATCTGCGTCATCTCCAATCATCATCCAGTCTCGTTCGGCGAGCCGCTTTGGGCGGCTGCCAGTCATCGTCCGGTAGCTCGGGCTGTTGAGCCGTTCTTGTGCGGGGCGATCCAGAGCGAGGGACCGCAATCGGGCGATTCGCGTCACGTTGCTCTTCGTCCCAGCGGGAAACGCCGCGCGGCGAGTCGTCAAACTGGGCCGCGTCGCGTCGGACTTCATCGGGAAACTGTTGAATTGGCTGATTCGCGTCGTAGGGGACTCGCCGCGAAGTGGGTCGCACGGCAGTGGGAGGGCGCGAGACCACTGGCGCGCGAACCGGTGTTCGCTTGGCGAACGGTAACGGCGTGCTTTGAGTCCCTTTGTCGTTCGATGCGAAGAGCGTGAGCAGCCCGAGCAGGCAGTACGTGGTGAGTG
Organism: Schlesneria paludicola DSM 18645; assembly: GCA_945862235.1. Classification (GTDB taxonomy): domain Bacteria; phylum Planctomycetota; class Planctomycetia; order Planctomycetales; family Planctomycetaceae; genus Schlesneria; species Schlesneria paludicola_A. Next base: position 27,099 of record CAMAYU010000070.1, read on the forward strand.
TCGCGCCGGGATCGTCGCCGAACAGCTTGAGTGCCGTACCGAAGGACTTCTTGACGCGCGGGACTCCCGCCCCGAAATCCAAGCTCCAGATTTCGTCCAACATCAGATGCGTCATGTAGCCCAGCGTGACCGCAAATGCCTTGTAGTACCGGACGAGACTCACGCCCTCATCACATATCAAGTAGCCGATCAGCCCAGCGATGATGGCCGCCGGAATGCTGTGAAACATCCCACGATGAACCGACACGGATTTGAGGATCGATCCCAGCCCAAAGCGGATCACCAGATAGATCGGAGCGCCGGCGAGAACCATGTGTTCGACGCTCATCCCGTGCGCTTGGAATCGCTGGAAGAGGAGCATCGGCACGAGCGCGGCGGCGAGTGAGATCGTCTCGCGCGCGGGAATTCCGCTGTCGCTGTCGAGATCGGGCATGATCCCCGCGACGGAACAGAGGCCACCCGCCAGGAGGCACGTCGAAAGTGGCAAGTCGTACTGCGCGCCGCCCCACATGGCATAGCCCACGCCTACGGCTGTACTGACGGCGATGTGCGTGTGAAAACCGGCCACGGCGACGAGTCCGCGATCGTGAAAGAGGGCGAGCAGACGAGAGCGATGCGAGTGCTAAAATAGGTACGGCGCGAGAACGCCGACAATTCGTTTCGTCTGCGCGAACGAGAGACATTGGCCCACTGTTCTTCGTCCCCGCAGCCTCAATAGCGGCGGGACGGTATCCGTGGACCGAAAACCGGTCAAGATGAAGCGCAAGGCCGAAGTCCGGCTTCGCTTTGTAAGACCTCGCGCGGTCAGTGATGAGACTTCTGAGCGGGGCGGCGTCAGCCCCCTGGTTCTTGGGCGTAAGCCCTCTTTGGAAGACTTGAACTTACCCACATCTTTGGTTCATTGCGACGAATCCTCTGATGGCGAGTAGGAGTTTGTCGAGGCCGCGCCAGAGTGTGATCCAGCCGGGGTTTCCATCGCGCTTTCTCATGAGGAAGCCGCCGAGGCCGGCGAGGTGGCGGAA
>CAMAYU010000071.1 GCA_945862235.1 Schlesneria paludicola DSM 18645
TGGACCGCCGCTCCGCTGTTTCAACGGATCGAAGAGCCGAGTGCGTGATACGCTCGATCCTTTGTCGTGCGATCCCGACTACTACACCTTCATTCCAAGTACGTCCCGCGCATAGCTCCCGCTTCGTATTCGGTGGCGAGTGCGTCGGCGGTGGCTTTGGACAGCAGGCCCGCTTCCACGCGAGCGGCCAGTTGTTTGCGGTAGGACTCGGCGAGTTGTGACTTCTCGTAGCGGGCGAACTGCATCATGTCGTTGATGCGGCTGCCTAGAACGAGTTTGGTGACGTGGTAGCGGCCGTCGGTGTCGATCACGACTTGGGCTTCGTTGGGATGGCCGAACAGATTGTGGTGGCTCCCCATCACTTCTTGATACGCCCCCGTCAGGAAGATGCCGAGGTAGTAGTCTTCGCCGTCCTTCCAGTCGTGCAGTTCGAGCGTCTCCTTCACGTCTTTGAGGTCCACGAACTTGTCGATCTTGCCGTCGCTGTCGCAGGTCACATCGACCAACGTCGCGAAGTCGGTCGGCACCTCGTTCAAGCGATGGATCGGGCAGATCGGGAAGAGTTGTTTGATCGCCCAACTGTCGGGGGCTGAGCGGAACAGCGAGAAGTTGCAGAGATACTTCTGCGCCAGAATCTTCTTGAGCGCCTCGAACTCATCGTCGGGGAAGCTGTCGGCTTCGGACTCCTTGAGGGCGCGGGCACAGGCTTCCCAGAAGAGGACTTCGCCCTTGGCGCGGTCTTCGAGACTGATGAGGCCAAGGTTGAACTGCGTGTGCAATTCGTCCTTGTGTTCGAGGGCGTCGTGGTAGTACTCGGCGTAGTTCTTGCCGTTGATGCCGTCGCACAGGTCCTTCAGTTCGGTGATGACCTGCGGATCGTCGGCGTCGATCGTCACTTCGGGTTCGTCGTCGGCGAATGTTTCGATCTCATCGCGGATCGAGGTGATGAAGACCGTGTGATAAGCCGTCATGAATCGACCGCTCTCGGTGACGAGATTCGGGTGCGGTACGTTCTCGTCATCGCAGACCGCTTTGATGACGTAGACGACATCGTTCGCGAACTCTTGCACGGTGTAGTTGACGCTCGACTCGAACCGCGTCTGCGAGCCGTCGTAATCGACGCCGAGTCCGCCGCCGATATCGAGGAACTCGATCCCGCAGCCGATCTGCCGCAGCTTCGCATACACACGAGCCGCCTCTTTCATCGCGTTCTTCACTCGCTTGATGTCGGTGATCTGTGAGCCGATATGAAAGTGGAGCAGCTTCAGTTGGCCATCGAGCTTCTCTGCCTTAAGTAGCCGCACGCATTGCAGCAGTTCGGACGTGGTCAGTCCGAACTTCGCAGCCTCACCGCCAGACGAAGCCCATTTGCCGGAGCCACGGGAATAGAGCTTGGCTCGCAACCCAATCCACGGCGCGACGCCCGTCTCCTTCGCCAGCTTCACGACCATTTTCAGCTCATTCAGCTTTTCGACGATGATCGTCACGCGCTTGCCAGCCTGCACGCCGAGCAGCGCCGTCTTAATGAAGGCTTCGTCCTTGAAGCCGTTGCACAGCATCAGTGTCTCGGGAGCCTGCTCTTGTGCGATCGCCGCGTAGAGTTCCGCCTTGGATCCGCATTCGAGACCGATGCGACACCGCGCACCGTCCCGCAGGAACTCTTCCACGACTTCTCGCCGCGGATTGACCTTCATCGGATAGACGGGGTAGTGCTGCCCTTTGAAGCCGTACTGCGCGATGGCCCCTTGGTACGCCGCCGACAGCGCCCGCAACTGGCCGGTCAACAACTGCGGGAACCGAATGAGCAGCGGCAGTTGCAGCTTCTTGTCGGTCAGCAGGTGATCGACCAATTCCTTCAGGTCCACATGTCGCGGATCGCCTCGCCCCGGCCTGACGACGATGTGCCCTTCGGCGTTGATATCAAAATACCCGGCCGACCAGTTCTCGACCCCATAGACCTGCTGAATGCGCTGCAACGTTTCGTCGTTCATGAGTCGATTGTTTCCGAATCGGGGAACTGAATCTGGGTGACATCGCATCTTGGCGGGACGGTCGCCAAAACGGATCAGTAGCCGAAGAGTGAATGGAGGATGAACGGGCATCATCGCGGTGAGCGTCAGGCGATAGCGACTGGCAATTTGGTGGCGAATTGTAATCATCTTGCCCTGCACGTCGGCAGCAGGTTCGACGAATTTTCTGCGAGAGAAATTCTTGTGACATCGACTGAACCCTCGTCATCGCTGGCTGATCGCGTGCAGTCCCTCAGACTGCCGCCGCAGGGAAGCGGTTCGTCGGGATCGGCCACGCTGCCGTGGTTCCTCACGCTGATCTTGGCGGGTGCCGTGGCCTATCTGCTGTGGGTTGGCAACCCACTCAGTCCGAAGCCCGTCGATCCCGATGCGGACGCCGTTGCGACGAACGAAAGCAAGGAATCGACTGAGTCGAAGGCCGACTCAGCGAGCGCAGCAACTGCGACCGGAGCGACCGCGAGTGGAACGGGCTTCGGGCAGACGGTCGCTGCGGGCGAGATCGCGCTCGAGTCCAAAGGCTACATCATTCCTGAGCAGCAGATTCTCGTCAGTCCGCAGGTCAGTGGCCGAGTTCTCGAACTGAACTTTGAAGCGGGGCAGCGGGTCGAGAAGGGCTTCGTGCTCGCGGTCCTCGATAACACTGAGTATCAGGCGGAGTTCGAGCGGGTGCAGGCCCAGCTCGATTCCTCAAAGGAGTCTCTCGCCGAGCTGCGTGAGGGAAGCCGCCCCGATGAGATCAAGCAGTCGAAGGCCGATCTCGCGGAGGCTCAGACTAATCTCGATCAGGCCGAGAAAGACTTCGGTCGCAAGAAGGACTTGGCTGCGAAAGGGATCGCCACCACGCAGGAAGTTGAGACAGCCGAGTCGCAATACCAAGCGTTGCGTCAGCGAGTCGAGCGGCTAACCGCGACGAGCCAACTCATGGTGGACGGGCCGCGCCGCGAACGAAAGCGCGGGGCCGAGGCCCAAGTTCGTCAGATCGAAGCCGAATTGCGACGCGCCAAATGGCGACTCGACAACTGCATCATCACGTCCCCGATCAGCGGCATCATTCTCAAGAAGAACGCCGAACTGGGGAACCTCGTCAACCCGATCGCATTCAACGGTTCGTTCAGTCTGTGTGACGTGGCCGACCTGTCGAAGCTCGAAGTCGAACTGACGATCCAAGAACGCGACATCTCGAAGGTCTTCAAAGGTCAGGTCTGCAAGGTGAGGGCGGAAGCGTTTCCGAAGCGAACCTATGACGGAGTCGTCTCGCGCCTGATGCCGATCGCTGACCGAGCCAAAGGAGCGATCCCGGTGCGCGTTCGATTGAGCGTCCCCGCTGGCGAAGAGGGAACTTTCCTGAAGCCCGAGATGGGGGCGATCGTGACGTTCTACAATGCGACGGCTAACGCCGAACCTGCAAGCCAATCGGCTCCGCCTAGGAGTAGCTCGTTGCCATCGTCGTCGTCCCCATCCACGGAGACTGTACGAGATGGTCCACCGCGTTAGGTTGGCATCGCTCACGGTGGGCAATCGGGAGTTGAAATTGGACGTGAGTTCATTAGCCCGGAGGGCTACCGTCTGCCGCCCTCCGGGCTGAAATCGCCGAACAGACTTGCGACGCTCTCGGCTAAGGCGATGTTGGTTTAGCCGATTTTGAACAACGTGGAGTGGTCGGTTCACCTGCTCTCGTTACTGATTGGACAGCACCGGCGAGCCGCCCGTGCTACGACAGACCTCCTGACAGGATTGCCTGATGACCACTGATGTTTCTTGGGTTCATGCACGCGACGTTCACAAGTCTTTCAAACGGGGGAGCGAGATCGTCGATGTTTTGAACGGGCTCAATCTCGACGTTCACTCGGGTGAGTTCGTCGGTCTGATGGGGCCGTCCGGTTCGGGCAAGACGACGCTGCTGAACTTGATCGCGGGGCTGGACCGACCGACGCAAGGTGAGGTCTCGGTCGGTGGCCAGATCATCTCCAAGATGTCCGAATCGCAACTGGCGACGTGGCGGACGCGCAACATCGGCTTCGTCTTTCAGTTCTACAATCTGCTCCCGGTGCTGACGGCCTATCGCAACGTCGAGCTGCCGCTGTTGTTGTTGCCGCTCAACGCGAAGCAGCGTGAGCAACAGGTTCGCACGGCGCTCGATATTGTCGGTCTGTCGGATCGACTGCATCACCGGCCGGGTCAACTTTCGGGCGGTCAACAACAGCGCGTCGGCATCGCTCGGGCCATCGTCACGGACCCGGCATTGATCGTCGCGGATGAACCGACGGGGGCGCTCGACTCGAAGTCGGCCGATGAGATTCTCAACCTGCTCGGTGAATTGAAGCGGACGCTCAAGAAGACGGTCATCATGGTGACGCACGATCCGCGCGCGGCGGAACGAGCTGATCGGTTGGTCCATCTCGACAAGGGACTCGTGACGCACGCCCAAGCGTGACGAGATCGCAACACCAACCCGAAGCGTGAGCGAGGACGATCCCCGCCCGATCCCAGACTCCTGACTCCCGAACTCTGACCCCGGACTCCTCGCTCACGCTTCGGGTTGGTGTTGGAACGCCTGACGCCGGCCTACGAAAGACTGTTCATGAAATACTTCTTCCTGATCTTCGAGAGCATCCGCCGGAATCCCGTGCGGACGATTCTCACGTCGCTCGGCACGATGATGCTGGTGTTGGTCGTGACGCTGGTCTTCACCGTCCTCACCGCGATGGACCGAGCGACGACCGAGAAGAGTTCCAACATCAAGGCGATCGTCACCGAGAAGTGGCAGGTGCCGAGCATGATGCCCTACTCGTATGCCAAGGCACTGACCGAGGGAGCGGCCGATCCGGCAGACAAGAGTGCGGCTCGTCCATCGGACTACATGACGTGGGGCTTCTTCGTCGGCTCGACCGAATCCAATCCGGCTAAACGAGGGTTCGAGAACATGTTCTTCTCGTTCGTCATGGAGCCGGAAAAGACACGCACGATGATGGATGAAGTGGATGAGATGCCCGACTCGGAAGTTCGTCCGTTGATCGATGCGATCGCTCGGATGAAAGAGGTGCCGAACGGAGTCATCGTTGGTCCCGAGCGGCTCGAAAAGATGAACAAGAAGGTCGGCGATCGAATCACCGTCTACGGCCGCAACTATCGCGACATCAATCTTGAACTGGAGATTGTCGGGACGTTCCCGAAAGAACCGGCCCGCTTTGCCGACAGCGCCGTGATCGCGCGAGACTATTTTGATCGGCAACTCGATGCGTACAAGCAGTCGCACGGTGGGAAGGCTCACGCGATGGCCGATCGGTCGCTCGGACTGGTCTGGCTCCGCGTGAAGAACAAGCCGACGTTCAACAAGCTGACCGAACAGATCATCGGGTCGCCGTCGTTCTCGTCGCCTGCGGTGAAATGCGAAACGTCCTCGACCGGCATCTCGGGGTTCCTCGAAGCGTGGCGCGACATCTTCTGGGGCGTCCGCTGGCTGCTGACTCCCGCCTGCATGATCGTGCTGTCGCTGGTCATCATGAACGCGATTTCGATCAGCGTGCGCGAACGCGAACCCGAATTCGCCGTGCTGAAGGTCCTCGGCTTTCGACCCAACCAAATTCTGATGATGGTGCTCACTGAGTCCGTGCTGATCGGCCTGCTGTCGGGACTGTTTAGTGCGGCGGTATCGTACTACGTCATCAACAATGTCTTCGGCGGCCTCCCGTTCCGCATCGCGTTCTTCCCGAAGTTCACTGTCCCCGAAGCGGCCTTGTGGTGGGGAGCGGCGATGGGAGCCGGGACGGCGTTCGCGGGAAGTTTTGTACCGGCTTGGCGTGCGCGATCGGTCAAGGTGTCGGATGTGTTTGCCCGCGTGACGTGAGGTAAGAGCGATGTCATCGCGCGTGAAGAAGTAGCAGAAGAACCCCTCACCCTCACCCTCTCCCCGCAAAGCCGGGGCGAGGGGACAAGACACCTGCCTGTTCCTAAAACTAAAACGCCCAAGAGGTTTCCGCTGTGATCGACTCGCTCCTGTTTGCTGCTGCTCCGTGGGACTTGTTCTCGGGCAACCCGCTGTTGTTGCGTGGTCTGATTGGGGCGTCGGTCGCGCTCTACGCGAGCCTCTGTTTCATCGGCAAGGTTCCACTCAGCTACAATTTCATGAACTTGGTCGCTCGCAAATGGACGACGTTGATGACGGCGGGAGCCTTCGTGCTGGTGATCGGTCTGCAAACGATGATGCTCGCGTTCGTCAACGGGATGTACGCGATGACCGACAACACGGGGCATCCCGGCAACGTGATGATCATGGCGGAAGGGGCGACGGACGAAGCCTTTAGTACCCTCAACTTTGCCGACGCGACCGACATCGAAACGCAGGACGGTGTGCTCAAGGAAGACGGGCAGGCGCTCATCAGTCGCGAGACGTATCTCAACGTGGTGCAGACGATGGACAAGCCCGCGCCGGGACGGCCCCGCCGCCGGTTCCTGCAAGTGCGCGGTGTGGATGATGCGGCGATGTCGGCCAAGGTCCACATGATGACGCTGCGCGACGGCGGGCAGTGGTTCTCGCAAGCGGGTGTGCAGGCAATCAACAACGAGGGCGAGACGGCGATTGAGGTCGTCGTTGGATACGGCATCGCGCGAGAGCTGGGTGCCGATCGTCAGCCGGAAGAAGTCGCCAAGGCGAAGAATCGCGAGCGGCTGGAAGTGGGCGAGACCTTCGATGTCGGTGGCCGCTTGTGGATCATCACGGGGATCATGGAACAAAGTGGTTCGCTGTACGACTCGGAGATTTGGACGAAGCAGTCTCAGATCGGCCCGCTGTTCGGCAAGCCGAATTACTCGACGTTCGTCCTGCGAGCCGATCCCAATTTCCGCAGGGATCAGCGCGACGCATTCTTCGCTGAGAAAGAACGCAAGGTGCAAGAAGCCTTCGACAAGGCGGTCACTGAAAAAGCGGCAGACAAGACCGCTCCCGTTCCTGTGCGTGAAAAACTCGTGCGTCCCACGAGCGACGATGCGTGGGCGTCGCTCCAACTGCGCGACTTCTTCGCGAACGAATACAAAAAGGCGCAACTCGCGCCGTTCGTTGAGACCGCTTACTTCTCGACGCTGACCGCTACCAACCAGCAGTTTCTCATTGGGGCCCTCGTGCTGTGCGCGATCATGTCGCTGGGGGGCATCTTCGGCGTGATGAACACGATGTTCGCCGCGATCAGCCAGCGCACGAAAGACATCGGCGTGCTGAGACTGCTCGGTTACAAACGCTGGCAGATTCTGGTCTCGTTCCTGTTCGAGTCGATGCTGCTCGCACTATTCGGCGGGCTGCTCGGTTGCGCGATCGGTTCGTTGGCCGACGGTTACACCGCGACGAGCATCGTGTCGGGCGCGATGGGAGGCGGCAAAGCGATCGTGCTGCGGATGACCGTCGATCTGAGTACCCTCGCGCTAGGGATGCTGCTCGCCGTCATCATGGGCTTCCTCGGCGGCCTGATCCCGTCGCTGTCAGCCATGAGGCTGACGGCCCTCGAAGCCTTACGGTGAGGTGGCGTACCCGAAGGCATTTCTCGTATGAATTCGCAGTGTGAGTGAGGTCAAGGAAAGCCCCGTGTGGGATCTCCCTCGCTCACGCTGCGGGTTGATCCTCAAACCCGCGAACCCCACCGGGCTTGCCCCGGTGGAAACAGGTCTTTGCACTACTTGCTCATCCACTCGAATCGGAACGGCGAGTAGTGCAAAAACCCGCGAGCCACCGGGGCAAGCCCGGTGGGGTCGCTGGTTGGAGGGTTGTCGATTGACGCTGCTGTCTGAAACCTGTCCTGTCACCACCGTTTGAGAAACCATCATGCAACGACTCGTCCGCTGTCTCGTCACGTCTGTCATTCTGTTCGCCGGTGCGTTGTCCGCACGGGCGGCCGATGACTTCTTCTTCAAAGCGAATGATCGCGTGCTGTTTCTTGGGGACAGCATCACCGAGCAGTACCAGTACTCGACCGACATCGAGCTGTACCTGACGACGCGATTCCCGACGTGGAACCTGACATTTCTCAACGCGGGGATCAGTGGTGATCGCGCTCAGGGAGGGAAGGGGCGTTTCAAGGATCACGTTCTGGCCGAGAAGCCGACCGCGATCACCATCAACTTCGGCATGAACGACGCTGGCTACGGTGACTTCAATGCCGAATTGCAGAAGCAGTTCATCGAGGGAACGGAAGCGATGCTGACGATGGCGAAGGGAGCGGGTCTGCGCGTCGGATTGGTCTCGCCCAACGCCGTCGATCGCCGCGTGCAGGAACGCTTCAAGCTCTACTTGGAAACACAGAAGACGTTCTACGCCCCGCTGTCCGAACTGGCGGCCAAGCATGGCGCGACGTTCGCCGATCAATATGCGATCACGCGCGGTGCGCTCGAACGGATGGAAGTCGATGGCGCGAAGACGGTGATTCCGTTTGGAGACGGTTTTCATACGTCCTCGAACGGCGGACTGTTCATGGCTCACGCGATCCTGACCGGGTTGAAAGCTCCGTCGCTGGTGAGCCATGTCGGGATTGATGCCGCTGCGTTTGGAGCCGGTGCCGGATCGAAGGTGCAGGGCTGCGCGATCAGTAAGGAAGCGAAGACTGAAAGTGGCGTTGCGTTCGAGCGGCTCGATCAAGCGTTGCCGCTGCCGATTCAAAATGACTGGGTCTCGCTGCTGCCTTACGTCAATAATTTGAAGGACCTCAACCGTTATGAGTTGGCGGTGACGGGACTCAGCACGGGGAAGTACGCGATCAAGATTGATGGTGTCGAAGTGGCGAGTCACACCGCTGACGAGTTGGCGGCGGGAGTGAACTTGGGGAACGTGAACAAAGGTCCGGTCTTCGATCAGGCTCAAAAGGTCTTCGCCGCGATCAATGCCAAGAACGGCATTGTGCATCAGCGTTTCCGAGGCGTCGTCATGGCGAATATCCCGGATTGGCTGGCTGATGTGGGTGCCGAACGCAAGCCGAAGGAACTGGCCAAACGCCTCGTACTGATCGCCGCGAAGCAGGCGGAGATCTATCAACTGGCCAAACCGGTCTCGCGACGGTTCGAGGTCGTGAAGGCCGGCAACTGAAACGGTTTCTGGGACTAACCCGAAGCGTGAGCGAGGAGTGTTCCGCCGATTCGTCCTTGCTGACGCTGCGGGTTGGTGTGCGCGGATGCACTCGATGTCTGACCGCACACAAACCCGGATTGACCGATTTTTGGATCGGCATTAAAAGCCGGTCCCTGTTCCAAGGACGGTTTCCAGCGGAAGGAGTCCGCAGCGATGCGACATTCATTTGGGTTGGTTTTGAGTTTGTGCTTGATCGGTTGTCAGAGTCAGTCGGCTAGTCCGCCGGTGACGAAAACGGGTGGCGTTGGGAGCGAAGGCGTTCCGGCGGAAGTCGCTTCGCTGATGGACGCAGGGCAGCCCGAGCAGGCTCTCGCCAAAGTCAATGAATTGATTGAACAGCAGCCGAAGGGAGCTGTGCTGTTCTCGACGCGGGCCACGATTCAGCACCGGCGGGGTCTCACCAAAGAGGCGGTCGCGGACTTGGACCATGCCATCGAGTTGAACTCGACCGACGCGCGGTTCTTCAACAATCGCGGCTTCATCCGAATCGGGTTGCAGCAGTTCGAGGAAGCCCGACGTGACCTTGATCGCGCGACGGAGTTGGCCGCCGATTATCCGAACCCGTTCAACAATCGTGGGCTGCTCTTCATTGCTCAAGGACGGTATCCGGAAGCCATCGAGCAGCTCGATCTGGCTTTGAAGCACGATCCGAATTACGTCGATGCTTACAACAATCGTGGCTTCGCGGCGTTGCAGTCGGGGCAGGTGGCTCCCGCACTGACGGACTTCAATCAGGCGTTGAAGCTTAATCCGAAGTACGTCAACGCCTTCAACAACCGCGGTCTGCTGCGGGCACGGGTGGGAGATTTGGAAAACGCGATCGTGGACTTCACCGAAGCCATGATGCTCGATCCGCTCAACCCGAAGTACTACCAGCACCGGCACGATGTCTATGTTCGGCAATCGGCGTTCGACAAAGCACTGGCGGACGAAACGAAGTACTTGTGGTTGGAGCGGCTCGGCGGATTGAACGTGGCTCTCGTCAAGAACGCGGCCGATGCGGCCAGTCTCGTCGAGCGGGCGCGTCACTATTTGAAGGTCGAACACGATGAAAAGGCGGTCGAGGACCTCGATCGGGCGCTGACGATCAATCCGAAACTCGCGTCGGCGCTGATCGCTCGTGCGGGGATTCGATTGAAGTGGCGGGAGTTCCCACAGGCGCTGGCGGATGCCGAAGCGGCTGTCGCGGTGGAGCCAACACAAGAAGCGTACTCAGCCCGAGGCGATGCGTGTCTGGGATTGAAGGACTACGACAAAGCGATCGAGAGTTTTGCGGAAGCACGCCGTATCGACCCTGCTGTCGCCGAAGCCTACTACCGGAAGTCACAGGCCCTGCAAACGTCGGGCGAATCCGACCGGGCTGCTGAATCGCTCGAACGGGCGCTGGCCCTCGATCCCGACGTGCAGGCTCGGCTGCGTTGATGCTGAAGTCCGGCTTAGCCTTATTTTACGTCGTGCGGTCTTTGATCAGCCCACAGAGCGGGGCGGCGTAAGTCCTCTGATTCGTTGAAAACAGGCTTACGCCCAAGAAACAGGGGGCTTACGCCGCCCCGCTCAGAAAACTCTCACTCTCCGCCGCGCGAGGTCTAACCGGACTTCACACCGGGCGTACATCTCACGACGAAGTCGGGCTTTAGGAAAAGCCGGACTTACATGGGCCAGCGAGACGCTTACCCTACGTACTTCGTCAGTTCACGAAAGCCGTCTTTATGACCGTACCTGCACTCAAGACCAAAATTCAGGGGCCGATCGCGGTGATCGGCGATGTGCATGGCCAGATTGACAAGCTGCAAGTGGTCCTCGAAAAACTCCAGAAGCTGCCCGATTACCAGCAGCGTTGGATCGTCTTCATTGGTGATTTCGTGGACCGTGGTCCCGATTCCAAAGGGGCCATCGACCTGTTTCTCGATCTGCTGCGTGAGCATCCGCGCACGACGGCCATCGCGGGGAATCATGAGTTCGCCATGTGTGCGGCCCTCGGTTGGACACCCAGTCGAGATGGTTCCAACTGGGGCGACCGCTGGGTGAAGCACTACAACTCGGACAAGACGTTCGCGTCTTATGGGGCCAAGGTCGGAGACTTGGATGACCTCAACGGGCGCGTCCCTGCGGACCACCGCGAGTTGCTCATGAACCTGCCTTGGTGCGTCGAACATCCGCAACTGCTGTTCGTTCATGCCGGGTTGAATCCGAATGTGCAGTTCGCGATGCAGATGCGCATCTTGCATCAGAAGGACCCGTCGCTGAACCGGCCCGAGTGGCTGTGCGAGCGAGCGTTTGTCGAAGCCGATCCTCCGCGAGACTGTCCGCTGACGGTCGTGTCGGGCCACGTTCGCGTCGAGGAAGTGCAGTTCCGTCCGAAGCGGATCCTGATCGACACGACAGGTGGCGAAAGCGGCAATCTGAGTTGCGTGCTGATGCCCGAGAAAAAAGTGATTTCATCGGGTGGCCAGACCACTTCGGCGGCAACACGGGCCCCGGTGGAAGCGGCTCCCGCCAAGGGAGCGTGGTGGAACTTGTGGGCATGATGAGCGCGTAGGATGGACGCCTCGTTCGTCCGTTGGTCACTTTGCGAACTGCTCGGTTTTGTGTTGAACCCCCACCCCGCTTGCCGGGGTGGTCTTCAGGTCTTTGCACTACTTCAAAATCCGGTCGTCATCGAGTAGTGCAAAAACCCGATTCCACCGGGACCAGCCCGGTGGGGTGAGTTTCAAAACCAAGCCTCGGACGGACGAGGCGCCCATCCTACGAGTCCTCGCTCACGCTCGGGTTGGTGTCGTAATGGTCCGCATGACACATGGCTTGCACCGCTCGAAGGGCAGGAACTGCCGGTTGTCTCGCGGTGAGTTGGCTGAAAAAGTGTTCTGGCGCTGCGGATCGGCCGTTCATCAGTGGGCCGTCTTGACACAGAATGGCCCCTGAACAGAATGCCCCGCCGCTCTGTTCCTTCGAGAATTCGGATGCGTTGCGACGGACATTCGTTCGCAACAACGCATCGCTGCGCGAAGAGTCAAGATGACCTCGAATCACCCGCCGCGTTCGTCGGCGCGGCGAACGCATCCCGCACGACACGGCGCTGAACGACAAGGATGGTCGCGTCACATGTCCGTTACCTCGGCCCGCAAACTTCAGGAGTATTCACGCACGGTCGATCAGTCGGCGCGTGACGCTCTCGTCGTGAATCATCTGTGGCTGGTCCGGCACATCATGGGAAAGATCGCGGCGCGGCTGCCGTCATCGGTCGATGTCGAGAACCTCGAATCGGCGGGAATGTTCGGGCTGGTTCAGGCGGCTCAACGCTTCGACGAGAATCGGGGCGTGGACTTCAAATCGTTTGCGACATTGCGGATTCGCGGTGCGATTTTCGATGAGGCCCGCAACAGTTGCCCTCTACCACAGGAAGTGATGCACCGCGTTTCGCTCGTGGCGAAGGCTCAGGAACGCGCGGGCAGGGCCGTCAGTGTGGAGGACTTGGCTAGCTCGACCGGCCTGAGTGTTGAGGAAGTCGCGGATGCTCTGATTGCGATGCCGCTGATGCAGGTGCGCTCGCTCGAACAACTCGAAAATGATCCGACGGGGCACTCGCGCGAAGCTCCCGACTCAAACGAAGAACTTGAAGATCAGAAGCGACTGCTGGCGGATGCGATCACGTCGTTGCCGGAACGCGAACGACTCGTTGTGACGCTGTACTACAAGGAAGACTTGCGACTCAAGGAAATCGGTTCGCTGTTGAAGCTGTCCGAATCCTACGTGTCGCGGTTGCTGGCTTCGGCGGAACACAAACTGCGGGAATACGTCGGTACACACTGAAAGAAGTGCGAGTCATGCAAGGCGGCATCGTCGAAAATTTTGTGCGCGGCGGCATTCACAATGTCGTTCCCGGCAATCACGGAGGCCGCTCGGGGGGAGTGGTCCAAGGTGGGGGGGCGCATGTTCATGGAGGCAATGCACCGACAATCGAAGTCATCCGCGAAGGCGATGTGGTTCAGGCGATCGACGTGACGTGTGCGTGTGGCGAGACGTTTCGTTTGTGGTGTTCGTATGAATCGGAAGGTCCGTCCTCGGGTGAGGCGTGATGGGGATGAGTCGGTTAAACGGCGATGAAACGAAATTCAGACTGTGACGCTTTGTTGACGCTTCGGGTGAGAACGTAGAGGGCATTTCAAAACTAGCCCGACGCGCAAGCGAGGGCTGGATCTTCAATGACGGTGAAGCCCTCGCTTGCGCGTCGGGCTAGTTTTGAAACTCGCTCTCGTGTGTGACACGGTGAGAAAGGATTGCGAACAATGAGTCCGTCAAAACTGAAGGGACTCGGACTGCCGACTCTGATTGTCTGCCTGTCAGTGGCGGGCGCGGGAGCGTTGTTTCAACAAGGTCGTCCCGCCGCGTTGCAGGGGCAGACCGAGAAGTTCGATGAATGGGATTTCGTTCCACCGTCTCCCGCGCCGAGCCGTGATGCTTTGCCCGCGCCTTCCGCTCCGACATTCCTGTCGCCACGCGCCTCTGCGCCAACACTGCCGCCGTTGAGCCGCGTTGCGCCAGCGCGCTCCAGCACATCTGCGGCATCGCCTGCGGTACATCGGCACGTTTCAGCGACCATCAATTCGGCGGTTGCCAGCGCACCGCGTAAGACGGCAGTCGGAGCGGCTTCGGGTCAGAAGGTGACTCCGCTTGGGAGCGTCTCGACGGCGGGTGGCGTCGTGACGACATCGTCTCAGCTGGAATTGGTCCCCTCCGAACAACCGGCGACTGAATCGAGTCGGTTCGCGATCATCAAGAAGCCCGCGAAGGCTGCGCTGCAGCCCATGCCTGCGTTTCCGTCGGATCGCATGTCGCCCCCTTCCGTGTTGGGAAGTCATCTCGGACTGCATCCGGGTGAGACGGCGACCGAACGATCATTGCGGCTGATGTCGGCCATCGGAGAACTCGAACGGCACGTTGAGAACACGACGTACGAGAACGCGACACTGAACGCGGCCGTGAAGGAACGCGATGACAAGTTGCAGTTGGCGATCCGCGAAATTCGAGCTGCTCGCAAGGACCTCGTGACATCGCGCGAGGAACTGGATCGCTTGAAACGCGAAGTCGAAAGCTTGCGCGAGAAGGTTCGCAGCGCGGAGAAGGACAACGCCGCCGTCTTGCAAACGATGGCTCCGCTGTTGCAACAACTGCTCGAGTCGGATGATGTCGGCACGCTGCCGACCGAACGGGCGGAGTGAGTCATGCGGCGTACGGCTGTCATCCTGATGCTGGTTCTCGCGACTGTCTGGGGGTGCGCGCACAAGCGGCAGCAAAAGCAGGCGGCAGCACTGATACAGGCCACTCCGGCACCGTATCAACAGTTCGTCGCACAGAACTTCGACTGGTCGTCCGTGCAGCGTGTCGTGCTGATGCCGTTGGCCAATCAGACGGCCTATCCCAAAGCCACGGAAGAATTGCAGGCGAACCTCGCGGCGGAGCTTCAGCGGACGGGACGGTTCGACATCGTGGTGGCCACGCGCGACGATCCCGGTGCGCGGGCGCAAGACATCTTTCGCGGTGGCCAATTCGATGAACTCGAATTGCTGCGCGTCGCCCGTGAATACCAAGCCCAAGCGGTCCTGTTCGGGAACCTCACGCAGTATCACCCGTACTCACCGCCGCGCGTCGGGCTGTCACTGTTGATGGTCAGCCCGGCGGAAGGAGTCGCGATCGCGTCGTCCGACGGCGTGTGGGACGCGCGGGTCGCGACCACGGCCGCTCAAGCTCAAACGTTTTACAAGCAGACGCTCGAATGGCCGCAAAGCTTGATGGGAGCCAATCGCGTGTTGGAGTCCCCCGATGTCTATCAACGGTTCGTGTGCCAGCAGGTTGCAGCGACTCTGGGTCCGTCCGCGCCCAGTGGCGTGCAACCGGCGGGAGGAAGCTTTGCTCCAGCTCTCAATGCCGTCGCGATGCCACCCGCGTCGGACCCACCGCCGGCACCAGGCGTCATGATCGGTCCTTAGGAACGGGAGCAATTTCATTGATTTACAAAGTTAGGACGTTCGGTCGTTTAACCGCGTGAGCAACGCCCCGTGTGGAGAAGCGGGCTTCAACGCCGCACGGCGTGCGGGGCGTGGCCCACGCGGTTAAACGATATGACCGGCAGCACCGTCACGACTGCGTGACTTTGCTGTGAATGAATTGTCTGGCAGGACCGCGCCTGCAAGGAATCACAAATCCCTTCGACTAGAGAGAAGCAGGAAGAGTCCGGACGATCGTGAAGCAGGGGAAATAGCATGGACATGGGAACCGTATTGGGGCTGCTGTTCGGACTCGGCATCACCATAGGTTGCATGTATCACCAGACGCATGGCCACTTGATGGGTTTCTACAGCACGGAAGGCGTGCTGCTGGTGATCATCGGTTCGGTCTGTGCGACGATGATCAGCATGCCGATGCGAAACTTTCTCCAAGTGTTCGGGGCGCTCAAAAAGTGCTTCTTTCTGAAAGAGGTCACTCTGACGCAAGCGATTCTGCAACTGGTCGATTTCGCGGCCGTGGCACGCAAGGACGGACTGCTCTCGCTGGAAGGTCGCATGGAAGAAGTGAAAGAGCCGTTCCTCGCGAAGGGCTTAAAGATGGTGATCGACGGTCAGGATCACCACGACGTGGAAGCGAGTTTGCGTCTGGAGCTGCATGCGTTGAGCGAGCGACACGGGCTGGGAAAGAAGGTTTTCGCGTTGATGGGCAATTACGCTCCGGCTTACGGATTGACGGCGACGATCATTGGTCAGGTCGTGATGTTCCAAAACATGGGCGGCGACATCGCGGCGATCGGTGCCGGGTTGTCGGTGGCCTTGCTGGGAACGCTGTACGGGTCGCTCTACGCCAACATCATCTGCCTGCCATTTGCCGACAAACTGGGGATTCGTGCAAATCAGGAGATGCTGCTGAAGGAACTTTATCTGCAAGGAATTTTGGGGATCGCGGCCGGTGATTCGCCGACAGCTTTGAAGCAGCGTTTGCTGAGCTTCTTGGACAACCGAGCCGCCAGCCGAATGGAATAGAAGTGATTGTCTGCGCGAGTTCAGTGATGAGACTTCTGCGCGGGGCGTCAGCCCCCCGGTTCTTGGGCGTTAGCCCTCTTGGAAAGTCAAACACGAACCCGAAGCGTCAGCGAGGCTCTGTGTGTTGCGAGTGGACTGAGTTGAGAATGGCTTGAGAATGTAAGCGGTGACGGCGTGCGTCCTCGCTCACGCTTCGGATGAGTGGGTCACAGAAGGCTCGGAATTTCATGTCTGGTCCGCACAAAAAAGGTGGTCACGAAGAAGGCGGCGGTCACGCTCCCATGTGGATCGTGAGCTTCGCGGACATGGTGATTTTGCTGATGAGCTTCTTCGTGTTGATGCTCGTTAAAGGAGAGCAAAAGACCACGTCCAACGAAGACATGCTGAAGGTTTTGGCGTCGGTGAAGTTGGGCTTCGGTTATGTGCCGAACCCGAAATCCACGGATCCGATAGACCTCGCCGTGTTCCAAGTGATGGCTCAGAAGAACTCGGGTAAATTCCCCAATCACGGACCACGTTGGTTGGGAGCGGCGATCGAAGGGAAAGAAAAGAAAACGGCGGAACCGTTCGTCAAAGCCCAGTCCAACATCGGCAAGCCGATTCGCTTCGATCGCAATTCCGATGTGGTGACCAAGTCGATGGCAAGTGATCTGGATCAGATCGCGGAAGTGATCCGGCACCACTACCGAGTCGTCTTGATCCAGGGACATTGCTCCCCCGAAGAGGCGACTCGCGACGGGATGCAGGGGCATGACCTGTCCTTTCGTCGCGCGGCGGCAGTCAAAATTGCGCTTCAATCGCGGGGAGTCGCCGCCGCTCGGATGCGGATTGTTTCCTGCGCCAACCATGAAGCGCTCAAAGATCTCAAGGCAAATAGCAGGCAGCTCGTGGTGGTGACGATCGGCGAGTATCTGTTGCCATCGGAAAACGAAATTTTGCAAGACGATATTCCTCCCCTCGACACCAAGCCGGCCCCAAAGGACGGCTCACACGGCGGACACTAAATCATGAGACACCACGGATGGGCCTCTCTATCGCTCCTCGGACTCTCCGGAACGCTGCTCGCACAGCCGGAAACAGCGCCGCCCCAATTGTTGCGAGTTCCCACGACGCAAGCGGCACGTAGTCCCGACGCACGTCCTGCTGCGGCACCGTTGCCGCTCCGCATTGTCGAGGCGGAGTCCGGCCTGAGTCTGGAAGACGAACTGACCCAACTTCGTCGTGAGTTGCAGTCCTTTGATGCCGCGCGCGACGAAGTTCTGCGCAGTACCAAGTCGGTCGATGCGGAGAGTGATCGCGTGGCGATCCAGCAGCGCCAAGAGTTGCTTGACGTGCTGACGAAGCTGGCCACGAAAGGGATCACACGCCGATCCAAGCCGGTTGTGCCGAGTACGCCGCAGGTCACCAGTGTGCCGCATTCAACCAGTGTGACTGCCGTCGATCCTTTCGCGGACCCTGTCGCTCCAGTGGTCAAGCCGACTGTCGTTGTTCCCGTCGCTCCGAAGCCGGTCGTCACTCCCGAGCCACCCACGTTTCCTATTCCAGACGATCCGGTAGATCCTTTCGCTCTCGGTAACGTGCTGTTTCGATCAGGTGATTACGCCGCCGCTGAGAAGGCCTTCGCCAAGGTCCAGCCGACGGATGAGAACCGGATGATGCTGAAGTTTCTGACGGCAACCTGCCTCCGCAAACGGTCGCAATGGAAGCCTGCGAGCGATGCCTTTCGAGTCGTCGCGGGATCGAACCAAGACCCGGTGCTGCGCGACCTCGCCAAGTGGCAACTCGACAACATGGCGTGGTATCAGCAGACCGAATCGCACCTCGATCAAATGCGAGCCGAACGCGACAAACGGACCGCCACGTCGAAGAGTCGCTCCGCCGCGTCGGATGCCGCCAAGCCGTGAGATGCGCCTGTAGGATCGACGCCTCGTCCGTCCGCTCAGCGTTTCCGTGATCATTCGGACGGACGAGGCGACCATCCTACGCGCTAATCCGCGAAGTCGTGTGGTTCACCTTACGCGGGCTTGGCTTTGGAGCCTTCTGCGGCGCGGTCCATGCGGATTGAGATTGGCGGTTCGAGCCAAGCCTTGATGGTTGCGGCGACGGCGTTCAAGTCTGCGAGTTCGTCGGCAGACTGCGATGTGGTGTCGTTGGCCAGCGCGAGGCTGGCGACGGCCGGTGCGGTCGCGGGTCGCCGGCGGAACAGCAGCAGCCCGACGATCCCCGCCAACACAACTCCTCCGACCACGACCGAGGAGGTCTTGAGGTTCGTCGCGGTGTTCAGCAACTGCTGAGCAGTGAAGACTTCCACGGCCGGTGCCACCACCGCTTCGGGCGCTGTTGGAACCTTGCCAATGCTGACCTGAATCTGATCGCGACCGTCCTTGTAGCCGACCGCCTGCTTGACCAACTCTTTGGCCTCTTCGGGGGTAATGCCGAGCGTCTCGGCCACCGGCGTATCGTCCTTTGTCGGCAGCGGGACCAGCATCACGGCAATGGTGAGGCGGTTGATCGTTCCCTGCCGTTCTTCCGATTGAAGATTGGTTTTCGAGACGACGAATTCGCTCTCGACGGTCTCTTCGTTCTTGTTTGGTCCCGCTGCGCCGCCCGCTCCCGCCGCTTGTCCCGGTGGGATGTTGCTGCTGGCGCCGGCCGGACCGCGCGACCCTGTGGCGGAAGTCGTCTTCGAGGACATGATCGACTCGCGCGAGACGACTTTGCCATCGGGATCGAACTTTTCGCTGGTCTCTTTCACATGACGAAAACTCATGTCGGCGGTGACGCGCACGACCGCGCGGCCTGGGCCGAGCAATCGCGTCAGCAACTCTTGAGCCTTCGCGGCCAAGTGCGATTCCACGTCGCGCTGGTGCGTGAGTTGATCGGACGAGGCGAGGCCGCGCGTCGAATCATGCTTCTCGGACAGCACCGTTCCATCCGAGTCGAGTACGGTGACGTTTTCGACTGTCAGTCCTTTCACGCTCCCTGCGACGAGGGCCACGATGCCGGCGGTGGCTTTCCGGCTGAGTGACGCGCCCGGTTTGGTCTTCAGCACGACACTGGCCGTGACCGGCTGCTCATCGCGCACGAACGGAGTTGGCTCGGGTTGCACGATGTGAACGCGGGCTTGGGCGACCGGTTCGAGTTGCATGATGGTGCGCGCCAATTCGCCTTGGATCGCGCGGACGTAGTTCATGTTCTGTACGAACGGCGTCGCGCCCATCGACATCTCGTCGAAGAGTTCAAACCCCTTGCCCGGTCCCTTTGTCAGGCCGGCCACGGCGAGGGTCATCCGTGTCTTCTGCACTTTGTCAGCAGCGACAAGAATCGTGGTTCCACCCGACGCGAGCTTGTACTCGGTCCGGTCCGCATCCAGCTTCTCCACGATCGCCGCCGCTTCCTCAGCGGGCAGGCCCGAGCAGAGGACTTGGTACTCGACCTTGGTGACCCAATAGCCAACACCACTGACCGCGGCCACCGTTGCCACGAGGGCACCAGCGTAAACGATCTTGCCCATGACGCTCTGCTTCTGCCAGAGCTGTTGAATCTGCTGCAAGAATTGCTGGTACCCGTTCATCGTCCGTCTTTCGCGAGAGTCGAAGCCCTGCTCGATGCGAGCGAGGCGACTTCAAACGTATCGGTCGCGAAGACATTTCCGGTTGAACCGATTCGCCAGACAGACAGAGATCGCCAGCAGAGGACACACGCAGAAACCGCCGAGGCGGCCGCGTGAGGTCTCAAATGCAGCCGATTCGGCGTAGTGCGACACGCCCGGACTCAATCATCAGCGGAGCAGATTGGCCGTCTCTTCCAGCATCTGGTTTGCGGCGCTGAAAGCTCGGGCGTTGACCTGATAGCCGCGTTGGGCCGCGATCAACTGAGTGAATTCGGTCCCGATATCGACGTTGGAGGTTTCCAACGCTCCCGCCTGAATCGAGCCGGCGCTGCCCGCCTGTGGGGCCGTGATGATCGGTTCGCCTGAGCTGGAGTTGTACTGAAAGTAGTTGTTCGACTTTCGGTCCAAACCTTCGGCATTGGAGAAGGAGGCGAGGGCAATCTGAGCGATGGACTCCGAGCGGCCGTTGCTGAACTGGCCGGTGACGATTCCGTTCGCCTCGATATTCACGTCCACCAGCGTTCCTTGAGCGAAGCCGTCTTGTGATGTCGATGCCGCCGATGTGAATCCTCCGAATTGCGATAGCCCATCGAAACCGTTCGGCGATCCGAATCCAAGGGTGATTGTTGTCGGATTGCCGAACGAGGTGAGATTGCTGATCTGGAACGTGATGCTGTCATCACCGTCGGTGCCGCGTATCATCTGCTTGAAATCACTGATGTTGGTTTTTCCGCCGGTATTGGTTGGCAGGTCTTGCAGATCCAGTTGAAGCTGGCTTTGGCCGGAGATCTTTGCAGAGAGCTCGATGATCCCCGAACCGTTGAGCAGTGCAGTCGCACCGGAGAAGGCCCCATTGATCGCGGTGATCAAGCTGCCGACAGTAGCTCCCGAGGTGGGGAAGTCCATCGGGCCAACAACGACTCCGTTGTGATCCAAGCCCGAGATGCGAATCGCATCGGTGGCGCCGTAGGCTCCGCCCGAATGCTGGTCGAGGGCGTCGAGCGAAGTCGCTGCGGTCGCGGGCATACCGCCGACGGTAAATGGCTGATGCAATGACAGCACTTCAGTCACGCTCGTCCCGACGACTCCTAAGAACGAGCCGTTCTCGTTGAACGTCAGTCCGGCAACTTTGTTGTCGTTGCCAAAGCCTGTGATGACACCCTCACTCGATTCGAGTGTCGCAGTCACATCCCAACGATTGGCCGATGACTTTTGAAAGTTGAACGTGACGTTGTGCGGTGAAAATTGGGCGTCAAATATCTGGATGGCCGTGGTCGCGGAGTCGGCCGCCTTGCCATCGACGGAGACTTGAAAGTTCGTGAACTGTGTGACCCCACTGACCGGCGTTGGATCAGTCGGATTGCTCTTCAAATTCAGAGTCAGGCTGGCGGGGCCAGCTTGATTTGCCGCGAGCACGATGTGCCCCGCGCTGTCGATCGACGCTGTCGCTCCCGTTCCTGTCGATGCTGAGAGGAAGGCATTGTTGATGACATTCAGTACCGCCCCGACGGTGTCGGCCGCTGTTCCAGTCGCCGTAAAAAATGCGTTCACGGATGTTCCATCGGTGCGCGAACCGGTGATTTGAATTTGATCGCCAGCCGCATACGGAGTCGTAGTCTGTCCCAAGTTGTTCAGTAGGGTACTTGGCGTGGCCGACACAACTCCTTCGGTCAGAGGTTGTCCCATGGTCAGCACTTCTGCGATCGGCTCTTTGGATTTGGAGTCGAGGTTGCCCTTGAACTTGATGTTCTGAGTCTCGTTGCCGGGGACCGTGATTCCCTTGGGGATCGTGATGCTACTGTCACCCAATGTCTGGAAGGCAGGCGATGTCGCGGTTCCTTCACCGACGACGCCCGTACGTTGTACTTTCGCTCCCGTCGATGGATCGACCAAGTTGTTTTTCGCGTCCACCGCGAACGAACCCGCGCGGGTATAGTAGGACTCGTTACCGTTCTTCAGCACGAAGAACCCGCTGTTTTGAATGGCCAAGTCCAGCTTGCGACCGGTGTTCTCAAACGTCCCCTGGCTGAGGTTTGTGTCGGCGGCGGCGACTTGCACACCGAGGCCGATTTGAATGGGATTTCGACCGCCGTTCGTTTCGGTCGGAGCGCTTTGAGCGCTCAACAACTGCGTGAACTGGTTTGAGAACCGCAGCCGCTGCGACTTGAAGCCCGTCGTGTTCTGGTTGGCCAAGTTGTCGCCAACGACATCGAGCATCTGTTGATGGGCGCTGAGCGCCGAAGCACTGGTAAACAATGAGCGAATCATGGGGCGGGATCTCGCGGCGATGACAAACAACTTTTGCCGGCGTCCCTGCCGTTCTCACGATGGCTCCTGAAGTCTCCTGAAGAACTCGCGTCAGAAACTGACGATGGAGTCCCGTAGAACCCGAACCGATCGAGGCTCCGCCTCAATCACAATCACACTCGATGCTTTGACCAGAACACAGCTCAACAACCAGCCCGACGCGCAAGCGAGGACAGGACATTCGATGATGGTGAAGCCCTCGCTTGCGCGTCGGGCTGGTTTCTGAACGGCGCTCTACGCCGCCTCCGAGGTCATTCCAATGACGTTGTCCAAACTGACGGCGTCGTTGCCGATTTGAAGTTCGACACGCCCCGAATTGATCGCGAAGCCTTGTACCGTTCCCCGTGCCGTCGCTCCGGCGTCATCCTTATAAACAACCTGTCGTCCGATCAGATTTGATCCTTGAGTGATCTGCTGAAGTGACAGCATGTCGGCAAAATTGGCGTTTAACTTTTCAATTCCGCTGAGAGTTGAGAACTGAGCCAACTGTCCCAAGAACTCCTGATCCTTGATCGGCTCCATCGGATCTTGAGACTTCAACTGGGCAACCATCAGTTTTAGAAACTGATCTTGGCCGACCTGTGATGTGATCTGCGTCTCCGCCATGAAAGCCCTCTCCGTCCGGATTGTTTTCTCTGGCGATCACGACTGCATGGGTAGGTCCCGCCACAGTCAGTCCATCGACTCTCGCAACTTCATTTGTCGCTCACGGAGCCACGTCAGCGATACGAAAATGGGAGCAGGCCACACAACTAAATCCGCCTGCGGCGAATCTTGCTGATGCGGGATGTTTGGCTTCAGTCCGCTTGCCCACGCGGTTAAAGGAGGCTCGCGTTACGCGACGAAGTTGAGGTGGCCCGAATGGCGCTCGTCGCGCAAATCGTGAGTCTTGTCGCGGGGCCACGCGAAGGGATTGGGCGCGGGGGGGCGCTGTGGCGTGTGGTCTTCTCCACGCGATTGCGATCCGTGATCGCTGCCCGTCTGCGAGGATACGTCGAACTGACCGAACGAAATGCCCGAGTCGGTGAGAGACTGCCGAAGTTCGTCGAGTTGCCGCGAGATGGCGTGTCGTGCGCCTTCGTCGTGTGCAACGAACTGGATCGAAACGACATCGTTCACGACGGTGAGTTGGATCTCGACCGGTCCCAACTCACGCGGGTCAAGCCGCAATCGGAACGTGCGTGACGTGGCGATTGGCTCCGCCTCCAACTGGTTCAAGACCGCCGAGGCCAATTGCTCAGTGACGGTCCCCGGCCTGGCGGAGTTCGATTTGGAAAGCGTTGTGGCGGGAGAGTCGTTCAGTGTGAACGTCGCCGGAGACGCCGCGTCGTGATCGAGCGAATGGACCGGCGAATCGGCGTCGATGTTTCTCGCGGCATGTTGCTCATCAACGAGGCTACGTGACGAAAGGGCCGTCGCTGTGATGTGCGTTGCCGCCGTAGGGCTGTTCGGGCGAGATGGCTCTGTCAATTCGGGCTGGCTGTGTCGTGAGTTGAACGATTCATCACGATGAAACTGGCGGAAGAAGTCTTTCACGGCCGGGGGCTTCAACTCGACGGCAGCGAGTGCTGGTAACGCGGCACCCACGCTAGGGCGTTCAAGTGAGTTGTCAGGCCGTTCTTGCCGGGTTTCGGCGCGAGTTCCCGTCGCGGCGGCTCCTTCTGCAATGGGAGCCTGCGCGGCAACGATGGGAGCCTGCGCTGCAACGATGGGAGACAGAGCCTCGGGAGTATTGAGTGCCGTGATTTCTTCGAGCGCCACATCGGTGTGATGCCACGTCGGTTGCTGAGCCGCGTCTTCAATGAGTCGCTGCGTGAGAGTGGCCTTGCTGTCGAGAGTCACGGTGTTTTGTTCTTGGTCCGACTTCAGTGAGGGTTGTTCCTCGAGACTCGGCTGTGTTTCCACGGTCTCGTTGTCGGCATTGAGTGGCACAGGGAGCGGGCAGGGATCGGCGTCAATCTGGGGTGGCTGTTTTGAAGGGGGCGCTGTGTTGATCGCGAACGATTCTGTCGTCGCTGACGTTGACGCAGGGATGGGGGGAAGTGGAACTGTGGGTGGAGTGACTGCGGGAACTGCGGGCGGCTCAACCCCGACTCGTTCGGCCGACACGCTTCCTGAGTCGTTCCGGGATGGGACGACTTCGGTGGGAATTGGTACTGGCGGGCAGACCGTCGTGATCAGCAGCATCTCAAACGCAGAAGGGCTTCCCTCGGCACCGTTCGGCTGAACATCGTTCTTCGTGCCGCGATGTCGATCCGCGCGTCGGTTCGAGCGTATCGAACGATCGAAATCGTCCGATACCGGATCGAAGTCGCGGAGAACTTTGCTGATCGCGGGGGATGTGACGATTTTTGTGAAACCTTGTAGGGGTGAAGTACCGAAACAATCGAGTGGCGGTGAACTCCATCTTCAAACGCATCCGGCGAATCGTGCCGGAAATGTGTGAACTACGTAGGGACGACCGGGAATGATCGAAGTCCGCATTCCGCTGAGCCTGCCGATTCGGAAGGTCGTCCTTGCTGAGCGCGGGGCTGCTGTTCCGGAATGGCTGCGTGCGGAATTCGCTCGCCACCCGGAATCGCCGGTGGGGCTAAATCACGCCACGGCATCTGCCTCAGATACTCGGCAGCTTCGCCAATCAGTCGCGTTGGAACGAAAGGCACTCGGGGCCGAGCGTGCCGCTGTCGCAGTGGAGCGGGAGTCGCTTCAGCGAGACCGCGCGAACTTCACGCGGGGGCTCACCGCACTGCAACAGGCTGCGCGTCGCAGTGACGAGCAACTCCAAAGTCTGATCGGCGAAGTGCGGGAGGCGACGATTGAACTCGCGCACGCCATCGCGGCCAAGTTGATCTTCGAGCAGATTGATCGTGACCGGTTCCCGATTGCGAACCTCGTCCATGAAGTCCTCGCGCGACTGCAAACGCGGGACGCTGCCGTAGTGAGGTTGCATCCTGCGGACCTCGCGCTGCTGGAGGAGGTTCCCACAATTGCCACTTCGGGCGATCAGCGTTCACTGCAATACGTGGCCGATCACACGCTCGCGCGTGGTGACTGCCGGGCGACGGCAGGCGAGATCAAGGTCGTCTACGAACTGCGTCACCAGATTGAAGAGATTCGGCGGCAACTCCTTTCGACGGTCAGCGGCCATGATGAAACTGGACCTTGAACGCCTGTCGCGTGATGTCGAAAGCTGCGACGGCTTTCGTTTGCAGAGTCGTCTGCAAGTCGTCGAGGACGGGCTGGCGTGCGCGCTCCCCGCTGCACTCGGCGACCAGTGTCTCATCTACGAACCGTCCGGTCGGACGATTCCCGCTGAAGTGGTCGGGTTCAAACGTGGCCTCGCGAAACTCGCACCGTACGAGCGTGCCGAAGAACTGCGCAGCGGACTGACCGTGGTCCGGTTACCCGAGCGGCGATCAGTTCCCGTCGGCAACGGCATCCTCGGCCGCATCTTCGACGGACTCGGCCGCCCCTACGATGACCTCGGTCCGGTGAAGCCCAGCGAGCGACGGATCGTTCGCAATACGCCCCCCTCCGCGCTGAAGCGTGAGCGGATTCAGCAGCCGTTCATTACCGGGCAAAAGGCGATTGACGGCTTGCTGCTCTGTGGACGTGGTCAACGCTTGGGCATCTTCGCGGGGAGCGGTGTCGGCAAGAGCACGCTGCTGGGGCAGATCGCCAAGACGGCCGAGGCGGACCTCAACATCATCTGCCTCGTTGGTGAGCGTGGCTGCGAACTGAAGCCGTTCATTGAGGACAGTCTGGGTGAGGACGGATTGGCTCGCTCGGCGGTCGTCATCTCCAGCTCGGACCAGTTGCCACTGATGCGCATCCGTGCCGTGGAGACGTCGATCGCGATGGCCGACTCGTTCCGCGCACGCGGCAAGAACGTGCTGTTCTTTCTCGACAGTCTCACACGGTTGGCGATGGCTCAGCGTGAATTGGGACTGACGCTCGGCGAGCCACCGAGTGCGCGCGGGTACACGCCGTCGGTGTTTCAATTGCTGGCGAACACGGTCGAACAACTTGGCAACGGCGTGACCGGCAGCATCACTGGATTCCTGACCGTGCTGGTCGAAGGGGACGATCTGGGCGAGCCGGTCGCGGACTCCGCCCGCTCACTCCTCGACGGTCACATCGTGCTTGACCGCAAGATTGCCGAGTCGGGTCACTTCCCGCCGATCAACGTGGGGCAGAGTGTCAGCCGCGCATTCCTGCACGTTTCTGAGCCAGCTCAGCAACTCGCCGCCCGCAAAATTCGCGACATCATGTCCACGTACGAAGGCGTGCGAGACCTGCTGCGCATCGGAGCCTATGTCGCCGGAAGTAGTCCGCAGG
Organism: Schlesneria paludicola DSM 18645; assembly: GCA_945862235.1. Lineage (GTDB taxonomy): Bacteria > Planctomycetota > Planctomycetia > Planctomycetales > Planctomycetaceae > Schlesneria > Schlesneria paludicola_A. Next base: position 26,428 of record CAMAYU010000071.1, read on the forward strand.
TGGACTTGGTCGTCAAGCTGATGCCGCAGGTCAATGCTTTCCTGCAACAAGGTCTGAACGAACCGCGATCTCATGAACAGACGTGTGAAGCCATGCAGCGACTCGCGGCCGCTTGGCCGTATTGAATGAAAGGCCGCTTCGTTCACGCTCGCGCGGCCCCATGTGAGTCGTGTTCTACATGCGATTCTTGGTAAGCCGGGTGGCGTCAGCCCAATGCCGCTCACGGGGTGAATGACAAAGTGAGTGCCATTGGGCGTCAGCCCCCGGATTCTTGACTGCAATCGTAAGAGTCCGGGAGCTGACGCCACCCGGCTCACCAAGAATGATTCAACTCTGCCCACGCGATGAAGCGAGAGAAGACCTCCCTCATGAAAAAATTCCAGTTCTCACTCCAACGCCTGCTGCAGTTTCATCAGCAGCGTCAGAAGCAGGCCGAGTTGAAGTTGCGGCAGGCGGCGCTGGAACGTGCGGCAGCGGCGGCGGAGGTCGAGCGCATCCGGCAACAGATCACGGAAGCGTGTGAACTTCCGGAAGTTGTGGGAGGCGTGATTGATCCCGACTCGCGCGTGAACTCCGCCCGACTGATCGAGTTCCTCACACGGACCTT
>CAMAYU010000072.1 GCA_945862235.1 Schlesneria paludicola DSM 18645
GGCAACCAGTCCCGCGGCGAAGGCGGCAACAACCACGCCTGATCCGGCCGCCACGCCCGATACGTCTTCTCGCTCACAACCAACCTCCCCGCCGAACAATCCACCGACCACTCGACTCCGAAAACGTCAGATGTTCCTATGCCATCCCCTGTCGGGGATTACGAAGACAGGCTCCTAGGGCCACCTCGAACTCGGGCAGGGCATCCTTCACCGGTGGGCCGATCCCTTCGAGGGCCTTGATAATTCGTTCGCGTGTGAACTGTGCGACCTCGTCGGATCTGCTCCCAGCGTCAGGTTTGAGATCTGGGTCGTCCGACTTCAACAATTCGATGGCCAGTTATCAGTAATCGGAGGTCACTGGCGGCGGGGACGTTCATGTGACTCTCCGTATTGCGAGGTCGCTCTTTGAATCGCTTGGTGGGCGTGTTGTAGTCGTGTGTGGCCAAGAGGAGATGGTTGCGGGGATCCTTCCTTCGCAGGGCATGGAAACGAATCTGGCCTTTGGTCAGATCGACATCGGCGCGGACTATGCGGTGAGACCAGACCTGGTTGATGTCGAAGGTGTGTTCCAACACGACAGCCGGCCCTTTGACGTTGGTTTCTCGGACGAAGATCACGGTCCCTTTCAGCGGCTGTTGCGGGTTCAGTCGCCAGCTCTTGGGGAATGCTCTGCGCGTGGGAGCATCTTCGATGCGTACCACGTAGCGTCGGCGATGTGCGGCCACAAAGCGGTTCGATTGAGCCCCCACCTCGTCTCGATTGCGGAACGTGAAGCGCAGCCAGACCGCCTCTTGCCAGCGACGGTTGAAGGCTTCGATGTCGGCTTGAAAATTCCCGGCACAGCGGCGGCGGGGGCGGCGCGAACACCGGAGTGACCTTCAGCGACAGGCACATCCGAGTGAATCGGCCCAGGCTGTCGGGCCACCGGTGGGTGGCCACGGCCGGGACTACTCGCTCGCCGCGCTGTTGCAGTTCCCGGTGAATGGCCTCGGGGCCGTACTCCCCCAGATCGCTCTTGGTTCGCAATTGACGTCGGATCACGAGCACCCGCTGCTCGCCCCCCGCCTTGGTCCGCCGCGGCGACACACGCCCCCCCGCCGGTCGAGCCACCCAGTCCACCTGCTCCAGCGGCAAATCCCCCGCGCGAGAAACCCAACGCTGCACGGTGCTCAGCGACACCCGAAGCGACCACACCACAGCCCGCTGACAGAATCCCATCACGAACTTGCGACAACATCATCCACCGACGATCCACGACCGTCACTTTGACCGCCACTTTTTTTCACGAACCCGACTCCCCGTGTGATTGAAGACCAAGCAACAGCTCCCCAGCTTAGAAACTGGCTCGAAACAACTTCCTCGTTTAACCGCAAGCGAAAGGCGAGCGCGGAGGGCTGACACAGGGCCTCAACTCCGTACCGCCTACACGCTCGTCTTGGCTTGCGGTTAAACGAGCGACTGGAAATCGCGAAGTTATTTTGAGCCAGCTCCTTACTAACATCCGATCACTGAGAGTTACCCGACCTCGGGATACGGAGAGTCACACGACGCCACACGCCGCAAGTGACCTCCGATGACTGACTAACTGGCCCCTAAAGCGTAGAGTAGGCGGCTCGCCTGCTCGCGTTTCTCGAAGAAACCGTAGGCGAGCCGCCTGTGCTATTTTTTTTCAACAGGCTGATAGATCGACTGCCTGATTTGTGCAGATGTAGTGTGGGCTGTGCCCACCATTCCGCAACCGATTGTGGTGGGCACAGCCCAAATTACGAGAAGATCGAGTGGCGGGCGGCGCGTTTTCAGTAATTCAAGGTCTCTGGTCGCCGCCCGGTTACCTTGGTCGTAGGGCCACATCAAAATGCACGCCTTCCTGCACACACTCGGAGCTCTTGTCGTCCTGCCGTACTTGCTCTTGGCAGCAGCCTTTTTACTTATCGGCGAGGTCGCGAAAGCACGAGGGCTGCTCGCGCTGATTGATGTCGTCGTCAACCATGCCAACTGGATTCTTCTTTGGGGAATCTATGCCGCAGCCGCTTTTTTGGTCTTGCTCATCGTTGCGGGATTTCTCCCCTCTTTTCAACGAATCAGCGCGGCTAGCCTGTTCTTGATCGCCCTTGGCAGTCTGAGTGTCATCTGTACGCTGCACTCGACAAGGATTGGACTCGGAGAGGTCACATTTCTCCTGCCGTGCATCGCAGTGCTAGTGATGAGCGCGTGGCTTTTCGTCCGCGCTGGCACGCCGCCCGGAGCGAGTTAGCAGCCTGTTGAAAAAGTCGAAGCAAGGGCGGATCGCCTGTGCTTTTTAACTAGAAAAGCAAGCAGGCGAGCCGCCTACTCTACGTTTTTCAACAGGCTGTTAGTGCGACCGGACTACAGAGCCGGGAGTGTGGCCGATACGATGCGGCCATGAATTCACCGACCCCCAAGCACATCGCTCGTGATGAACTGGCTCTGAACTATCTCGACGCACTGCCATATCCGCCGTACCCGGTCCAAGAGGAGGCGTTGCTGGCATGGTTTGATGCCAACGACGGAGTGATGGTCTGTGCTCCGACGGGGACGGGGAAGACGTTGATTGCCGAAGCGGCGGCGTATGAGGCACTGCACACCGGGCAGACGATTTACTACACGACGCCGCTGATCGCGCTGACCGAGCAGAAGTTCACCGAGCTGCAGGCGTCGGCCGAACGTTGGGGATTTCGCCGCGAGCAAGTCGGCCTCGTGACGGGCAACCGTCGCGTGAACCCCGATGCGACGGTTCTCGTCGTCGTCGCCGAGATCTTGCTGAACCGGTTGCTCAACTCGCACTGGGCCGCGCATGAAGAGGCCGAAGCGGAGAAGACGCGCGAGCGGGATCGCGAGGCGGATCGCGTCGCTGAATGGGGGAGCGAGGGGATCGGTGATGGAACGCCGAACGCGGGAGCAACGGCTGTTGTCACGACAGCGAACGGCGTGGCGAGCCTCGTTCAGAATGTTCCGGCCGTGACGACGACCTCATCGAGCGAGACCGATCTCATCGGTTGGGACTCCGATGAGTCGGACGCAGTGCCCGCAAAGCACGCACTCACGAGGTCGGCCGCTCCCAGAGTTCACGCGGCTGACTCGCGCGGCAACAACTCTGCGTCCGCGGCTTCAGCCACCGCGTCGTCGCCACCACCGTCCGCCGCGCTCGACTTCGATCGCGTTTCGGCCGTCGTGATGGATGAGTTCCATAACTTTTCGGATCCCGAGCGCGGCATCGTGTGGGAGTTCTCGCTGTCGCTGTTGCCGCCGCACGTCAGGCTGCTGCTGTTGTCGGCGACGATCGGCAATGCCAGCAACTTCGTTGGATGGTGCCGCAAGATACACGGCCGGTCACTTCAATTGGTGCAGAGCCTCGATCGGCGCGTGCCGCTCAGTTTTCGCTGGGTTCCCGACAAGCTGTTGACCGAGCATCTGGAAGAGATGGCCGCCGGTGACGACGAGATGCGTCGCACGCCGGCACTGGTCTTTTGCTTCAATCGCGATGAGTGCTGGAATGTCGCCGAGGAATTGAAAGGCAAGTCGATGCTCGCCTCGGGCCAGCAGAAGCGGCTCGTAGCGGAGATCGAGAAGCTCGAATGGTCGAAGGGAGCGGGGACGAAGCTCAAGCAGCTATTGATGCGCGGCGTCGGCGTGCATCACGCGGGGATCCTGCCCAAGCACAAGCGGATCGTCGAGGACCTCTTCCAGCAGAAGTTGCTCACGATCTGTGTTTGCACGGAAACGCTCGCGGCGGGGATCAACCTCCCCGCGCGAGCGGTCGTGTTGCCGTCTCTGCTCAAAGGAAAGCCGGGTGAACAGAAGATCATCGATCCCAGTTCGGCTCACCAAATCTTCGGACGCGCGGGCCGACCGCAGTTCGACACGGAAGGCTTCGTCTATGTCGTCGCTCATGAAGACGACGTGCGCATCCTGAGATGGAAGGCACAGTACGACCAGATCCCCGAGGACACGAAGGATTTCAATCTCATCCGCGCGAAGAAGGCTCTCAAGAAGAAGATGCCGACGCGCAGCAACGACCGGCAGTATTGGAACGAACCGCAGTTCGAGAAGCTGCGGTTTGCACAGCCGGGAGACCTTGCCAGTCGCGGGCCGCTGCCGTGGCGGATGCTCGCGTACATGCTGCAACTCTCGCCCGAAGTCGATCGTTTGAGAAAGCTCGTCCACAAACGGCTGATGGACCCGAAGCAATTGGAGGCGAGCGAGAAGCAACTCGACCGGATGCTACTCACGCTGCACGCGGGTGACTTCGTGAAGCTCGATCCGCCGCCACCGCCGCCGCCCGAGATCGTCAAGCCCGGTGAGGCTCCCACGCCCACCGTGGAGGCACCGGCGAAAGTCTCGTGGCTGTCGCAGCAGCTTCAGACGGCGGTCGATAAGAAGTTTGAAGAGGCGACCGGAAAGAAGGTCGAGAAGGTCGTCGAGGACAAAGACAAGAATCGCTATCGCCCGGTGATGGCACACCCGACCGAACGGCTCGAACAGCTCTTCGTCTTTCGTGGCGTGAACCCGCTCTACGGGATGTTCCTGCTGGAACACATTGGCTACGCGAATCGCATGGAACGGCTGCTCGTCATCGAAAGCGTGTTGGAGTTGCCTCGTGCCTTGATCCGCCACGTCCGCGTTCCGCCGCCACACAAGCTCCCACCGGGACCGCTCGCGTTGGAACGGATCGACATCGAACTCATCCAACGCGGCTTAATCGCGGCGCAAGACCTCTATCCCGAGTTTGATCCCGACATCCCATTTGAAGATCGCAAATACGCGCCGTCGCTGGCCGACAAAATGCGGATGCTGTTCGAGTCCGACTACCCTGATGTTCCCGAAGTCTCCGTTCAGCCGGTCATGGTGGCCGCCGATCTGCTCGAAAACTTCAACGACGACTTCTGGCTGTTCGTTTCAGTGAAAGACCTCTCCAAGCAAGAGGGCCTGATCTTCCGCCACCTGCTCCGACTCGTGCTGTTGCTCGACGAGTTCAAGCAGGTCACACCCGCAGGCATGGACCCGAACGTCTGGCAGGACGAACTGCGCGAGATCGCCGAACGCCTAACCACCTGCTGCCGTGCCGTCGATTCCAACTGCACCGATACGATGCTCGCCCAAGAAGACGAAGGCGACTTCATCGAACACACCCAGCCGCAGCCCAAGCGTTAAGTCAGCACCACGCCCCCTTCGTGCGTGGCTCTGTTGAAAAACGTAGAGCAGGCGGCGGGCCGGGCATGCCCCGCGTTCGGCCATCGCAATACGACAGGTGGAGGAACATCCGTTCCAAACAGAAGTTTTGCGAGCGGAGAAATCACTACCAGAAAGACTCTTCACAACGGTGGAGGTGACGGCCTACTGTGTGCCGCCGAACCGATCCAACCGTTTGAACACACTGAGAATGCCATGCCTGACAAACCGCCGCTGACTCCCGAGCGAATGCAGATTCTGATCTGTGTCAGCAACCGTTTGCTGATGGCGTTGGGAATGTTGATGGCGTTGTTGATTCCCGGTGCGCTGCTGACCTATTGGTTTGGCGCGGTCATCGTGGGCGCAGTCCCGATGATGACGTTGCTGGTTGGTGCTCTTGGAGGGTTTGTGGGCCTGCAAAGGCGGCTCGGCCAATTGGCGGACGAAGACCTGACGCTCATGTCGAAGTCGTGGGTCTTCACGTTTTTGTCGCCGCTGGTCGGAGGAATCTTGGCTACCCTGACGTATGTGTTGTTCATCTCGGGGTTGCTGACGGGGGACCTCTTCCCCAAGTTCGTCTCAGACAAGCTGCCATCCGCCGTGCAAGGGATCGAGATTCTGTTCAGCATTCACGGCGAAGCGACGGACTATGCGAAACTGATTTTCTGGTGCTTCCTCGCGGGCTACTCGGAACGTTTCGCCACGGACATTCTCGCCCATTTTGAATCGAGTGACTCGCGGCCGACTCAGCGTCCGTGAACGAGCCTTCCTGCGTCACCCACTCGCTCTCATGCAAGGACGATAGAAATCATCATCCACTCCTCTCGGGATCATTTTTCCATGCGGCGTCTACTGTTGATCGGTCTGTTGACGGTGAGTCTGAGCGGTTGCGGTCGGCGTCCTGGACCTCCCGTTCCGAAGATGCAAGAGGTCACTGCGGTGGCGACGGCTCAGCCGGCGGATGTCCCCGATTTGAACTGGTCCTCGGATGATTGGCCGATGTGGCGCGGAGCCAACGCGGATGGAGTTTCGACCGGGGCTGCGGTGCCAACGAAGTGGTCTGAGACGGAGAACGTAGTTTGGAAAACGAAGGTCCCGGGGCGAGGTCATTCGTCGCCGACAATTGTGGGGGACCGCATCTATTTGGAAACGGCTGATGAGCAACAGCAGGTTCAGTCGGTGCTGTGTCTCGATCGAGCGGACGGTCGGCAGGTCTGGCAGAAGGAACTACATCGCGGTCAGTTTGAGACCGCGATGCACGGGGAGAACACGCAGGCCACCAGCACAGTCGCCTGCGATGGTGAGCGACTGTTCGTTCTCTTTCTGAACGATCGCAAGATCTGGGCGACGGCCCTCGACCTAGATGGCCATCAAGTCTGGCAGACCGAGGTCGGCTCGTTCGGATCGAAGTTCGGATACTCGGCATCACCCACGCTGCACAAGTCGCTGGTGCTGATTGCGGCGGATCACGGACAAGGTGGATTTGTCGCCGCGCTGAATCGTCTGACCGGCGACATCGCCTGGCGCAAACAGCGACCGGCCAAGTCGAGCTATGCCTCGCCGCGCGTCGTCTCACTCGGTGGCCGCGATCAATTGGTGTTGTGCGGCGGGAATCTCGTCGCGAGTTTCGATCCGATCACGGGTGAGTCGCTCTGGTCCACTCCCGGCACAGCGGAGGCGGCGGTCGGGACGTTGGTTGTTGCCGACGACTTGGTCTTCGCCAGCGGCGGCTATCCCGAACAGGAGACGCTGGCAATCAAGCCGGACGGCTCGGTCGCGTGGCGGAACAAAGCCAAGTCGTACTGCCCGTCGTTGCTCGCCCATGAGGGGCATTTGTACATGGTCAGCGACGACGGCGTCGCTCGCTGTTACGAAGGGGCGACCGGCACCAAGAAGTGGGAGAAACGGATTGGTGGCAATTTTCGTGTGTCGCCGGTTCTTTCCGACGGCCACATCATTTCAACCGACATGTCCGGCAAGACAACCGTCTTCAGTGCGGCTCCCAACCAATATGAACTCGTCGCCGAGAACCAACTTGGAACGGAGGGCTTCGCCAGCCCCGGCATCAGTCGAGGTCAGCTCTTTCTGCGTGTGGCTGACGCTGCGAACGGTCCTCGCCAAGAATGGCTGTACTGCATCGGCACGAAGTAGCTGCGCTCTGAAAATGCTTGACCACACCCGTTCGCTCGGTCCATCGAGCCGCGCTGTGCTTCCCACAACAACTCTCTCTCTCCTCCACACGACTGATTTCATGCTGAGCTGGCTTCGACGATACGCCCCGATCTTCAAATGGCTGTTGGCGGTGGGCCTGCTGACGGCGCTGTTCTGGTTCAATCGCGAGGGGCTGGCGGACTTGGGTCGCCGTGAGATCGGATGGTCGTTGTTCGCGGCGGCGGTCGGTGTGAGATTCGGTTCGCTGTGCCTGACCTTCTTGAGATGGTGGTTGCTCGTCACGGGGATCGGTCTACCGTTCACGGTGAAGGAGGCGTTTCGGCTGGGACTGCTTGGAGAAGCCTGCAATTTTGTCGGCCCCGGCGCGGCGGGCGGCGATCTGGTCAAAGCGGTCTGGCTGGCGAAGGACTCTCCCGGACGGCGAGCTTCGGCCGTGGCGACCGTGCTGCTTGATCGCGTACTCGGATTGTGGGCCTTGTTCGCCGCCGGTGCCGTCGCGTCACTTCTGCCGGTCGGCACGAAGCCCGGCCCCGAAATGGCGTGGGCGGTGCGAGTCCTGTGGGGCGGAACTATCGCCGGATTGATCGGCATCACGCTGCTGTTGATCCCGGCGGTGACTCGCTCGCGGCTGATGAGTTGGATCACGACGTGGCCGGTCGTCGGTCGGATCGCGAAGGAACTGATCGACTCGATCAGCCTCTATCAGGGACGCCCCTCAGCCATCATCATGGCGGGAGTGCTGAGTCTGCTCGGTCACGTCGGGTTTCTCAGTTCGTTCTATCTGTGCGCGATGGCGCTGCACGGTTCATTGGGGGCAGATGCGGGGCAGGCGATTCCCGGATACATCGACCACCTCGTAGGGCTGCCTCTGCCCGAAGCACTGAGCGCCGCGATGCCCACTCCCGGCGGGATTGGAGCGTTGGAAGGTGCGTTGGCGTGGTTCTATCAACAGCACCAGCAGACCGTACTCCCCGGCAGCACGGCCGCCATGCTGGAGTCCGCCCGTTTGAACGGACTGCTCACCGCGCTGGCTTACCGCATGACCGCGCTGTTGGTGGGAGCCTGCGGCATCGTCTTCTACTTCTCAGCGAAGCGGGATATTCCGGCCGCCGAACCCAGTCCGGAATAAAGCGAGCGGCAAGACTTAATTTACCCAAAGTAGACGTGTCACTCCGTGACACGAACCGTTCCCTACACGGAGTGTCGGGTCTACTTTCTCTTGCCGGTCGCCTAACGGCCAGCCAAGCACGCTCTCAGGGGCGATCCGCGAAGAAATGGCCTGTCAGGAGGTCACGGTTACGGCTTTACGTGGCCGTGAGAAGCTGGCGGGTCGTAGGCTTTTGCGTGCCCCACTTCACTGACTTGGGTCCACGTGAAAGGATCGCCCCCCCATTTCGCAGGGAGAACCCCTATGGGATTCGCTGGCTTGAGGTTTAGTACTTCACACGGATCCGGCATGGACAAGAGCGTCTTGATTCAAACGTTTTTCGAGGATGTCAAAGCTCAACAGTAGACCGTGGTGCTGACCGGCCGCTGCTACGAACAAGAGTCAGTCCCATTCAAGGCGCTCGACAGCCTGATCGATTCACTGGCCGACTACCTCGGCAAACTTCCCGTGGAGGTTGTCCGACAAGTTATCCCGGAAGAAAGTCTCCCGCTGGTTCGCCTGTTCCCCGTGATGGGGCAGGTTCCTGGCATGACCGACGCGGGGAAGCCCGCGATCGACAATGTCGATCAGCAAGAGATGCGGCAGCGTGCCATGAACGCGATGCGGGAGTTGCTGAAATGGCTCGGTGCGCGGCAACCGGTGGTGTTGTACATTGATGATCTCCAAAGGGGGAATGTTGATGGTGCCGTTCTGCTGGCCGACCTCGTTCGACCGCCGGATTCACTGTGCGTCATGCTGCTTGGCTCCTACCGTAGCGAGAATATCGGCACCAGCTAGTGCTTAAAGACGTTGGCGAGCGCGTACACGACAGGCTTGGTGCATCCTCATCGGCAAGAATTGGCTGTCGATGCGTTGCTGGAGCACGACGCGACTCAGTTGGCGCGGCTGCTCCTCAAGCGTGACGACAGGGCTTCCCTCGGGTTTGCGAGCAAGATCGCCAAGGAATCCGGAGGCTGTCCGCTTTTCGTATGGGAATTGCCGCAGCACGTTCAAGAAGATCCCATTATCACCGACCAAACGCTGGCGCTGGATGAAGTGATTTGGATCCGTGTAAACCGCCTGCCGGAAGAAACGCGACAGCTCTTGGAGCTGATCGCTGTCGCGGGGCGACCTCTCGTCGTGACAGCAGCCTATCAAGCATTGGGGATCGGGACCAAAGGCCAGAATCTGCTCATTCAGCTGCGGACTCGCAATCTCATTCGTAAGACCGAATCAGAGGCCGCTTCGACCCTCGTCGAAGCCTATCACGATCGCATTCGCGAATCGGTCGTGAGTCATTTGGAGGAACCCGCGCCGAAAGCGCTACAACCTGACTCTCGCCGAGACGATTCTGAAAATCAGCGGCCTCTCGGCGGAGAGCATGCTAGTTCATCTGGTGAGTGCGACGTGCTGATCCTGCGCGTGTCAGGGCCGTTCCACGAATTCATCGACGTTGAAGAGGACGCTGATCGTTGCGGTCAGAGCCGCCAGTTCGTCGGGTGCGAAGTGGGAATTGACGGGGCTTTCGCCCGCTTGCAGGGCTTGGAGTGCTGCGGTCGGTTGTTGTTGAAATCCCTTGCGGCGTCGATCGAATCCGCGGACCAGCGTGGACAATTCGGTGTCGTTTGGCGAGCGAGACAGCACGCGCCGGAAGGCCCACGTGATGCGCGACTCGGCCGACGTGCCGCCGTCTTGCAGCGTGCGTTCGGCGAGAACTCGGGCCGCTTCGAGGTACGTCACGTCGTTCATCAGGTTGAGAGCTTGAAGCGGCGTGTTCGTGCGCGGGAGTTTGACACGGCAGAAGTCGCGGCTCGATGCGTCGAAGAGGGCGAGGCCCGGCGTGGTGACAGTTCGCTTCTGAAAGGTGTAGAGACTGCGACGGTAGAGGCTCGCCCCGTGATCCTGCACATAGACGGACATCGGGCCGGGAACCGTTTCCGCGCTGAGTTCCTCCCACAAACCGGGCGGCTGGTACGGCTTGACGCTCGGGCCACCGAGCGACTCGACCAGCAGGCCACTCGACGCCAACGCCGCGTCGCGAATCATCTCGGCCGAAAGTCGAAAACGCGGCCCGCGTGCAAGCCACTGGTTGCTGGGGTCTCGCGCAAGCATCCCTTCGTCGATCCGAGAGGACTGCCGGTACGTGGCCGAAGTGACGAGTTGGCGGAGAGTCCGCTTAATGTCGAAGCGGAGTCGAGAGTCCAGAGTTGAGAGACGAGAGCCAGACGAAGACAGTGCAACCTCGTTCGAATCTGACTCACCCTTTCCTGCTCTCGACTCCCGACTTTCCACCCTCGACTCTCCCGCAAACTCGACCGCCAGCCAATCCAGCAACTCGGGATGGCTCGGCAAATCGCCTTGAACGCCGAAGTCTTCCGAGGTCTTCACAAGCCCGTTGCCGAACAACATCTGCCAGAGCCGGTTGACGGCGACGCGCGCGGTGAGCGGGTTCTCGGGTGCGACGAGCCACTGCGCAAGGCCCAAGCGATTCCGGAGCTGATCAGACTGATCATTCCGATTTGTCGGTGCCTTGGCCATCAACACCGCAGGCAACCCCGCTTGAACGATCTCCCCCGGTTTGTTGTATTCGCCGCGAGTCAGAATGTGCGTCTCACGCAATCCCGGCACGTCCTGCATCACCATCGTCGTGGGGATCGTTGCGAGATACGCCTCGTATCGCGCGCGGGTGTCGAGCACGAGTTGCCTCGCGCCGCGTTCGGCTTCCCGTGCGTGATGTCTCAGATAGAACTCACGCAGCTTGGCGAGGTGTGCAGGCGACGCAATGTTGCCGAGTTTGCCGGAGGCGATCTGCGAGATCGAGTCTCCCGCCGCGAGCGACAGCGCGACCTCGTCAGTCAGTCGGCCTCGATAGAGTCGCAGTTCATCAATCGCTCCCTCGAACGGCCCAGCGCTACCACCCGCTCCGATGACGAGCGGCAACTTGACACGGATCGGATTGCTGAGCAAGTCGATGATCACGGTAAGTTCCGCGCGTGCGCCATTCACGCGAATCGAGACGCCACGCGCGGCACTCGATCCGTCGTAGGAGACGAACAGATGCGACCAGCGGTCGGTGGCGAGCGGCTCCTTTGTCTCGACTCGGATCAAGTCGTCGAGGATGCGTCCGGAAAAAAGGGCCTGCAACCGGCCGGACTCTTCGATGCGAAGTTCATATCCGCGCGAGGCATTCTCGTGGTCCATGCGGGCGAGGATCGTCATCGTCTTATTCCCGCTCGGCTTCACCCAACAGGAGATCGCAAACGATTCGTCCTCGCCGAAGTCTCCGACATCGCCCGCATCGAGCCACCGTTTTCCATCGAACTCTGCTGCTTGGCCGATGCGTCCGCCGGTGAATTGTGCTGGGCCGTCGTGCCATGTCGCATCGCTCGTTTTGAAAGAGGGAACTTCTACGTCCTCGACGTTTACTTTCTCAGAGGCAACCGGCGGCTTTACTAGTCGCGACACATGACCGTCGCCATCGAACGGGATGACTGAGTCCAATCCCACACCAAAGCTCCAGTCCACCGACTTCTCGCCGCTGGCGATCTCGGCGGACAGTCGCGTCATCCCGTTTTTCACGGCTGGAGCCATCGCGTCCCAGTTGGCTCGCGCCGCATCGGCCTCGCGTTCCAAAGCCGTCAGTTTGAGTTGCTGGTCCGCTGTGGGAGCGGGGAGATACGGCATCGAATTGTTGTTGCGAATGTACTTGCCCGGCTCGGGGACTTGATTGAAGAACGCGAACAGTTGGTAGAACTCGCGCTGGCTGATCGGGTCGTATTTGTGATCGTGACAACGGGCACAGCCGATTGTCAGACCGAGCCACACGGTTGAGGTCGTCTCGACGCGATCGACGACATACTCGACGCGAAACTCCTCCGGGATAATGCCCCCTTCGGCGTTGCCGCGATGATTGCGGTTGAAGCCGGTCGCGATCAGGCGGCCGTTGGCAATGGTGGGCAGCGCGTTCGCTGCGGTCGCCGCATTTCCTGTCCCCTCGCCCTTTGCCTTGGAGGGGAGAGGGTTAGGCTGAGGGGTTCTTTCTTCTGCTTTCAGACTTGGCAAAGTCTGTCCACCGCTCGGCCCCCTCACCCTAGCCTTCTCCTCCGAAGACGGGGGCGAGGGGACTGCAGAAGAACCGCGCGGCAACAAGTCCCCCGCGAGTTGATCGATCGTGAACTCATCAAACGGCTGATTGCGGTTGAAGGCGTCGATCACCCAGTCTCGGTAACGCCACATGAAGCGCGGCCCGTCGGTCTGGTAGCCGTTCGTGTCGGCATAGCGTGCGGCGTCGAGCCAGATCGTGGCCATCCGTTCCCCGTAGCGGGGCGACGCCAACAGCCGGTCGATCTGTTTCTCAAAGGCATCCGGCGACGAGTCACCGACGAACGCATCGACCTCTTCAGGGGAAGGTGACAGTCCGATGAGATCGAACGACGCGCGACGCAGCAATGTGGACCGATCTGCTTCCGGAGCCGCGATCAACCGTTCTCGATCGAGCTGCGCGCGAATGAATTGATCGACCGGGCCTCGCGCCGCTGCCGACTGTTCGGTTGTCGGCGGGACCGTGGCTCGCGGGGCAAGGAACGACCAGTGAGGCTGATAGACCGCCCCGTCGTCGAGCCATCTCTTCAGTAGGTCGATCTCGCGCGGTGAGAGCTTCGCGCCGCTGTTCGGCGGCGGCATGACTTCCTCTGGATCGGCTGACATCACACGACGGAGGGACTCACTGCTGGAGCTGCTCCCCGGAGCGAAGGCTCGCGTTCCGCCATCACGTTCCGCTACAGCCGACTCGCGCATGTCGAGTCGCAGTCCGGCCTGTCGTTTGGCTGAATCGGGACCGTGACAAGTGAAGCACTTGTCCGACAGGATTGATCGGATATCGCGGTTGAATTCGACACGTGGTACGGCCGTGAGTTCTGCTGCCAACAGCGTGCGCACGCCGTTCATCGCCACGATCAGGATCAGCCAACTGCACGCCCGAAGGATCGACTGGCTCATGAAGCAACTTCCACTCAATGGAGACACAGGTCAGCACACAGACAAGCTAGCCACACGCTTTGATGGTCGCAACCGCGCTCGCGCCCTGTGCGGGGCCATCGGCTTTTTGAGGTTGGGTGCCACGGTCACGGAGTTTCGACGTGGCCGTGTTGATGACGTGAAGGCTGTTTTTTAACCACACCGCCACGTCGAAGCTCCGTGACCGTGGCACCCCTTCTTTCAGATTCAACAAGGCAATGGCCCTGCGTCCTACACCGGCTCACAGCGACTCCAGCAGTTCCCGCATCTCGGCGGCAGCGTGATCGTCACCGGTCCGTTGTGCGGCAGCCATTCCTTGCCTCAACACGGCGCGAGCGTCTTCGTCTTCGCCGTCCTCCGCCAGCAACTGCCCGCGACGGAAATACGCCGGAACGTGGTCGGGAAACCGCACGTTCATATCGGCAAGTCGCTGCAACCCTGCGGGGCGGTCGGCTCCCTTGGTGAGCTCCAGCGCGAGGGCATAGTGCAGGAAAGTGTCATCCGGTTCAGTGGCCAGCATTTCTTCCAGTTGTTCGCGTCGTGACATGAGTGGGGAGCTTCGTTGAGGAAAAGGAAGGAGCGCAGCCGTAAGGCGACCGGCAAGACTTGTCTGCCCGACACCAACTTGAAGTGTAAACGAGGGCGAAGTCGATCGATGTCCTCGTTCACACCTCGGGTTGGTGTCTAAAGGTAAACAATTTGTTGCCGGTCGCCGTGTGGAGCATGCATCGACAAGGTGCGGAGCATACCGCCGAACGGCAATTGATGCGGGTGGTTGATGAATCGACCGCGCCGAGACTGCCGATGTCCGTCGAATATCCGTCGTGCAAGAGACCTCGCCTCGGCCGACTTCACTCAAGCTTCGGGCGAATCTCCAAAACGGCACAACTCATCCAATCGGTCACGTTTCAGTCTGCCCAGCCTGTCGGTCTGTCGGGCTGGGCAAGTTATGCGTCATGAGGAGGTGCAGTATCAAGCGCCCCGCAGCGGCTCGTCGATGCAAAGCCCTGCGGAGGGCCGATGGATCGGTCTCCAAAGCCGCTTCGGCGGAATGGTTAGACACGGGTCCAGCCAAAGGCGGCAGTCTGAGGGGCCTACGGGTCTCTGAGTTCGTCGGCTGCGAGGGATTGTGGCAAACGCGAAGTCCGTACACCTTTTGATCGAACCTGAGCGGCCCACGAGTAGACCTTCCCCATGACAAAGCGGTTTCTCTCACTCTCAGCCTGGTGTGCTCTGACCCTGTGTACAGGGTCGGCGCTGCTGTCGGCTAATGATCGCCAAACGCCACTGACACGAGCCGCCGCACGGGCGATTCCTTCGGTTGGGAACATCCACACCGAGAAGTCAGCCAACCCGCGAGACAACGTGTTCTCGTCGGACAAAGGCCGCAAGATCAACGGCATGGGAACCGGCGTCGTCGTGGACGAACGCGGTTACATGATCACGAATTATCACGTCGTCGCCGACGTGGACACGATTCGGGTCGAGTTCGCCGACAAGAGCAGCTATCTGGCTCGCAAGATCAACGCCGATCGCGTCAACGATCTGGCACTGATCAAGATCGAAGCGACAAAGCCGCTGAAAGTAATCCCGCACGGCACCTCGTCTGACCTGATGGTCTGCGAATCGGTGATCGCGATCGGCAATCCGTTTGGTTACGAAGGAACCGCAACTGTCGGCTACATCAGCGCTCTCGGACGCGATGTCGAAGCGAACGAAACGCAGTTCTATAAGAACCTCATTCAGACCGATGCCGCCATCAACCCCGGTAACAGCGGTGGACCGCTCGTGAATGTGGAAGGCGAAGTGATCGGGATCAACGTCGCGATTCGGGCCGGCGCCCAGAAAATCGGCTTTGCGATTCCGATCGACGATGCCCGAGTCATCATCGAACGCCTGATGAGTGTCGAGCAACTGGACCGCACGTATCACGGACTCATTCCGCGAAACGTCAAGTCGGCCGCTTCGCGCATGTTGATGGTCGATGGGACTCAACCCGACAGCCCGGCAGCGACGGCGGGCCTCAAGAACGGCGACGTGATTCTGCACGCGGGTGAGATCGACATCGTGGACGGTGCCGACTGGGAACGGGCACTGCTCGGCCGACCGGTCGGTGACAAGATCGAGATCACCGTTCGACGCAGTGACAAAGTAGAAAAAGCGACCCTCATCTTGGCGGCTTACACTGGCGGTCGCTCGAATCTGAACCTCGACACGACACCTTCACGCCCCGTGGCAACGACCGCGCCGAGCCCCGGTGCGGACGAACGCTTCTGGCAGCAACTGGGTGTGAAGATGTCGACCCTTCCCGAATCGCAGAAGAATCTCGTCGGTCCCAAATACCGAGGCGGGATGCGAGTGATGGATGTTCGCGACGGTGGCCCTTCCGCATCAAACGGCATTCAAAAGGGAGACATTCTTGTCGGACTCGACAAGTGGGAAACGATGTCGCCCGACAACATCGGCTGGATTCTGCAACAGCCCAACACGCAGAACCAAGACGGCCAAGTGTCACTGAAGTTCTTCGTGATTCGCGGAACGGAAACTCGCTACGGCTTCCTTCCCGTCACGTTGCCTCAACGAGTCGCCGCTGGAGTGACGACGGGCATAAACTGAAGTCCGGCCGCAGGCGGCCACCGCAGCAAACTTCAAGACAACGAACCAGGCCCCGAGCTTCAATGTTCGGGGCCTGGTTCGTTGTGTCATTCTCCCGCTATCAGCTTCCTACCGAACTGACTCTTCAGCTTTGCCAACTTGGGCGAGATCACCGCTTGGCAATAAGACTGGCGTGAGTTCGCTTGGAAGTAGCCTTGGTGATAGGCCTCCGCCGCGAAGAACGTTGCGGCGGGAACGACCTGCGTCACAATCTTGCCGTGCCACGGACCGTTCGCGTTCAGTTCATCAATCTTGCGTTCGGCACTTTCGCGCTGATGCTCTGAGTGGCAGAAGATCGCCGAGCGGTATTGCGTTCCCACATCGGCCCCCTGTTGGTTGAGCGTCGTGGGATTGTGCGTCGCGAAGAAGACCTCCAGCAGATCGTCGAACGAGATGATCTGCGGATCGAACTCGATCTGTACGACTTCCGCATGTCCGGTCTTGCCGGTGCAAATCTGCTCATAAGTCGGCGCGGTCGTCGTCCCACCGCAGTAGCCCGACTCAACGGCAGACACGCCGCGCAGTTGCTCGAACACGGCCTCCACACACCAGAAGCAGCCCGCTCCCAGAGTCGCCAGTTCTCGCGAGGGTGCGGTAGCCGAGGATTCTGTACTCATGTTCGTTCTCCCGTGAAATTCAGCGACCTGGTCCTGCGGGCTTCTTGAAGACCGGAACCAACTCCATCGTGACCACCGTTCCCACCGGCGGCATCCGCTCAGTGAAGGCTTCAAACATCAGCGTGTCATTGGTGGCACTACTCTCGATGGCGAGGTCCAACGTGGCGGTCGTGAAGTTGGCGACGCAGATCAGATCGCCCGCCTCGGCGAGATAGAACTTCTCGCCCGTGTTCGCATCGGTCGTGAAGCCACTCCCCGCAAAGACCCACTTCGCATCGAGTTGCCGAATCTGAGTCTGGGCGTGGATCGACTTGATCGCCTTCTGAAACGGGGCCTCTTTGGACAGCTTCAGTATTTCGTCACGCTGTGTGTCACTCATGGGACCGAACCAAAGGAGTTCGTTCCGTTTGTCATCCCACTTCAGATCTTCGTTCACGGGGACTGAGAACCCCTTCGGCGCGGGATCGAGCTTCTCAACGAAGTACCGTCGCGTCGCATGACGGACCCAAGATTGAGCCGGGTCGCGATGCAGCTTGCCGTCGGCATCGGTCCAAGTGAAGAAGATGTCGATCTGCTGTCCGTTCGCGGATTTGTACTCGGGAACGAACTGTGCCGGGCTGCCGACTTCCGCCCCGAGTGCGATCAGCCCCGCATGAATCACCTGCGCCTTGGCATCGACCGACAGTAGTGACTCATGTTCCTTGGTCTGTTTGAGACAGACGAGCATCTCCAACAAGCCTTCTCGCAAGACGACGGTAGACTTTACGAGGAGCCGCTTCCCCTTGAGATCGATCTGTACCGTCCCCGACTTGTTCAACGGACTCAACCCGTCATCCTTGGCGGAGTCCTTTGCGGGCGGAACCGGCTTGGCATTCGGCTCATCCCCGTGGCAGACTCGCCCCGCGAACATGGCGAAGCACATCAGAAATAGGCTGGAAGTTTTTGGCAGCATGACGTTGATCCTCTTCGCCAATGGAACATGCTTCGGTGCAAATCCGAATGGCTGAGTACACGGGGCAAGCGACAGCTAGCCTCTGGATGACGGAACCGATGTTAGCGTTCGTCACCCAGAGTCGAAAGCAGTCGGTTCGTGACAGAGAGAGCGACTGGCTCCCTTGGTCAACGATCAGGGCCATCGCTTTTTTCAATATCGAGTGGGACCCGCGGCAATTCGGCGCGCCGGCCCACTCTGATTTCTCGACGATTCTCGATGGTGGGCTGGCGCTCGAAGCGAGCTGTCCCACCCTACGCCGAAACAGGGGATGGCCCTGCGTGTTGCTCAGGCTGCGAGACATCGCGAGGGCGCTTTGTTAGATTCTAATTCCTCAGTCAAACACTCCAAGGAGTTCTCATGAGATCGCTGGCGGTCCTACTTGTTGTCGCGAGTTGCCTTGCGCCGGGTTGGTGCGCCGCGTCCAAGGCGGTTGCGACTGATGAACGGGTTGCGACCGAGTTCTTCGAGAAGAAGATACGGCCGCTGTTGGCGAAGCACTGTTACGAGTGTCACGCTCGTGACAAGGCGGGGGACAGCGGAGAGTTGGCCGTCGATTCGCGAGCCGCCCTACTGAAGGGAGGCGACCGCGGGCCGATCATTGTGGCGGGCAAACCCGAGGAGAGCATGCTGCTCAAGGCCGTGAAGTACAGCGATCCCAAGTTGCAGATGCCTCCCGAAGGGAAGCTGCCGGACGCCGAGATCGAACTCCTCAACAAGTGGATCACTGATGGTGCCTTCGTCCCCGAGTATGGAGTCGCGGCGGAGAAGAAGGCGAAAGAAATCGACTGGACTGTTGCGAGGCAGTTCTGGTCGGTGAGGCCACTGGGGCGCGTGGCCATTCCAGAGTCGCCGAATGCCGCACTGGCCAATCCCCTCGACTCGTTCATCGTGGCCAAGCTCCACGAAAACGGTCTCGCGCCGTCGGCGATGGCGGACAAGCGGACGCTCATCCGGCGCTTGTCATTCGATCTGATCGGCCTGCCGCCGAGTTTCGACGATGTCGCCGAGTTTCTCGCCGACGAGCGGCCCGACGCTTACGAACGGCTCGCCGATCAGTTCCTCGCCTCGCCTCACTTTGGTGAGCGGTGGGCGCGGTACTGGCTCGACCTAGCCCGCTACGTGGACGACACGCCCGACTGGCAGAAGACGACCGAGCAGGCATGGCTCTATCGCGACTGGGTTGTGCGGGCCTTCAACGAGGACCGGCCGTATGACGAATTTGTCAAACTGCAACTCGCTGCGGACATGACTCCGAACCTGGCTCCCGAGGACTACGCGGCGCTCGGCTTCATCGGGCTGAGCCCGCAGTATTGGAAGGAACTCAAGCTCGCGCCGTCGGTCATCGAAGTCATCGTGGCCGACGAGTGGGACGAGCGGCTCGACGCGGTCTCGCGCACGTTTCTCGGTCTGACGGTCGCGTGTGCCCGCTGTCACGATCACAAGTTCGATCCGATCACGACGCGCGACTACTACGCGCTCGCGGGAGTCTTCGCCAGCACCGACCTCTCCGACCGACCGCTCCTGCCGTCACCATTGGCCGAGCAGGTGCGCGAGGCCCGCCGCAAAGTCGACTCGCTCAAGGAGAGTCTCAAGAAGATCAAGGAGAAGGAGTCGGAAGAAGCCAAGAAGATCGAACAGCACATCGCCGACATCCGCGCCGCGACGCCGCAGATCGACTCGCCGATGGCCCCGACGATTGAAGAGGCGAGCGTGTTCGTCGTGGCCGACGGGCCGGACGCGACGAAGCTCGACATCCGCAAACGTCAGCCGCGCGATCTCCCCGTCTTCCGTCGCGGCAACCCGGCCAACCCCGGCGAGATCGTGCCGCGCCGGTTTCTCGAACTCTTTTCACACCGCGTCGGGAATGCCCATAGGATGGACGCCTCGTCCGTCCGCGACACTGCGGTGACGGACGGACAAGGCGTCCATCCTACGGTCGATTCCGGCTCAGTCGCATCCGAGCAACCTCGCCGCTTCCAACACGGCAGCGGACGAGGTGAGCTTGCCGACGCCATCATGCACGAGGCACAGGCCCTCACCGCGCGAGTCATCGTGAATCGAATCTGGTCGCACCACTTCGGCCGCGGTCTGGTGCGAACTCCCAGCGACTTCGGCCAGCAGGGCGAGCGGCCGAGTCATCCGGAACTGCTCGATTGGTTGTCAGCGGAATTGAGAGGAGGGGGCAGGGAAAGCGGGGGAGAGAGGGAGAGGATGCTCTCTGATTCCGGTTGGATGCTGAAGCGTTTACATCGATCGATCGTGACATCCGGCACGTACAGGCAATCATCGAAAGTGGATGATTCAGTCTCCTCTTCCCCCTCTCTCGCCCTCGATCCCGACAACCAACTCTTGTGGCGGATGAACCGTCGCAGGCTCGACATCGAATCGTGGCGCGACGCGATGCTCGACGTGGCGGGGAACCTCAACGACGCGCTGGGCGGCCCCGCGCTCAACCTCGATCTGCCGACGAACCGCCGTCGCACGCTCTATGGCAAGATCGGCCGCGAAGAGCAAAACGACATGCTGCGCACGTTCGACTTCCCGCCACCTACAGCCCACAGTCCCGCGCGCGATGTGACCACCACGCCGCTGCAACAGCTCTTTGTGCTGAACAGCACGTTCGTGGAGTCTCAAGCCGCCGCGATCACGTCCGGCCTGGCCGACGGTTCGATGGACGAGAGGATGACGACCGTCTATCAGCGTTTGTTTCAGCGAAATCCCAGCGCCGACGAACGGCGCATCGGAACCGCCTTCCTAACTCCGGCCTCTCCCGAACGCGGGCGGTCCTACGTGAAGGCGCTGCTCGGGTTGAACGAGTTTTTGTTCGTGGATTGATCTGTGTTTGACCGTGTTGAGCCGGGCGGCGTCAGCTCCCGGACTTCGTCAATGAAGAGTCCGGTGCCTGACGCCGCCCGGCTCAACCGTGATCTTTGTTTTTCCGGCAGGTGAGATGAACGAGGCCACAATGCCAAGCAAACAATCCGATATCTCTTCGTCACTCTCTCGTCGCCACATGCTCCAAACTTTGGGAGGCGGCTTCGGGGCCGTTGGCTTGGCCGGCCTGTTGAATCAGGCGTCGGCGAAGGAACTCGCGGCGCATGTTGCTCCCCGCGCAAAGCGGGTCATTCACCTCTTCATGAACGGCGGGCCGTTTGGTCCCGACTTCCTCGATCCGAAGCCGGGCGTCGTGAAGTTTGAAGGACAGCGGCCCGCAGAACTCGATTCGTTTCGAACCGAGCGAAAGACCGCAGGCTTGCTGCCGTCTCCCTTTCAGTTCGCGCCGCACGGCGAGAGCGGCGTGCCGGTCAGCGAACTGCTGCCGCACTTTGCCGAGTGCATCGACGATGTCTGCGTGTTGAGGTCCGTCTACACCGACAATCCCAACCACGGTCCGGCCCTGCTGCTGATGAACAACGGCACGATCGTCCCGACTCGCCCCAGCATGGGGTCATGGTTTTCATATGGCCTCGGGACGGAGAACGAGAGTCTGCCGGGATACGTCGTCCTTTGTCCGGGCCGTCCCGTGCGGTTCTCGATCCTCTGGACGAGTGCCTTCCTGCCGGGCGAGCATCAAGGGACGTACATCAACCACTCGAACCTCGATCCGCAGAAGCTCATCCCGTATCTGCGCAACGCCAGCCAGTCGGCCGATGAGCAACAGCGGCAACTCGAACTGATGCGGGCGCTCAACGGCCAGCATCTGAAGGAGCGGAGCGAAGACAAGCAACTCGAATCGCGCATCACGGCGATGGAGACCGCGTTCCGCATGCAGTTCGCCGCGACCGAAGCCTTCGACCTGAATTACGAACCGAAACACATCCGCGAGGAGTACGGATCGAGCCACTTCGCGAACGGCTGTCTGCTGGCGAGGCGTCTGGCCGAGCGAGGCGTCCGGTTCACGCAGGTCTACTACGGCGACGGCCAGCCGTGGGACACTCACAACGATCACAACAACTCGGTGAAGAAGCTGGCGAAGGACATCGACCAGCCAATGGCCGCGCTGCTGCGCGACCTCAAGCGGCGCGGGATGCTCGACGAAACGCTCGTCATCTGGGGCGGCGAGTTCGGCCGCACGCCCACAACCGAAAACGGCAACGGCCGCGACCACAATCACTACGGATTCACGATGTGGCTCGCGGGCGGAGGCATCCGCGGCGGCATGACCTTCGGCGAAACCGACGACTTCGGTTTCCAGGCCGTCCACAACCGAGTCCACATCCACGACCTCCACGCCACCATCCTGCATCAACTCGGCCTCAACCACGAACGCCTCACCTACCGCTACGCCGGCCGAGATTTTCGGTTGACCGATGTCGCAGGCAAGGTGCTGCACGACGTGATTGCGTGATGAGTTGTCGTTGCTGGATGCGTAGCGCCTCCGGAAAATACCGGGCGCGGGGCAGAGCGAACTCACCTCACCACGCACATTGCTCACGCTGCATGCGGGCGTGCGACTCACCAAGGAACGGCTCTCGGCCGTTTCTGTTGAACAGCACCCGTGAGCGGTACGGCGCTAGCCGCCGGTCTGTTGGAAATCACCGGCAGCGAGCGCCGTGCCGCTCACAGGACGTTTTTGCGGGACGAGTATTCAGGCACCGCACGCCATTTCTCGGCGCGAGTCCTGAAGCTGGACGAGGCCCTGCCCCCGCGACTCGACCAGCTCACTTTTCGAGTGGGATGGGTCCGCCTATAAAGCGACCTCACTTCCGGTCCCCATTCTTTTCAGCGAGTGCATGATGCAAGACTACGAAAAGCTCGGCGTGTTCTATCTGGGCAAGCGGTTTGATCAGGAGACTCGCAAGGTCGAGGATGCGGCGCTGCTGTATGACGCCAAGGATTTGACGACGCACGCAGTCTGTGTCGGGATGACGGGGAGTGGCAAGACGGGGCTGTGTCTCTCGCTGCTCGAAGAGGCGGCGATCGATGGCATCCCGGCGATCTGCATCGATCCGAAAGGCGATCTCGGCAACTTGCTGCTCGCGTTCCCGAATCTCAAGCCCGCCGACTTCCGGCCGTGGGTCGATCCGGCCGATGCAACCCGCGCGGGACTGACTCCCGATGAATACTCCGCGAAGATGGCGAAGGTCTGGAAGGAGGGTCTCGCCGCTTGGGATCAGCCGCCCGAACGCATTGCCAAGTTCCGCGATGCCGTTGATATTTCGATCTACACCCCGGCCAGCAATGCCGGGTTGCCGCTGACGGTTCTCAAGTCGTTCAACGTCCCCGGCGAAGCGACGCTGCGCAATACCGAAGCGATGCGCGAGCGCGTGTCGGCATCCGCGTCCGGACTGCTCGCATTGCTGGGGATCGACGCTGATCCGCTGCAAAGCAAGGAACACATCCTGCTGGCCACGATCCTTGATCGTTCGTGGCGCGAGGGGAAGGACGTTGATCTCGGCACGCTGATCCGGCTCATCCAGAAGCCGAACTTCGACAAGGTCGGCTTCATGGATGTGGAGAGTTTCTATCCGTCGAAGGAGCGGTTCGCGTTCGCGATGAGACTCAACAATCTGATCGCATCGCCCGGCTTTGCGGCGTGGATGGAAGGTGAAACGCTCGACATCCAGAAGCTGCTCTACACCGCCGAAGGGAAGCCGCGACTGACGATTATCTCGATCGCCCATCTGAGCGACAGCGAGCGAATGTTCTTCGTGACAATCCTGCTGAACGAGATGGTCGGGTGGATGCGCAATCAGTCGGGCACGTCGAGCCTGCGGGCGATCCTGTACATGGACGAGGTCTTCGGCTACTTCCCGCCGACTGCGAACCCGCCGTCGAAGATCCCGATGCTAACGCTGCTCAAACAAGCTCGCGCGTTCGGACTCGGTGTCGTTCTCGCCACTCAAAACCCGGTGGACCTCGACTACAAAGGTCTCTCGAACGCGGGGACGTGGTTCCTCGGCCGATTGCAAACCGAACGCGACAAAGCCCGTGTGCTCGAGGGACTGGAAGGAGCTTCGACCGCCGCCGGGGCAGCGTTTGATCGAGGCAAGATGGAACGGATTCTCGCGGGACTTGGCAACCGCGTCTTCCTGATGAACAACGTCCACGACGACCAGCCGGTCGTGTTCCAGACACGCTGGGCATTGTCTTACCTGCGCGGGCCGATCAGCCGCGATCAGATTTCCATTCTGATGGCCGACAAGAAGGCCGCGCTCCCCGCGTCGAGTGGACCGGCCACCGCGTCACTCGGTGATGCCGATGCTGGCATGCATCCGATTCTGCCGCCGGGCGTCAACGAAACGTTCGTCGTCAAGCAGGCGTCGGTTCTTGGCAAGTCGAAGCTGCTCTATCGACCGGGGCTGCTCGCCACGGCACGACTGCGGTTCGCTCAAGCCAGTGCGGGGATCGACCAACTCAGCGATTTTTCGATCTTCCTGCCTGCTGTCGAAAATGTTTCGGCCACGATCTGGGATGCCGCCACAATTTCGACCGACGAAGAGCCAGAACAGGACGACCACGCGGAAGAGGATGGCGGGTTCGGCGCGCTCCCGGCTGATTTGAATCGCGCGAAGACGTTCACCGAATTGCAGTCGGCTCTGAAGGATCATCTCTACCGCACGCAGAAGCTGCGGTTGTGGAAGTGTGCCGAACTGAAAGAGGTCTCGAACCCCGGCGAGTCCGAGGGAGACTTCCGCGTCCGGATCACGCAGGGCGTCAAAGAGAATCGCGATCTGCAAGTCGAGAAGTTGCGAACGAAGTACGGCCCCAAACTGGTGACCCTTCAAGAACAGCTCCGCAAGGCGTACCAGCGGGTTGAGAAAGAGAAGACTCAGTCCAGCCAAGCCACCACGACGGCCGCGATCACGCTGGGCACGTCCATTCTCGGTGCGGTCTTCGGTGGAAAGTTGGCCAGCGCGACGAACATCGGCAAGATGGCCACCACGATGCGCACCGCCGGAAAAATGTCGGGAGCCAAACAGGATGTCGCACTGGCCGAAGAAACGGTCGACGCGATCCAGCAGCGACTGGACGACCTCAGTACGCAGTTCGAGACTGAAGCCAACGCACTGATGGAAGGGGCCGCTCCCGACAGCCTCGTCCTGACCGACGTGAGCATCGCGCCGAAGAAGACCGACATCACCATCGTGACGCTGGCGCTGTGCTGGACACCGTGGATCGTCGATGCCAAAGGAAACGCCGAGGCCGCGTGGTAGCAGGCGAGCGGCAGAAAGAGTGACTTCGTCAATACCCCGCGCGGTCCGTGATGAGACATCTGAGCGGGGCGGCGTAAGCCCCCTAGTTCTTCGGCGTCAGTCCGTTTTCCACGAACCGGGGGGGCTTACGCCGCCCCGCTCGGAAGACTCTAGAAGGGCTGACGCCCAAGAGTTGAGCTTCGGTTGCGGCCACGGACAACTCAGGCGATCAGCTCACCGATCGGGCGGATGCCGGGGTCGAGGATGGGCAATCGGCGACCGGTCACGTCATTGATCGACGGGTCTTCGCCCAAGCCGAGTGAGTGGTAGAGCGTGGCAAGGACTTGCTGGTAGTGGATCGGCCGGTCCAACACGTCGCTACCCAACTTGTCGGTCGCGCCGAGAACCTGTCCGACTTTCAGGCCACCGCCGCTGAGCAGCGCGTGGCCGACGCGAGGCCAATGATCGCGACCGGCATCTTTGTTGATCTTCGGTGTCCGACCGAACTCGCCCCAGACGCAAACCGTCACGTCACGGTCGAGGCCCCGGTCGTAGATGTCGTTCACCAGCGCCGAGACCCCCTTGTCGAACAGCGGCAGATGGTCTCGCAGGTGTTTGAAGTTGTTGCCGTGCGTGTCCCAAAAACCGTAAGCAACCGTGACGCAACGCACGCCCGCTTCGACGAGTCGCCGCGCCGCAAGCAATTGATCGTTCCACATCGGCGCTCCGTCACCGAGATGCTTCGATGAGCCGACACCGTAGCGCTCGCGCAGTCGCGGGTCTTCCTTCGTCACGTCGAGGGCATTCACCAGACGACTCGACGTAAGGACATCGAACGCTTTCTCGTAACTCGAATCCATGTTCCGCACCGGACTGGCATCGGCCTCACGCCGAAAGCGATCCATCGCGGTGAGCAGTCGCCGCCGGTGATCGAGTTGCTGTGGCTCGACGAACCGCAGCTTCATGCTCGCGAGGTCTTCGCCGTCTGCTTGAACCGCGCGATGCGCCGGCCCCAGCACTCCCGACAGCGGGCTGTTGTACGGACGGTGCTGCATCGTCGGGAACAAATCGACGAACGCGGGAACCGACGAGTCGGTCTGCCCCAGCTTGTGCGAGACGATCGAGCCGAAGTTTGGCTTCCCGTCGCGCTGACTCTCGTTCATCGGATGGCCGGTCAGATTTTGAAAGCTGCTGTGTTCATCCCGCAGCCCGACGAGCGATCTCACGACCGACCAGCGATGCGCACACTGTGCGGTGAGCGGCAGCAGCTCTCCCACCTGACAGCCCGGCACGCTGGTCTCGATTCCAGTGAACTCGCCCCGAATTTCGGTCGGGGCCTCCGGCTTGAGATCGAACGTGTCCTGATGAGCCAGTCCACCGGTGAGGTAAACCATGATGACCGACTTCGCCTGCGAACTGCTTCGCCCCGTTGACTGCTCGGCTCGAAGCACGTCCGCCAGCGATAGCCCTCCCACAGCGAGTGACCCGATTTGCAGAAACGTGCGCCGAGACTGTCCGTCACAGCAATGAACCGAAGAACCGGGAAGCGTCAGCATGGCGAGGCTCGGTCGAGGAAAATGGGCGGGATCAAGGTGGCGCGGAGGCAAGGCGGGCGGTGAGATGCTACTCGCTCAGATGGCGGCTGTCAGCGTCGTTGATTGACGTGACCGACAGAAGTCGGATCCGCCATCCAATTAGGGTGGGGCAAGCTCGCTTCGAGCGGCGGCCCACCAGGATGTGTAGACGTTTACATGGTGGGCCGCCGCTCGAAGCGAGCTTGTCCCCCCCTACCTGTTCTGCAAACTCAAATTGGACGGAGCCGTGAAGGCTGACTGGACAGCCGTTTGAGGCGACGCAATACTACGCCCCGCTTTGGACGGCCCGGGTTGCCGAACCAAACGGAAAGTGGGTTTGTCACTGACGAGCAATGGAGT
>CAMAYU010000073.1 GCA_945862235.1 Schlesneria paludicola DSM 18645
ATCCGGCGACAACGCCGCCACCGACCGCTTCACAATCTCAAAATGCCCGCTCCTCACCGTCAGATGAAACAGGAACACGGCCGCGACCACGATCCACCCGATCGGCAACAACCCGAAACAAGCCCCATACCCCGCCGAAGCCACCGCCGTCGATACCGGCATCCCAAACCCAAACACCGCCACCCCCAGCGCCGTGATCAATCCCGCCAACGCCGACTTGGGAGCATCCAATCCCAACGCCAACAACCCCAGCAACGCCATGATCGGCAACGCCGCCAACACCGTGGACCAAAGCGGCGAGCCAAGCGGATCGTAAACTTGAACCCAATCCATCGTCGGGAGTCCTTGGTGTGCGGTCGGGAAACAAGTTGAGGAAGTCTGAATGCAGGACGATCGCCGATTTCAACTCAGGGTGCCACGGTCACGGATAGATCCAACGTCCAATCATGAAAGAGGCGACGTTTGCTGTCACGATTGCCGCCATGTCCCGAATTGCAGCGGCGCGGCCAGTCGGGATCGGGAAGGCGGCACGAAACAGCAGGCATTCGGCGACGGACGCGAACGTCTCGGCGGCCGCAAGATACGCCACGTTGCCCCACCGAGCGCCGACCGTCCCTGGAAGTACCAGGATCACGACGGGATAGGTGCAAGCGGTCAACCAGCAGCCGGCAATCAGCCGTCTGCACGGCGGATGACTGGGCGACAGGCCGAACAGCAGAATCGGGATTTCAATCGCGATTGTCAGCAGATAACCAAGAGGAAGAAATGCCCACAGTTCCTCTGCCGTAAGATCCATCACATGCCTCTTGGAGAACTGGCGTTTCTTAAAGCGACCGCAACAGGAACGGGATTTCCATCAGGACGTGCAAGATCGCGACCGTAAAGTAAACGTTGCGGGTCCAAGCATAGTCCGTCAGGAACGAGGCCCACAGGAGCAGCATCACCACAGCGCCTGCTGCCATGACGGTCGTGAGCAGTCGTCGCCAGTTGGGGGAGCGGCGTGCCAGTGGAACGTCCCGCGTCCGCCACAAGGAATTCCGCCTGCTCGTGAGCGGGATCACCACGACCCAGACCAGATAATGCAAAAGTTCCAGAAAGACGTGAGCCGCGACAAGAAAATGATTTGATACTCGTGGAATCACTTCGGCTCCCGCGTGATGTGTGATCTGCCACGTCAAAAGATCGCGTCCGGGAAGGTCTGGACCGCCTGCCGAACGCGCCGCCATACCAAGCAGACAGACCGGGATGAGCAGTAATGCAATGCGAAATGACTTACGCCAGACCGACGGCTGTCGCTGAAGTTCGCGATCGAGGAATGACAGCGCCAGAAGCGGATGCAGATAGACCAGGGCCAGACTCCAGGCCAGCGGCGACAACCAGTTGACGGCGATCAATCCAAAGCCGATCGGAATCAGAAACGGCCAATCGCGACGCGGGTTCTGCCGGCTGCGGAGGTGAGCGAGCAAGACGATCCAGACGGTGAGCAACGAATTCCAGACGGCGACCAGCACCAAACCGTTTTCTGAATTGTTTCCGGCCAGCCAAGGGAGGGCGGCAAACATCCCGGCGAGAAACAAGGAACCGGCTAGGCCCAATGAGAAATACGGAGCCAAGCCGCCCCAGCGTGCAGGCATGCGCGTCAGAAAATACCGAGCCTCCATCCAATTGTGCGGCCCTGCAAACAGGAACACGGCAATGATCGAAACTCCGATCGGCGCCGCAGCCGCCACGATCGCACAACCGACAACCACCACAGTAGGGATCGCAATCATGACGAGGGACATGGGTTCCGCTGCGATCGCGTGAACCGATGCCTCGTCGCGTCCCGTGGAAGCGCACATCAGAATCCTCATCTTCGTTCTGTCCAAGTCAGAAAGTTGCTTCGGGCTGATCTGACATGCGACTCGGTAAGACCAAGAGGACTTCGTGTCCGTCCTTCTGGACTTCAATCACGATCTGCGGTTGAGGTTTCGATTGAGCCGCAGGAGGCGAGTGGAATTCCGAGGGGAAAAAGAAATTTGCCAGCAACGCGAGCCCCACGAGCAAGACGCAACCAGTGATGCCTATCACTCCCTTTTTCCAATGCGGATTCGTCTTGTTGACGAACATCAGGCTGATCGCGGCGGCCGAAAGGGCCAGCCCGGCGATAATCGCTCCTGCGGCCGCAGATCCAGTCGAACCTGGCGACCCATACGATGGCTCCTGCAAATCGGGCAGCAGGCTGCTGGGGATGACGATCCTCGCCACAACGTTCGGAGCAAGGTCGTCGACTTTCCCTTCCACAATCTTCACCGGTGCCACCATGGGCGGTTTCGGCAGGGGACGGCGTTGCGGCGCAATATCGCCGTACGCTGCGTTGGTCAAACTGATCAGCAAACCCAACGACCAAACCATTCGCGGTAGTGACATGAGAATTCCTTCCAACGGGGATCAGCCGGCTCGACCTGTCAATCGGAGTCGTCCGACAATGTGATCAGGGCCTCAGCGGGAAACGCTCGCTTCATCGATTGCCATCGTCAATCACCGACAGGTTCCGAAACACTTCCAAATGGATCTTTTGAGAGATGAATCGAACGGCTCCATCGCCAAGGACAAAAAACGCACCGCCATGATGCAGGCTTCCAAACCCGGTCGTCGGTTCGCGAAGCGGCGTTCCGATGTTGATTCGCACGCTCGCGTCGGCCAGAGCCATCGCCAATCCCTGAGCGCGAGTGCAGTCGGGGACGCCCATCCACGTTCCATGTCCGACAGTGCTGGCAGATAAGTCCGTTGGCGAATAGCGCTCACCGATCATGAACGTGTTGCTAGTCCCATCATGGATGTCTCGTGGTGCGACATGGCTGTTCTGACCGAAAACTCCGCCGAAATTCTTTTGATCGCAGTACCGATGATCCGGAGAGCGGATCGTCCCAAAGTGACCTAGGCTTCCCCCGTTGATGAGCGGCACCACCGACGTCGGTATTCCAGCCGCATTATATTGAATGCCGCCAGCGGCCAGTTGCAGGTATCCGGCGTTGCCGAAGTAGCTGGAATGGGGAAGTCGACTCTGCCAATCCTCCGTCCCTTCGCTGACAATTCCATCGACGACCTTCGCAGTGACAACCATCGCGTGCGGAACCGTCTCGGTCCCGGTATCTGACGGACACCACAGCGTTGTCAGTCGCCGACTGAATTGAGGAGTATCCGGCAGTCCGTGAATCCCTTCCGCAAGACGAGGTTCAATCGTGTTGTAGAGATCCGCAGCGTCCATGTACGGCAGGATTCTGAGATTCCATCCCCAACCTGAATAACTCCCCTGAGGACTGACATCAAAGCCCGCGGGAAAGCACTCGTAGGCATCGACATAATTCGCCATCGCCAGTCCGACTTGTTTGAGATTGTGCTTGCATTGGTCTCGTCGCGCCGCCTCGCGCGCGACTTGGACAAACGGCAGGAAGATCGCAACGTTCAACAAAATCACACTCAACACGAGCAGTAGTTCCAGTCGCATCAACCCACGCGGCAACCGCTTCGACGACGGGAACCGTTTGTTCACGCGATTCTTTGTCCGCAACGAGAACATCTGTCTTCCGTTCGTTCTTGTTTGAAGGTTGCATTGCATTCCGTAGTAACGAGACGCGATCTGCCATCGATTTGATCGTCGAACTGACAGGTACTCGTCGGGGCCTGGGCCAGTGGACTGGTGAAACTGCTGCGCCCCCCCCAAATGAGAAATCGACTCCGCTCATGAGCGCACGGCTTGTCTCCAGTCGTCTTGGCGGAGATCGTTGTTGCGGTAGAGTTCGATCAGGCGTTCGAGCATGGTGATGTCGCAGCGGAACTGATCGCCTCGTTCGGTGTCGGCCATGCGGCGGGGGCGGTCCCATTCGCGGACGGCGGTGATGCTGGGGACGATGTCCACGCCGTCGCGCACCGCTGCATCGACCGACTCGAAGTGATGATGCTTGGCGAGGACCGTGCGGTCCGCTTCGAGGACCAGCGTGAAGCCGTGGTCGCCGTAGGCTTCTGAAAACGCTCCGTCGATGGTGATCGCTTTGCCGCTCCGCTTGATCGGCGATTCGCCCGCCTCGATCTTCACCGGGACATGGCCGTTGACGATCAGGCCGCGGGCGGGATCGACACCGAACTCGGCGAGCACCTTTTCGCAGAACCACGGCTCGTGGATCAGGGCGAAGTAGGGATCCTTGGTCTCGTGGTGTGGCGTCTTGTCGGCGATGAAGTCTCGTTCGAGTGTGGCGATGCGGTCCTTGCCGAACAGCGGTGAGCGGGGGCCGCTCCACAAGTACCACAGCAGGTCGAGGTGCTGCTCCTGCCGCTGCTCCATCGCCCGCGCGACGACCCGTTCGATGGCGTCGAACATCGCGCGGCCGCTGAGCTGTTCTCCTTCGATCGGCATCGGCAGGAACTCGCCCCGGTCATCGCAGGGGACGCAGCCGTGGAAGATCAGGTGATCGTCTCGCCGCAGATACATCGAGCCGTTGCCGACGATGTAGTGCAAGTGCTCCGACAACTTCTGGCTGTGAGTGAACGAGTACTTCAGCCGCCCGAGGCACTCGCGTTCTTCGGGTGAGAGCGTGTACGGATCGGCGGGGTCGATGGTCGGGAGGAGCGAGTCCCGCAACGAATACGTCACGCCATCGACTTCGATTGTTCCCTGGGCGTGATCGATCCGGTGGAGCAGGCGGCGATGATCCAGCTCCCACTCGGGATGCCGCGCGAGCATCTGGCCTTCCAGTTTGAACTGCATGATGGCGGCCGCCTTCTGCATCCGGGCCACGATCAGATCCTCACGCATCCCGCTGGTCTTGGGCTGGAAATGAGCGGCCGGATCGTCGGCGTAGACGGTCCGGACCAGATGCTCCAGCGGCGTGAGCGGGATGCTGTAGCCTTCGTCGAGTTGACCGAGGCACCGGTAACGGAGAGAGACTCGCAAGACGTGGCAGATCAGGGCCTCATGCCCCAGTCCGGCGCCGAGCCAGGCCATATCGTGGTTGCCCCAGATGAACGAGACGTTCGGTTGGTCTCGCAGATAATCGACGACGCGATCGCCGCGCGGGCCGCGATCCCAGCAGTCGCCGCCGATGATCAGCTCGTAGATCGCCAGGTTGCGGATCAGGCGACCGGTGATGTGAATCAGGTGCAGCGCCCGGCCACGCAGCAGCAATTCATCGACAATGGCCTCGACGAATTCGCGGCCGCGTTCGTTGAATGGCTCGTGCAGCATCTCCGAGAACAGGTCGGAGTACTCGCGCGGGAAGACCTGCATCGCCCGCTTCAGGCTGTAGCGTGAGGCCAAGACTCGGACCAACTCGAACTGGTGCCGCAGCGTCCGCCGGGCGAAGGCCCGCAGTTCCTCGCGGTCGGTCAGTGTTTGCTCCAGTCGCTGCGTGACCTCCGCCGGATAGAAGATCAGCGTCAGAAACTCCTGAAGCTGCTTGGGCTCCATCCGCCGCTGGAAGTGGTGCTCGACCAAAGGCCGCAGTGTTCCCGAGGCATTGTTGATGACGTGCCGCAGCTTCTTGTCTTCGCCGTGAATGTCGCTGATGACATGCACGGTCCCTTTGGGAAGCGTCAGAACCGCCGACAGCCGCGCGATCTCGGCTAGCGCCGAGTCGATGTTCGGGAACTCCCGAGCCAGCGCGCGAAGCAGTGTCAGTTCGTAACGGCTCGGCTCGGTATGGCGTCCGCCGGACTGGTCATTTCGTTCTTCTTCGTAGACCGCGCTCACAGTTTTTCATTCCAATTTTGATGGATAAGAACTTCACCGCTTTGGCCAGTTGAGGTGTCGGTGCAGGAACTCGTAAGTCGCCTGACCGTTGATCGTGTGCGGGCCGTTGAAGAACTCGATCTCGGTTTTGTCGCCGAGGCCGAGTTTGTTGTAGTGCCTGCGCACCTTGGCGTATTCCCAAGCGACCCACTCGTCCTCGCCGACGCCGTCGTCGTGGCCGCGTTCGACCATGAAGGGGCGGGGCGTCATCAAGTTAGACAGTTCGGCGTAGTTGGCGATGTGGCCCATGTTCCACTCGAAGATTTCGTACTCGGGGGTGAAGACGTAGCTGTACGGGTCGTTCGTCGAGGCGTTCTTGGCGACCCATTCGTTGTAGTCGGCCGAGCAGATGGACAAGCAGTAGCTGGGGAGGTTGAGGGTGGAAGGTTGAGGGTTGAGGGGAGAAGACGAAGCGGCCTCATTCGGTCCTTGTTGTCCCTTCGGTCCTACGGAGACGCGGCCTGGGGAAAGCATTGGCGGGACGCGCATCGCGGTCTTGCCACCATACGACAGACCGTAGAACGCCATCCGATCCCGATCGACGTTTGGCAGCGTGGCAAGCCAATTCAGCGTGACCTGATGCTGCGGGATGATGTAGCTGAACAGTGATCGGCCGAGCGGGTTGGATTTGCGTTGGAGCGTGCGGAAGAGGTCCTTGCCGCGATACGGGTTCTGTGGCGCGTAGGTGATGAAGCCGCGCTTGCAGAGTTCGACAGCAAAGCTCTTGTAGTACTTGTAGCCGTCCGCGGGAGGGCCGCTGATCGTGTCCATCGGGACTCCTTCGAGACCGTGCTGGCAGACGACGACCGGCCGTTTCTCACCCGGCTTCAGATCGGTCGGCAGCAGCAGGATGCCCGCGGCGACCACGTCGGGGTAGACATCGAGGACCACTTCGTAGCCGGTGTACTCTTTCTCTTCGAGTACCTTCCGCGTGCGCGGGTTCAGCGGCATCGTCGGTTCGGGGAGCTTGCCGATCAGTTCCTCATAGACCTTGTTGCGCAGGACATCGGCGGTCGCCACCCACTTCTCGACACTCGACCGATCCGCCGAGGCCCAGTACTGATTGCGAACCCGGAAGCTTTTTCGGAGGAGTTTTTGGGTGAACTCGGTCAACTCGCGCACCTGTCGCTGCTGGCGATCTAGGGGTGAGAATCCCTTTCGCTTGTCTGTCAGCGTCGAAGAGTCCGCAATCGTATCGTCCTCCCGAACTTGAACACCAACAGCAGCAAGTCCATGAGTCAGAATGAAACGCTTCATGGGGAGCGTCAGCTTGTCCGCATCGTTCAAATACAGGATCGACTGCTTGCCATTTGCCATGTCATTCATCCCTTTGAGCAACTGGACGGCACGAATGACTTCGTTAGTTCCTGAGTTCCTCTCGGGTGACTTGATCGCCCCCGGTGCCGCTCCTGCTCCGCGACCCGGCTTCGGCGCGGGAGGTCCGGCAGCGTCAGGAACGATGGCTGTCGTTTCTATCCTCAACATTCGCGGCACGATCAGGGTCGCGATTTCAGCATCGCCAAACTCTTTGAGCAGCCCCCAAACGTTGCGATAGATCGGCTCCTGCCAGACTCCGTCGCGCTGGTTGAAGTAGCCGCTGACGACTGCGCCGTCGATGCGGGTGTCGATCGCCGCGCTGTAGAGGGCGAGCAGGCCGCCTTCGCTGACGCCCATCACGGCGATGGGCAGCTTCTTGCCATCGGCCTCGTTGCGGAACGTGAACTGATCGACGGCGGCCATCACCTTTTGAACTTCATAGCCGATGACGTGCCGGCCCATCTCGAAGGCCGAGCGATAGACCCACTCGCGGTGAGTTTGATTGGTGTAGCGGCCCAGTTCCGGGCTGCCCGAGAACGTGTCGTCGCGACTGATGAGCGTCGGAACGAGGACCTCGCACCCGAAGGCGGCCAGATGCGCGGCGAAGTGCGACGCGGGATCGACGCCCGGCGCGAGGCCCACGATCATCTCGGGTGTCCAGTCGGCATCGGGCAGAGCGATGACGCGGGCCACCGCCGGTCCCTTTGGCTTGAGGAACAGTCCTTCCGCGTTGACTCCGTCCAGGACAGGCCACTTCACCGAGTAAACTTCATACGAACCATCGGCGGCTGTCGCGACGAGAGCACTGTCGATCGTGGACGAGACAAACTCTAGGCCCTTTGCGGGGACTCGCTGATCGACGGCCCCGATGATTGTGCGGAACTTCTCGCGGTATGGGGCGATGCTCTTCTCGTAGGCTGCGAGGCTGCTGTAATCGCGCTTCCAGAGCGACTCGCGCACTTCGCGAGCCTTCTCAATTTCCTTGAGGCAGAACCGGTCCAGCCCCTCGATCATGAAGACATCAAGCGGCTGCTCGATCGACAGCGGCTGAGTCCCCGGCACCTGCGCCGGTCGGTCTTGAGCAAACGCGACCGTCACACACAGACAGCTCGCAACGGCCAACAGAATGGAACGCATTCAGCATCTCCCCAAAACGATTTCACAAGCGGGACACCCACAGTGGTCAGATCTCGCGAGACATTGCCTCGCCTCGAACAAGCCAACTATGATGCCCGCCCAACCGCTTTGACAAGGAGACGCACAATGTCCATCGCTGTTCTCAACGAGGCTACCGCCTCACCCCGTTTCTCCTCGGCCCAAGATCCGGACCTGTATGAGATCATCGACGGCGAGATTCAGGAGAAGGAACCGATGGGGGCCTACATGACATTGCTGGCGTTTGCACTGGCCGCTCGACTGAATGACTTTGCGAACAGCCGCAAGCTCGGCATCGTCATCACCGAGATGTTGTTTAAGTTCCAGCGCGATCCGGATCGCGGCCGTCGTCCGGACGTAGCGTTTGTCAGCCGGGAACGTTGCCGACAGACGCCGCTTCCGAGAGAGGGGGACTGGGACGTTGTGCCTGATCTGGCGGTCGAGGTCGTCAGCCCGACCAACGATGCCACGGAGCTGGAAGAGAAGTTGGTCGAGTACTTCCGGTTTGGGGTCAGGCAGGTGTGGGTATTACATCCCGAACACCGTCGTCTCTACGTGCATGAGTCGCTGCGGAAGGTGTCGGTCTTCAATGAAGACGATTCCATTCCGGGGGGCGATCTGTTCCCCGGCCTCTCCCTTCCACTGGCCGATTTGTTTGCGGCGGTGGCATTGGCCGAGTAGCGGACTCGCAGAATTCGCGACGGGAGTGTTTTGGGATCAGTTGTCCGAAGCCTTGGGTTGGCCGGTGGTGTGGCCGTGGAATTCGGGCCAGCGTTCCCACGCGTAGCCCCACTCCATCCACATGCGCATGACCGACCAGAGCAGACGCATCTTGGCGAGTTGCTCCTGTGGCATCTTGGATTGCTGGACCATCGCCTCGCGCGCGGCAGCGGCCAGTCCCCAACGTGCCCCCAATAGCCGACAGAGACCGTCGGCGGAGAGATCGGGGTCGGAGCCTTCCTTCGTGTAACCCGCCCCTTCGGCCATCACGAACAGCTCGAACAACTGACTGCGATAGGGATCGAGTTCCAGCGGCTTCGTTTTCTGCTCGGCTTCAAAAATGAGTTCTTCCAAACGGTTGAGAATGTGGTCGGCCAAGGTCGGGGTCTCGCAGGTGGCGGTTGTCGTGGAGGCGGGTTCGGGCCGAGTGAAACTGCGGCCCGACTCGATGAAAGGGAGCGTCTTGTGGGGGCTATTCGCTCCGTGGGAAGCCGCTTCAAAAACGGGCGGGCAGCATAACAACCGGCCTGTTGAGGCGGTAGCGGCGTGACGTTGAAGTGCGAGAACGCTGGGCATCAAAAACTGAAGTCCGGCTTTGGAAAAGCCGGACTTCAAGAGGGTTGTTGGCGTGGGAGGTCACCGGGATCATGGGACCAAGAAGACCAAGCCCGTCACGGTCGCGGCTTGGACGGCTGCGGCTTTCGCGTCCAACGGCACTTGGTAGTGCAGCTTCGGAACGCGCTCGCCGGGGCGATACCAGCCGAGCGAATAGACTTCGCGGCAGGGCGGATCGATCGTCATCTGGTAAGGCATCGAGAGGAGCTGCACACCGAACCGGCCGATCGATGCGACGGGTTGCACGAGCGGGTGGTGCGTGTGTCCGTAACGTTCGAGCGCGGGGTCTTCAAAGTAGAGCGGGTAGTGGAAGAAGTTCGGTGCGTCCCACGGCATCACGACGGCGGGAAAGGTCCGCTCGGGGAACGGGCCGGTTGTTGGTGCTAGGTTGAGAGTGCTCGACTGTCCTTTGGCCCACTCGCGGATGTCCTGATCGACCTCCTGCCCATTCGACGATCGTTCGAGGAACGGTTCGATGTTGCCAATCTTGCGGTATCTCGCCGCAGTCACTTGTAAGTGACCGACCTGCTCGGTTCCCGGCGGTGCCTGTTCGAATCCCGGCTGTGCAGGAGCGGCGCTGCGTGACGGGTTGCTCTTCATCACCGGTCGCGTGCTTCCTTCAACCGGAGCAGGGACGACGTGACTTGGTTCGGGCGGAGCAATATCGACGGAAGGAAGAGTCGCGGTGGGATCCTCTTCCCGCTCAATAATGGCGGGCAGCACCCAGTTTGGCTCGTTGTCGAGTGGGATCAGCGGCTGGACGCCGCCGGGTCGTGGCGGTGGCAGTTCATTTTCAAGGATGTTGCGGCGCGGGAGGCTGAATTGAGCTTCCTCGTCGGCCGTGTCGCGCTTGCCGGACGCTGAAGCGGCGGGCCCCGGCTCGATCGAGTCGGGCAGAGTCTCATCCGGGATCGTGAGGAACGGTTGTCGAGGTGGCGTAGAGCGTGGTTCTTCGTTGAGAGAGGTCACGCCCGGCTTCGCCTCTTGCCCCGCGTTTGCTTCCTGAAGCGGGTAGAGCGTCTTCAATCGTTTCCAGCGATCAACAGCATTGCGGGGACTGCCATCATCCACAGCCACAGCGCGATCGACTCGTGCCGGACCTTGCGCGAACAGGGCCATCGGCGAGGCGATGACCAAGCACGCGCCGAGCAACGCCGATTCAAGGCGACTCCATCGGAGCGTGTTCACCCGAGTAGTTGGGCGATTCTTCGACGATTGTGATGTCATGCGGATGGTTCTCCTTCACCGTGGCTGGCGACACCTGGATGAACCGCGCTTCCGTACGCAGTTCGGCGATCGTGCGAACGCCGCAATATCCCATGCCGGCCCGCAGGCCACCGATCAACTGATACAACAACACGGGGAGCGTCCCTTTGTAGGCGACGCGCCCTTCCACACCTTCCGGCACCAACTTGGACGATGACGGTGAGCGACCATCGTCGCTCGTTCCCTGCCGGTATCGTTCGCTGCTCCCCTTCACCATCGCTCCGAGAGAACCCATCCCTCGATAGCGTTTGAATCGTCGTCCCTGATAAAGCACCACGTCGCCGGGGCTTTCGTCCAACCCGGCCAACAGTCCGCCGAGCATCACTGTTTGAGCACCCGCCGCCAACGCCTTCGTGATGTCGCCGCTGTAGCGAATCCCACCATCGGCGATGATCGGCACATCGGTGTCCACGGTGGCTCGCACCGCGTTGGAGATCGCTGTCAGTTGGGGAACTCCGATCCCCGCAATGATCCGCGTCGTGCAGATCGAACCGGGGCCGATGCCCACCTTCACCGCATCGACTCCCGCACGAATCAGGTCTCTCGCTCCTTCTGTCGTGGCGACGTTTCCCGCAATGACATCAATCGTCCAGCGTCGCTTCAGCTCTTTGACCGTCTCGATGACGTTCTTGGAATGTCCGTGAGCACTATCGACACACAGGACATCGACACCCTTCTCAATCAGCCGCTCCGCCCGCTCATAATCGCCGACACCGATCGCCGCCCCCACTCGCAGTCGTCCACGCGCATCTTTTGCCGCTCGCGGATACCGCAGGTTCTTGTCGATGTCCTTGATGGTGATGAGGCCCTTCAATTGGAAATGTTCGTCCACCAAGAGCAGCTTCTCCACCTTATTTTCTAAAAGGAGTCGTTGAGCCTGTTCTAGCGTCGTGTCTTCCTTGGCGGTGATGAGGTTTTCCTTCGTCATCACGTCGGAGATGCGCGTCGAGTCCTTGTCCTTGGACGGCAGAAACCGCAGGTCGCGGCGAGTCAGGATACCAATTAGCTTTCCATCACTGTCGATCACCGGAACGCCACCAATGTTCCGCTGCTCCATGATTTCCCACGCTCGAGCCGCCATCGCGTCGGGAGGCAGTGTGACCGGATCGACGATCACGCCATGCTCGGCCCGCTTCACACGCTCGACCTGCATCGCCTGAAGTTCGGCCGACATGTTTTTGTGGATGATGCCGATCCCGCCCTCTTGAGCCATCGCCACCGCCATGTCACTTTCGGTGACGGTGTCCATCGGGCTGGACAGGATCGGCACGTTCAGCCGAATGTTGCGGGTGAGCTGCGTCGAAACGTCGGTATCACCCGGCACCAATTCACTGTAAGCCGGCTCCAACAACACGTCGTCAAAAGTGACTCCGCGATAAGCAATGCGATCTTCCACGGTCTCATTCCTCTCAAATTCCAACAGCAGCTCTGTTCTTAGTCCGCTCTTCTCTTGTTCCCTCGTCTCGGCCTTGCGGGGAGAGGTTAGGGGTCTTCCGCTTCTACTTGGCGGCGAACTTCGCTTGCCCCAATCTCGTCCCGGCGGCCCTTGTCGTTCAGTGTTGTACTCTCGACGAACGGCTGCAACCGATTCGACAATTCCACCAATTGAGCCACCTCCAGCGCCTCCGCCCGCGCGTCGGAAGGCAGCTTCAGCTCTTGCAATACGGAGTCGATCGCGGCTCTCGTCATCCGCCCCTTGTACATCTGGGCGAGGACTCCCCCCAGCACTTTTCTCCGCTGACCGAAAACATCACGCAGGAAGACGTGCAGCGCGGCGCGGTCATGAATAAGCGCGGCCTTTTGCGGATCGGGATCAATCCGCACGATCGCCGAATCGACTTTCGGACGAGGCCAGAACACCGACGGCGGCAGCTTGTGAACGAGTTTCACGGTGCATTGAGCCTGCACGAAGACCGACAACGCGCCGTAGTCGGATGTCCCCGGCTTGGCGTTCAACCGCTGTGCCATCTCGTACTGGATCGTGACCACCATCCGCGACCACGGATAATCGGAGGCCAGCAGATTGGCGATAACCGGCGTCCCGATGTGATACGGCAGATTGGCGACCAGCTTCAGCCGTCGTGCCGGATCGACCGCCAGATACGCGGAGACCGCATCGGTGACGAGCGGGTTGAGCTGGTTCTTGTTCTTCAACGCATCGCAGTTCAGCAGCGTCAAGTCGGGCAGATGCGAGGTCACTTCATTTGTGAGCCGGTACATGTTCGGGTCGTACTCGACCGACACGACCGCCCCCGCTTCCGCCACGAGATACGTCGTCAGCCCACCTGTTCCCGCGCCGACTTCCAGCACGACATCGTCCGGCCCCAAGTCGGCCTCGGTCACGATGCTTTCCAGCAGATTCAGGTCGATCAGAAAGTTCTGTCCCAAATCGCCGCGCGGGTGCAAACCCTGTTGCTCGAACAGGTCCATCAGGTGTGAGCGGGTTTGTCGAATCGGAAAGTGCATGAGGCAGTGGGTCTCGCGAGGTGGCGGGAGTATACCGCCACTCACCTCCCGAGTCGTCTCACTCACATTTGAAACATGAGAACACCAGAAATAGAGTATCCACCCCTGCCTCCAGCCCGATTTGGGCCTCATGATCGCCTCATTCCCCTATCGTCGACTGGTAATTGAGGGAAGTATGTGCTTGAAAACGTGCCGGGCTGGAATATTACGAGCCACTCGTGGATCATGCGTGGGAGGACGGGCGTTCTGTCCAAAACTTTGAAGGTCAAGCAAATTTTTGTTTCGGGGTAAGCACATGAAGAATCTCAGTCTCTGTCTGTTCGTTCTCGCACTGTCCGCCGTTGGTTGTGAAAGCAAGCCAGCTCCAAAGACGACCGCTCCTGTAATGCCACCCGCTGGAGCAATGGCTGGACATGCTGGCGCAGTGGCTGCCCCTGCCGAGAAGAAGGAAGGCGAAGCTGCCGCTCCTGCTGAAGGCGAGAAGAAGGAAGGCGAAGCCGCTCCAGCCGAAAAGAAAGAGGGCGAAGCTGCTCCGGCTGAGAAGAAGGAAGGCGAAGCTGCTGCTCCTGCCGAAGGCGAAAAGAAGGAGTGATCTCGTGACGACTCGTCGCGATTTCTTGCAGGCTCGCAACCAAGCCGCATGACCACATCGTGAGTCTGCGTGCTGCGGTGACTTCAGAGCCATGATTAAAAAGGGAGCGGTCGATTGATTCGACCGCTCCCTTTTCTTTTTCTCTCACCCGCCGAGTCGCTGCGATTTCGGCGGGAAATACGACTGTGAACACCGTCACCACTGGATGTCCGACTGAATCGGATGCGTGTGCATGTCGGCTCGTTCTTCGATGGGCCACGCGCGGAGTTCGTCCACGAGTTTGATGAGACCGTTCACTGCCGCTTCAAAGATGATTTTGCCTTTTTCGGCGGTCCCTTTCGTCGCGTCGCCGTGAACGCCGGTCTTAGTCCAGCGGCCCCAGTAGTCATTGAAGCGGACGAAATAGTTCATCGTGCTGTCGCTGCTGACGAACTCTCCCATTCGATCGTTGTCCTCGACCGCCTTGTCCATCTGCACGCGGTCCCCCGCAAGGTACAAATAGAGAGACGTTTCAAACTCGTCGGCGTGCGCGATGACCTTCGATTCGCGAACCTTGTAGAACTCTTCGAGCAGGAACCAAAAGTAGGTCGTCGCGAAACAGAGTGACTTCGTTTCAAGGACCGTCTTTCGCGCGATCAGGTCGATCAGCGGCGAGTTCGAGCCGTGGCCGTTCACGATCAGAATCTTCTCGAACCCGTGGTACGCGACGCTCTTCGTGATGTTCAGCCCGAAGTTGACGAAGACATCCGGTTCGATGTGGATTGTGCCGGGGAAGTCGATGTGGTGACGGTTCAGCCCGTAACTCATTGGTGGCAGGACCAGCACCTTGTCCGGAATGCGACGGCCCACCTCGTGACAGACCGATTCGCACAGAAAGACATCCACGTCGAGCGGCAAGTGGTGCCCATGCTGCTCGGTCGAACCGGTCGGCAGAATGATCAGCTTCTGCATCCCAATGGCATCGTTCATCTCGGGCCATGTGAGTCGGTTGTAACGGTACTCGGTCGCGGCATTGGTCATGGGGTCTCTTTCGTCATGAAGTAAAAGTGGAAACAACAGGTACCGAAAACTCGTTTAACCGCGTGGGCAACGCCCCACGCGTCGATGGGCGAGTCAGCGTCCAAGGCCGCTCGGCGCGTTGCCCACGCGGTTAAACGAGGGACTCCGGGGCAGGTTCTTCGAGCGACTTCGTGCAATCAATCGTCAGCCAGGCCAACGCACTGGCCAAGTACATTCCGGCAAGCAGGCAGAGGAAGGGCGTCCAGTTGACGGTCGATTCGGTGGCTCCATCAATCACGATCTTGGTCGTACTGGCGTCGAGGACCGCTCCAAAAATGATCGGCATCACGACGCCGCCGATCGTACCCGAGGTGTTGATGATGCTGAAGACGGTTGCCGAACAACGGCCACCGAGATCGGTACACGTTCCCCAGACCGTCGGTTGGCTCCAGTCGCTGAAGAACTTGGCCGCCATGAGAGCAACTCCCGCCGCGATTGCCACGTCCTGTTGACTGGCCAGCAGCAGCATCGCGCAGCCGATGATCTTGCCTACGAAACCGATGCCGCTGCGCGACCAGCGCCGGTTCCCTGTCGCACGAATCACGCGGTCGTTGAGCCATCCTCCGGCGATTCCGCCCAACGCGCCGCCCCACAACGGAAGGCTGGCCAGCCAGCCGATCTTCGTGATGTCCAAGCCATAACGGCTCTTGAAGTAGCTCCCCATCAAGTAGACGAAGGCGACATCCGAACCGGCATCCAGAAACTGTTGAACGACGAAACAGAGCAGGCTGCGGCTGCGAACGGCTCGGCT
The DNA here is from genome assembly GCA_945862235.1 of Schlesneria paludicola DSM 18645. GTDB lineage: Bacteria > Planctomycetota > Planctomycetia > Planctomycetales > Planctomycetaceae > Schlesneria > Schlesneria paludicola_A. Next base: position 15,709 of record CAMAYU010000073.1, read on the forward strand.
CCACGAGAGCGCTCCGGTGTGAGACTGCACCGCCGTCCCTTCGGAAATCAGTGATCGTTCCGCTTCGTTCACCCGTGGATGCTCTGCGGGTGAACTCCGGAACAGCAACAGGAACGTTACACCAAACACCAGCCCGGCGAGGCCCATCACCGCAATCGCCGACTGCCACTTCAAGCCGCACCAGCCCATCAAGAAGCTGCCCAGAATGATCGACGACATCGCGCCGCCACCCCGTCCGCAGGTTGTCGCGATCCAGCCTTGAACTGTGGTTCGACTGCGTAGCGGAAACCAAACGCGCGTCGCCTTTGTCAGACCGGGATAGCATCCCGCCTGAGCCGCTCCGAACAGCAGTCTCAACCCTTTAACAACGGTCAGGTCCGTCGTCATCCCAAACGTGACGAGCGCCGCCGACCACAACAGAATGCTCACACCGAGAAACAGATGCGGCCCAAACAAGTCGATCACGATGCCGCTCGGAATCTGTCCCGCCGCGTATGTCCAATAGAAGAGCGAGAAGACAAAACCCGATTGAGTCTCACTCAACCCGTACTCTTCCTGAATCGCCGGCTTGAGAATGTTCCACGCATACCGGTGCAGATACAGAAACCACGACGTACCACACGCGAGCGCGAACATCAGCCAGCGGACGTTGGTTGGGGACTCGTTCGTGGCAATAGGCCTGTCGTTGTACGGCGATGATCCTGTTGAATTCATGAGAACCGAATCCTCAACGAGCGAAATTGCGGTGGAGAGAATCAACCCGTTGGATCGAGCAGCTTGTTCAACTTCTGCAATACGGCAGCGGCAACGGAGTCGGTCAGCCTGCAGGCGAATGTGGCTTGCCGGGAACGCCAGTCCAAATTCTTGACCTGATCAGCAAGAACCACACCCGTCACAGACGAGCCTTCCGGAATCGTGACTTCAAAGGGGTAGCCTTTTTGTTGATTCGTGATCGGGCACAAAACAGCCAGACCGGTTCGTCCGTTGTAGCGTTGCGGTGACAACACCAACGCCGGGCGATGTCCCGCCTGCTCATGTCCCGCCTGCTCATGTCCTGCTTGTGGATTGAACGCAATCCAGATCACATCGCCCCTGTCTGGGACATACCCTCCAGCAGGACTCACCATGCTTCGGCTCCCACAGCTGCACCGACATCGACTTCAACATGCAGGTTCTGGTCGGTGATTCCGTCGATGAGGTCGTCCAAGGTCGGTGAAATGGGGGTAGTAGATCGGATGATAATTTGACCGTGCCGAACGCACTCCACATCAACCGCCGACGACTCTACGAAACCCGTCGATGCGAGGACGGACTCAGGAATGCGGATAACCAAGTTGTCACCCCATCGTTCGATCTGTGTTTGCACTGGGCTGCTCCATTTCGTGAGATTGTGATTCACGCTCGATCCGGCAAGAGAGCGTCGCAGGAACTCTCGCGAGCCGCAAACTACCACGGCTGTTCGCGTCCCACGCACAGAATGAACTGGCCTTGCCTCACGCGGGCGGCCCACGCTTGGCCGACGACGAGGCCATCGACTCCCGCTCGCACTGGCCACGCCGGTTCGTCGATGCGGGCGAAGTCGTGCAGACGACCGACGATGTCACCCTTTTTCACGCGCGAGCCGCACGGCAGCACCTCTTCGTAGTGACCGGCGAACGGCGCGGGGACGTAACACTCGAAGTCCACGATCGCCGCGCACTTCTGAGTCCCGTCGGCGTGATGGGCGATCGGTTCGAGTTTGCCTGCAAGCTGGCCGTGATTGATCGCCGCAGCGAGAACACCTTGCCGTCCATACGTCACACCTTTACGCAGCACGGCCTCGCCCCAACCGAGTTCCGTTCCCACGGTGATCTTGCCGAGCCGTTCGGCCTCGCTCGTGAGCAGACCGGGCGTGTTGTTCTGGTAGACCATAATCATCGGCACGCCGAACCAGCGTGCGGCGTCAGCGGTGAGTCGCGCCAGCTCGGGATCGTCGATGGGATGAAAGCTGGCGCAGATGTCGAAGCGAACCATCGTCCCACCCGAATGAAGGTCGATGACGACATGCACATTCGGCCAGATGAAGTCGCGCACGAACGCCGCCAAGCGATGCGTGATTCCGGCCAGAGTCGGCTGCTTCCCGGCACCGTCGATGAACGCGCGGTTGAGGTTCACGCGATCCGCTTCGACACTGTCGCGCGTCCCGGTCCGAAACGCTTCGACGTTCAACACCGGGATGATGATGATCCGCCCGGTGACGTTCGCGAGATCAATCTCACCGAGAAGCTGCTTCAGCGCGACCGGCCCTTCGTACTCGTTGCCATGAGTCGAACCGAACGCCACCAACCCGCGACCTTTCTCAACCTTCGGTCCCACCCACACGGTGAGCGGGATCAACTGCGCGCCCCACATCGTGTCGTGTTCGAGAGCCACCCAGTAATCGCGCCGCCCGGGCGAGTCGAGGTCCAAGTCCGCCGGTTTCACAACAAGTCGTGTCATTTGAACAGTTCCGTGGAAGAACAGAATGAATTTGAGAATGAAGCCGGATCGCCAGACGGATTGGCCCCGCCATCGGTTCACCATGACTCCCATTGCAGAAACGTCTCATCAATGGCCGCGCGAGGTATAACCCGAACTCGGCATCGTCGCCAACGACAGTGACGAACGGCCGAGATGAACTCGGTTCCACAGCCTGCTATATCTCACGCGGTGAAACGAGCCAGCCCTGACCGTGTGAAGTCGATATCCCAATCCTTCCCATATTGATCGCCATCGGCCGTGATTCATGACGCTCCGGTTTGTCATCGACGAAGCGAATTCCTCAGCCGCACTGTCGCGGAGGGAGTGGCTGCGTATTGGAGGCTTGAGTGCCGGAAGCTTGCTCGGTGCGCGAGCGAGTGCCGCTGACATGGCCTCGACCAAACTGAAGCTGCCCGGTTTTGGACGGGCCAAGTCGGTGATTCTGTTGTTTGCGAGTGGCGGTCAGAGTCAGCTCGACATGTGGGATCCGAAGCCTGCTGCGTCGGAGTTGATTCGTGGTGAGTTCGCTTCGATAGCGACTTCGGTCTCGGGCGTGAGGCTGTGTGAGCACATGCCTCGGCTGGCGAAGTTGGCTCGGCAGTACACGATCGTTCGGAGCATGTCGCACGATGATCTCGATCACGGTTCGGCGACGTACCTCTCGCTGACGGGGCAGTTCCATCCGCGCAAGTCATCGAACCCGCTGCCGCGCGACGACGACGCTCCCGCGTTGGGAGCCATCCTGCAGCGTGTGCGGCCGTCGCCCCAGTTCCCGTACACGGCGGTCAACGTGAATGGCCCGTTGCTCGTTCCCGAGTTGCCTTCGCCGGGTCAGTACGGCGGGTTTCTCGGCCGCAAGTTTGAACCGCTCACCGTGGGCGATGTGACCGATGCGGCCGTGGTTCTCGACGGGCTGGAGCCGCAGCCCGCGCTGCCGCTCGTCCGCCAATCGGGGCGATTGTCGTTACTCGATGCGATTGACCGAACGCGCCGGCAGTTCGATTCGGACCGGCGTTACTCCGAGATGAGCGAACTCTATCGCCAGGCGCATGTGCTGCTCGCGTCTCCTCACACCCGTCGCGCGTTCGATCTGTCTCAGGAACCCGCCGCGATCCGTGATCGCTACGGTCGCTATCGAACCGGCCAAGCCTGTTTGATGGCGAGAAGACTGGTGGAGGCGGGGGTGCCGCTCATCACGGTCTTTTTGAACCACACCGCGCGTGGACAAGACAAGGCTCCCGAAGAGACCGAGGAGTACGGCTGGGACACGCACAACGACATCTTCATGGCGATGCGAGAACACCTGCTTCCTCGGTTCGATGTCAGCGTGTCGGCGTTGCTGGAAGACCTCGAACAACGCGGGCTGCTTCGCGACACGCTGGTCATTTGCATGGGCGAGTTCGGCCGCGCTCCGCGCATTGCGCTCGAGCCGAACTTCGCGGGCAGCACTCCCGGCCGCAAACATTGGGCGTCGGTCTACTCGATCATGCTGGCGGGAGCGGGCGTGGGGCGAGGCCGTGTGGTCGGAGCCTCCGACAAAATCGCAGCCTATCCAGAGACACAACCGATCTCGCCTGGAGACATCGCGGCGACGCTGTTCTCAGCGCTCGGTCTCGACCCCGCGAGCCACTTCACCGATCCCGCCGGTCGCCCGTTCCCACTCGCCACCGGGCAGGTCGTGAGAGAGCTGTTCGAGTGACGAGGTTCGCACCGTAGCACGGGCGGCTCGCCTGTGTTCGTCGATGAGAAATCGCGCAGGCGAGCCGCCTGCATTACGTTGGTCCACCGGCTGTCAGAACCCAACGTTCTTCTTGGTGGCGGGCGCTGTTGGAGCAGGCTTCGTTCCCGCAGTGGCGGGTTTGGAAACGGCAGGCTCGGCACCCGCCTTCTTGGCGACGCTGGAGTCTTCCACGCTGCGCAGGTTCGCGCCGATTGGCTTGCCGCCCGCTGCCCAAGTCGTGGCTTGAGCAGACTTGTCTAACTCGAATGACGTGGGACGCAGATCCTTCCATTTGTTTGGCAGGACACGGACGAGATAGACGCCGCGATCGCCCGTTAGCAATTTGATGTCGTTCGACTTGCCCCACGTTCGCCGCCATGCGGCGAGGCCACTCTGAGCAGCGGCGTCGGGGGATTCCGGCTCACGATGGAGGAACCGCACGACCTCTTTAGCCACGCCGTTGGAGAGGCCCCACCAATCGAGTTGCTTCTGTTCGAGAACCGGCCCCACACACTTGAGCAACGTCGCGCCATCGGCCTCGCCCTGCTTGAAGGTCAGCGGTGGAGCGATGGCGCAGTTGTCCAAGAACAGCCGCATGGGTGAGGTGACAGGCCCCTCATTTCCCGAAGCCGCTTCGACTCGAACGACGGCTCCGCTCGCAGAAAAGGTCACCTGATCCGCGTCGATGAGGGTGGGCAGTTCGTTTCCGACACGCATCGGTCGCAGGTCGAGCGCATCGCCGCGCATCGCGAAGATGCTGTTCCGCAGGACGACGTTTCCAGACCCCGCTTCGACACGGATGCCGCAGCAGAAGCCGGTCAGGTAGCTGTCGCGACAGAAGAGCAGGGGTGGTTCGGGTAACGCGGACGGCTGCGCTGAGGTGGTAAAACGAATGAGTCCCTGTTGGTGCTGGCCGTCCACTTCCGACCCGTGCAGGCGGCAACCGTTGAGAACGACTGTCGCATCCGTGGATTGAATGAGCCACGGCGGAGTGCTCAGCTTGGGTGTGAGCGATCCCTCCAGCACGGCATTCGTCAGTTCGAGCGTGCCACGCGTGATGGAGAACAGTGCCGCCGCATCCGGAGCTTTGCCCTCACCCGTCTTCGGCTGCAACTTGAGCGGCAACCCGTCGGTCTGGCGAAACACGATGCGAAGCGATTTGCCGTCGATCTTGGCGGGAGACATTTGGCAGAGGCCGCCACCGGACGCTTCAAACAAAGTTCCGCTGGGCCATTCGGTGTTGGTGAGGATCAGCCCGAGATCCTGCTTCTTCAGATCGACTTTCCTAGTCGAAGCGGCTTCCACCGGCTTGAGGATGGAAGCGGGGATTTGCGGCCGCAGGGCGAGTACGGCACCACGCTGTTGCAAGGCGGCATCGGGCACCATCAGCTTGGAGACAGGACAACCGGGCAGATCACCGTTACCCGCCTTGACTTCACGGTAGGTGAGCGCGGAGACATCGAAGACCAGTGGCGAAAGTGTACTCAGATCGGAGGGATCCTCGTCGGGAAAGGACAGCTTGTGGAACTGTCTCGTGTCGTACTTGGCACTCCAAACACGCTGCCATTGCGTGGCATCGTTCACTTTGAAGAGCGACGGCCCCAAATCAACAAGTTGCTCGAAGCCGAGATACAACGAACCGCGCGAGACCCACTTCATCCGCGTGAGCCAGCTTTCAGTTGTGGATGAGACCTGTGGCCAGCGAGCGGCCAACAACAACGCGGAATTCTCGGTCGCACCTTGGGCGCAGCAAAGTGAGTCGAGGATCACGATGTCGGTGCGGGGCGGCTTGCCACCCGCGTCGGTTGACGACGAAGCATCGAACACGCTGCGACGGCTGAAGACCGTCGAGCGAATCAGCCGGACGATGCGTCGGGGTTTGTGGATGACCACATCGGCGACGCCCGGCGTCAGAAAGCCTGTGAATTCAATTGCCGCCGCCGACCCCGTGGCGAGCAGTGAATCTCGCACGACGGCATCGACGTTTGCACGCTGAATCGCCAATCCCTTCAGTCCGTCGCCGCGCACGGTGACTTGATCAAGGAGCACGTTTGGCGGGATGCGCCAGGCGCTGGAATTGTCGTAGGTACTGCTGACGACGATCGCAGTCGTGGCCACCGTGTCGGGGCCATTGGCCGTGAATGACGATTGATGAACGAGCAACCCGCCGTCCACAACTTCCAGCATCTTCGCGCCGTTCGGAAATTGATTGCGGTCTAATACGAAGTGAACGCCGCGCACCTCGAGCTGTCCTTCCGACAATTTGATCCCGCCGGTTCCTGCCAGATCGGACGACTTGATGAGGATGACGGGACGCTCGGCCACCGATGCCGCCATCAGGACCAGTCGCTTGAGTCTCGCCGTTTCAAAGTACGTCATCGGAAATGGGCCGGCTCCCAACAGCTTGACGATCCCGCCCGCATCGGGAATTGTCGGCAACACGTCGTCGAGCGAAGCGAAATGAGTGGCCGTCTTGGCTCCCGGTCCGACAGTGAGAACCGTAGTGCTAGATGGCTCAACATCCTTCGCCGCCCACTGAGGCAACGCTTCCACATCGAAGTCCGGCTGGGGAGCGGCGGGCTTCGGGGGTGTGGGAGTGACTGTTACCGGTGCTTCCGGCTCCGTCTTCTTATTGGCGTTGGGGTCAAGTTGACCTGAAGCGGCCGCTAACTGCTCCGCCTTAGATTGGCCCGGTGCCGGTGCGGCATACGGGTTGGACTCGGAGCCGATGCCGCCGCTGAAGGCCGCGATCAAATAACCGACGCCCGCAACCACGACGATCACGCCACAGATGATGCCGAGATACTTGATAGTCTCCGCGTTGATCCCTTTGCGATCAGCATCGACCGCCACGGGAGCCGCATCGCGTTTCGGCGGAAGTGGCTTGTGGCTCTTGCTCTTGCCCGAGCTGTCCTCGGCGGGTCGAGAGTCTGGCTTCGACTCTCGACCACTCTTCGGCTTGCTGGAACTGCGATTCGATCCGGATTCGTCATCCACGACCTTCGGCCGTTTCTGTCGCGCCGGTTCACTGTCGGCCGATTCGTCATCATCGACATCGCGGGCCCCGCGCGCGCGAACGGTGCCGCGCCGCGAGTCGCTGTCATCGGAGTCGTTCTGCGCCACTTTCGGCTTCTTGCGTCGTACCGGCGCGGCTTCCACTTTGTCGTTCTCGACTTCATCGGAATCGGGGTCGTCCTGGCGCGGACGGGAGCGGGGCGTCGAACGTGTTTCAGCGTGATTCTGGTCGCCGGTGTCACGCGCAGCATTCTTCGGTTTGCGCTGCGATGGTGTCGGGACTTCGTCCGGCGTTTTTTGGGCGCTGTATTTCTCGTCGTCGTAGTAGCCGTCGTCCTCTTCGTCAGCATCCTCGTCGTCGCTGCTGGACTGTTTCCCGCCGTGACCAACGGTCTTCTGATCGTAGTCGGACAAGTCGCCAAAGATTTCGCGCGAGATGTTCGCGGTGGACAGCGACAAACGAGCCAAGTCTTCGAGTAGGTCGGCGGGCGTCTGATACCGGTCTTCGGGCTTCTTCGCCATCATGCGTTGTATGACGGCAGTCAGTCCCTCGGGAACGTTCGGGTTCTTGTCGCGCGGATCGGGAGCGGGCTTGATCGCGTGTGCTTGAAGCTTGTTGGTCATGCTCCCTTCGGGGAAGGGGGGCTCACCGGTGAGCATCTGGTACCAAGTACATCCGAGCGAATAGAGGTCGCTCCGAATGTCGGCCGCTTTGCTGTTGCGTGCCTGCTCGGGCGACATGTAATCGACCGTACCGACCGTTGTTCCCGCGCGGGTGATATTCGTTTCGAGAGTGTCATCGATGGATCGAGCCAAGCCGAGGTCCGTCAGCTTGACGACGCCATCGCGGCGGATCAGCAGGTTGGACGGCTTGATGTCGCGGTGAACGATGTTCTGTTCGAAGGCATGTTGCAGCGCGGCGGCGACCTGCTTGATGATCTCAATCGACCGCTTCACGGGAATGATGCCGCGTTTCTGCACCAACTCGAAGAGGTCTTGTCCTTCAACGTACTCCATCGCGATGAACAGGTAGCCGTCGTCTTCACCCGTGTCGTACACCCCCACAATGTTGTTGTGACGCAATTGCGCGGCGGCTTGGGCCTCCGCCTTGAACCGCTTTACAAGCGTCGGGTTCTGAGCCTTATCTTGCGGCAAGACTTTAAGAGCGACGATCCGTTTGAGTTGAGTGTCACGAGCGAGGTAAACCGTCCCCATGCCGCCTGCGCCGATCCGCTTTTCGATCTGGTACTTGCCCAACTTTTTCAGTTCGGTCACAGGTTGCGACGGCTGTCCGCCCGCCCCCGCCCCCGCGACCGCAGCTTTTCCATCCGCCGTCATCGCAGACCTCGAATCAAGTGAAGTGAAGCATCAACACAGACGCCGCGAATCCGAGACGAACAGAGACCACGCCCGCGCGACGGAAGCCGTTGCCTGGCAACAGTCGATACGAACGAAGTCACCGAGGAATTCGGCATCCGGCAGCTCCCGAAAGAATGGAGACGATCGGATTGTCAGCGGAGAGAGGAAACAGGCAGCCCAACACGCAGGAGTGTAACAACCGGTCTTGCAGACCGTCAAAACAGTGAACTTTGTGTGAAGATGTGTTCGTGCGAGTCTCGTTGGACCCTCCGTTCGACATTCGTCACGGCTTGTTGAGAAACCTAGCACGCCTGTTGAAAAACGTAGAGTAGGCGGCTCGCCTGCTCGCATTTCGGATTAGAAAACACAGGCGAGCCGCCTGTGCTACGAGTTCTTCAACAGGCTGTTAGCACGCGCCGAAGTGCCGTTGAAGAAATTCACACTGAACACCCCGTAGTCACGCTCGCCGGAGCCTGTTGAAAAAACGTAGGGTAAGCGTCTCGCTTAGGAACGGCGCAGCAATCACTGTCGTGGCCGACGCTGCCAGCGTTGGCTCGGATGCTGGCCGCATCCGCCACGATGGGACAGTTATTGTTGCGCCGGTCCTTACCCTACGTTTCTCCAAGGTCTGGCAACCGCAACGGTCCAATTCAGTGTCGTTGAACAGTGCCAATGAACAAGCAATGTCGTTCCCGATCACAGTCCGACGACTTCAAAGCCCTTGCGGTATTCCTTGTGGACGAACTCGGCGGCCTTCGCGCTGTTGGTCGCCTTGAGGTTCGCGGAGTCCCAGATCAGCTTCTCGCCCGCGCGGAAGGCGACGATGCCGAGCAACACGGTTTCGGACAAAGCGCCCGAGTAATCAAAGTTGCAGGTCGTCGGTGAGCCGGTTTTGCACGCCTTGACCCACTCGTGCCAATGGCCGATCGAGGCGGGGATGCTCGGTTCGGGAGCCTTGAAGTCCTTGAAGCCGTCTTGAGGCAGTAGCTGTCGGCGGCCGTAATCGGCGGCCAGCATCCCCTTTTCACCGACGAACAAGATGCCGAGACCCCATTGGCTGAGCGACTGGCCTTCGTGACTCTTCGTGTTGGCCACGATGTCGAAGTGCTTCCCGCCATCGGACCAAGTGAACTTCAGCGGCTTGTCGCCACCGGGTTGTGACGGGAACTCATATGTTGCCTTGGCCCACGCCGGCGCGCCATCCGGATGAGCCTCGGGGCCTTCACACGCGACCGACAGCGGGTTGCGCAGGTTCAACGCCCAGAACGGCAAGTCCATCACATGGCACGCCATGTCGCCGAACGTTCCCGAACCGTACTCCCAGAACCGACGCCAGTTCCCCGGATGGACGCCATCGCAGTACGGACGTTTCTTCGCGGGGCCGAGCCACAAGTCCCAATCGAGATTCGCGGGGACCGGCTGCTCGGCCCCAAACCTTCCGTCCGACCAACCCTTGTTGCACCAGTTGTGAACTTCTGTCACCCGGCCAATCGCTCCGCCTTGAATGAGTTCGACCACGCGACGGTAGTTGTCTGTCGCGTGAATCTGCGTCCCCATTTGAGTCGCTAGCTTTTTCTTGGCCGCCACCTTCGCGAGTGCCCGCGCCTCGGCGACTGTGTGTGCGAGCGGCTTCTCGACGTAGACGTGCTTTCCCAAATCCATCGCGACCGACGCGGCCGGGGCATGCGTGTGATCGGCTGTCGAAACGACGACGGCATCGCACTTGTTGACCTCCGCTTCGAGCATCTTGCGGTAGTCGCGATACGTCCTCGCCTCGGGCCAGCGTTCCGACGCCTTCTTCAAAAAGTTCTCGTCCACGTCACAGAATGCCACGATGTTCTGACCGGCCAGTTCGTCGAGGTTATGCCGCGCCTTGTTCGCCACACCGACAGCCGCGATGTTCAGCTTGTCACTCGGCCCGTCCGCCGCCCGCGCGGGCGAGAACCCCGCAAACAACCCGGCCCCCAACAAAGCAGACGACTGCTGCACGAACTGACGACGATTTAGAGAACGCGACATGAAGATGCTCTTTCCTTGAAGATGTTCTTTCCGCAGGATCACCGCATCAGCGGAGTTCCTTGATGCGAGCGTTGTACTCCAACCGAAGAAGACTCGAAACCAAACACGGCATTCGTTCGGCGAGGTATCACGCCGCTGCGCGGACCCAATGATCGTCGTCGCGAACACGGCTGAGTTCGGCGATCATTGGATCGCGTCTGGCTTTGCCAGACTTCAGCGACTCGATGAGGTTGCTTGAACCCTGTTCGGCAATCCTGCATCCTGCCGCCTCAACATCCACTTCGATGACTTCCACGGGGACGGATCGTGTCGCTCGATACGCGTTACAAAATTCTCGAGAAAATTGGTTCGGGCAGCTTCGCGACGGTTTA
>CAMAYU010000074.1 GCA_945862235.1 Schlesneria paludicola DSM 18645
ACAACCGTAGTAGCGGACGGTCCCTTTCAGTTGTCCCGACTTGATCTGCTCGGCGATCGCGATGGCGGCCGACATCGACGCCGCGCCAAACAGATGATGCCCGCAGCCGTGTCCGTAGGTCGCTCCCTCGCGCGGCAGTTGCTCGGGAACCGCCTGCTGAGACAGACCGGGCAGAGCGTCGTACTCACCCATGATTGCGATGACCGGCTTCCCCTCACCGAATGTCGCGGTGAACGCGGTCGGGATGTCGGCCACACTTCGCTTCACGACGAAGCCCGCCTGTTCGAGCGTGTCGGCCAACAGCTTGGCCGATCGAGTCTCCTGATACCCCGGTTCGGCGAACTCCCAGATTTTGAGGGCGATCTCCCACGTCGCCGCCTCGCGCCGCTGAATGCTCTCATTCATCGCGGCCTTTTGTGCGAAGACTGACGCAGGAACGACGAGACTCAGAACGAACAGGCAGCCAATTCCATTGAGTAAACGTCGCATCACGAAGCTCCGGAAACAAAGGGCGGTTTCGAGGAACCAACGTTAGCGGACAGATGAAAAGAAGGGCAGTCTTCCGTCCGGGACCATCGCTTTTTTCAATTTCGGGTGCCACGGTTACGGAGCTGCGACGTGGCCGTGCCTGTCAGTGAAGGCTGTTTCTAATTCTCACGGCTACGTCGCAGCTCCGTGACCGTGGCACACCATCTCCCAAATTCAAAACGGCGATGGCCCCGTCCTCCGTCAAGCTGGTCTTCCGTTTGGGCGTTGCTCACGCCTTGGAACAGACGCTGTTTGTCTCGTCCTTGGCCACTTGGTTCCACGGCATTCGCGCCAGGATCATTCCCATCCCGCAGGTATCGGTGACGCCCGCGAAGAACAGTCCCGCACCGACGAACGCGGACAGGCCGATCCAACGCGGATCGTAGAAGTAGCCGAGGGCCGCTCCCGTCAGGACCAGCAATCCGGCGGCAATGCGAACCTGCCGTTCGAGCGACATCGCTTTCTTCCCTTTCACCACGTCCAAGCCCGCCTCCACGCAGGCCAGCGTGCCCCCTTCGATGTTGATGACATTGGCGATACCCGCTGCAATCAACTTGTCGCACGCCTGCTTGCCGCGACTTCCCGATCGGCAAATGACATAGAGCGGCTCGGCGGCCCGTTCGCCGCGTGCGGCTTGAACGGTCTGCGGGTTCAGCGAATCGAGCGGCACGTTGCGAGCGAACGCAACGTGGATTTCGCGGAACTCCACGGGCGTGCGGACATCAATCAGCTCGATCTGGCCGCCTCGCTGCCGAAGCTCGTTCAACTGACGGGGACTGATCGTGGAGACGCTCATGATGGACTCTTCAAAGCAGGGGCTGATGGAACTGAAGGACTTCCCGATTGTGAAGACTTAGTCGCTCAACAAGAAGAGATTTGGAAGAACAGGGCTCGCCCGAGTTCGACTCTTGTTGGAAGCGCCGAGAGTTTGATTCACTGCTCACGCTGGTCATCCTGATGTCATTCTTGGTGAGCCGAGCGGCGTTAGCCCAATGGCACTCATTTTGTCATTCACTCACTTTGAGCGGCACGGCGCTAGCCGCCGGTTCTTTGCTTGGAAACGCGACTCCGTTTACCGGCGGCTAGCGCCGTGCCGCTCACTTTGATCAAGTAACCCGCAGCGCAAGCGAGGGAAGCAAAGAGAAACGCAACTCTCGCTCGCCCTCGTTCACGCTGCAGGTGAGTTGAAGTGAGTACTCTTGGGCTGACGCCGCCCGGCTCACCCAAACTCTAACCGCAGAAACGTCTCATCGAAAACCGCCCTCCGGGCTGATGCAACAAGCCATCCCCCCGCCTTCCTTGATGAACTGAAAGAGCTTCCTGATGACCGATCGCGCGACGACTCCGCAATATTCAGACAAGCAGGGGCAATACCTGGCGTTCATCTATTACTACGGCAAGCTGAATCGGCGAGCCCCTTCGGAAGCCGACATGCAACGGTACTTTGAAGTCACGGCTCCGACGGTCCATCAGATGGTGCTGACTCTGGAACGGCTGGGTTTCATCAGTCGCGTTCCCGGCGCGGCCCGGTCGATTCAACTGCTCTTGGAAGCGGACCAATTGCCTCATCTGAAGTGAATCAACGCGACGTAACAGCTTGGTCACCGGGGCGCACCGGAAATCTCCGTATTTCGTGTAAGGCAGCGTGAGCAGCGGTCACTAATCTCATCAAGAGAGGAGATGACCCGATGAGCGCCGGCGAACAAGAAGCACACTTTCAGCGTTGGCTGCGCGATCATGTCGGCGTGATGCTGCGCGTGGTGCGGGCCTGTGCGGAGACGCAGTACGATCAGGACGATTCGCTTCAGGACGTGTTGGTGAATCTCTGGTCGTCGATCCCGAACTTTCGGGGCGACTCGAAGGAGACGACGTGGATTTACCGAGTGGCTCTGGTCTGGCAGCGGGGCGAGCGGCGGCGGCAGAAGCATCACGCGATGTTCCTCAATGAAGCCGCGGCGACGGCGCGGTCGAGTCCCGACGAAGAACGCTCCGGCAACGAGCTAATTGAACGACTGTACGCCGCCATCCGGCAGCTTCCCAAAGTGGACGCTTCGCTCGCGCTGATGCACCTCGACGGACTCAGCTATCAGGAGATGTCTGAAGTTCTCGGCATCTCCGAAAACTATGTCGGCGTGAAACTGACTCGCATCCGCCAGCAATTGGCCGACTAACTGCAAGGAGTCTCCGATGGGCTTTGATGATCTCCAATCGAAGTGGCAGTCGCACGATCACGGGGCGCGGTTGAATGTTGATGCCGACCTGCTGCTCAACGAGGTCCGCCGCAATCATCGAACGCTGTTGTCGTCGTTGTTCTACCGTGACATGGTGGAAGTTGCGGCAGCAGTGATCGTGACCGGTGTCTTCGGATTCATGGCTGTGAAACTCAACGAATGGTCGTTGTATCTCTGTTCGGCTGGCGGCCTGTTCGTGGGGACTTACTTCGTTGTGGATCGTTGGATTCAGCATCGACGACGACCCGTCTCCGACGATTCCCCGCAGTCGTGCATCGAAGCGTCGCTGGCTCAGGTCAACCACCAGATCTGGCTGCTGAAGAACATCTTTTGGTGGTACCTGTTGCCACTCATCCCCGGCATGGTCGCGTTTTTGGGGATTGTCGCTTGGAAGACACTCCGCGACGCGGGACCACTCGCACTGCTGCTAGTTGCCGCAGTGGGACTCTTCTGTGCGTTGGTCTTCTGGGCCGTCTATCTGCTCAACCAACAGGGGGTCAAGAAAACCTTTGAGCCGCGCCGCGTCGAGTTGGAAGCACTACTGGCCAGCCTGAAGTCATAGGGGCACGTTGGAAAACCTGGGGCACGTGTTTTCAACAAGTTGATAAGCCCGACGTTTTGTTGGCAGCGACTTATCGCGGCGGAGAGATTTCTCGAGTAGCTCAGAACTTCCCGTACATCTTGCGGGCAGTGGTGAAGCTGGAAGCGGGATGCTGTTGTTGCAGCAGTTGCTGCGACGACGGAACGACGCCACCCATCTCGTGTTCGTGAAGGTTGTCGTGCAGGGAACGGAGTTCCTCGTGCTCCCACGTCTCGATCTTCCAAGTAGAAGCGAGCTGTGTCGAATGGACCGATCCGCGCAGGTGCTGGATGAGCAGCTCTTTGGAAGGATTCCAAATTCCATCCACCGACCAGTGGTTTCCTCGCAGAGGGTAGTTGCCGGTGGTGGCGACTCGCACCGGCTCGGGTTGCAGCGGCGTGGGCCGTTCGTCTTTGCCCTTCATCAGCCAGTTGAGCGTCCACGCATCGAGCGGCGTTGTGCAACCCGACGAGAACGCGCGAACGATCTCGTCGTTGCTGATGCAGGCCACGGTGGGGAAGTTCTTGACGGACAGCTTCTCGACCAGATCCGCCACGTTGAGTCGATCAACGATCTGAATGTGGTTCTCGGGACTGGAACCAATTCTCCAACCGGCGGCGATCATGGTTTCAAAGTCACCGCCGGGACGACGCAGTCGCGACAACACACGGTCACATTCCTCGCAACCTTCGGCGACGATGAAGACGACGCGCGTACGGCGCGGTTCGGCCGGCTCAGTCTTCTTCTCCGAAGAAGTATTGCTCACCACCGACACGGACTCGGAGCCACCAACGGTCTGAGCCAATGTGGCTCGCCCCGCTGACCAAAACCCGAGCAGAAACGCCAACCCAACGAGCATTCGAAACGACATCGCAGCCCACTCCAGACGATCGTGACGAACCGATCCTTCGACCGATTGAGCCGCTCGTTGGAGGATCGATCCGAATGTTCGTCATCAACCGACGAAGTCGCTTCGGATATCCGCAGAGCTTGGCCCGTGTCGCATCCCTGACGTGTGAACCTGCTGTCGGGAAGAGCAACGACTGAGCCAATCAACACTTCGTTCATGAGAATTGAGCCGACACCTCAGAGTAGGCTGAGAGTAGGCTGCTCCTGAGGAACAGACCTCTGCTTGCCTTCTCTGTGCCTCGGCGCCTCTTTGATTAAATCCTCTTCCAGGAACGTCATCGAAGAAGATTTACCACAGAGTCGCCGAGGCACAGAGAAGGCGAACTGAGAGAAGAGGTGGACGGGGCATCCGGGCCATTCTGCCCACCGTTCCACTCTCACGAGTGTCCCCCGCGGGAACGGAATAACTACTTTGGGTTTGGTGAAGCGGGGTTGTTGTCCGGTTTCAAATACTTCTCGAACCAAGCGTGGTCCCATTTGAGCTTGGCCGAGCGGTGCTGGTATTGCGTCAGGCCGTGGGCGGCTCCAGGGTAGATGACCAGTTCGGTGGGGACCTTCAGATAGTGATGCAAGGCTCGGTGCAGGGTGCGGCTGTGAGTGACGGGGACTCGTTCGTCCTTTTCGCCGACGTGGATCAGCGTGGCCGTGCGGAAGGTGTCCTTGAGTTGGTAGAGCGGCGAGGTCTTCTGGTACTCGGCGGGCTGCTTCCACGGGAGGCCCTTCAGATAGTTGATGACGTGGCCGGGAGTGTCCTCTTCGCCCCATTGGATCGTCATGTCGAAGACCCCGGCTCCGCTGCTGGCCGCCTTGAAGCGGTTCGTTCCAGTGATCAGGCAGTTGGTCAGGAAGCCTCCGTTGCTCCAGCCCATCACGCCGAGACGATCCGGGTCGGCGATCCCCCGTTCGATCATCGCGTCGATACCTTTGAGGATGTCTTCGACTTCGATCTCGTTCTCGTGGCCAATCAGTTCGACGAGGAACTTGTCGCCGTAGCCGGTCGAGCCGCGATAGTTCGGGCTGAAGAGGGCGTAGCCCTTGGCGGCGAACAGCGTGTGTCCGTAGATCGAGAACTTCATCCCGAAGAACTCGGCCCCGGTTGGTCCGCCGTGCAGGTTCACGATCAGGGGAAGTCGCGTTCCCGGTTTGTAATCGGGCGGCAGTTCGAGCAGCCCTTCGACCTCATCGCCGTTCGCTCCCTTCCACGTCACGCGCGAGAGCTGCGGCAGCTTCCACGTGTCGGCTTGCGGATTGACCGAGGTCAGCCGGGTCGCCGACGCGGCTTCACCGGTGCCTCGCAGAAACACGTCGCGACTGTACGTCAGCCCCGTCTGCACGAGGGCCAGCCGTTCTCCCCGCTGATCGAAACTGAAGAAGTGCTGCACGGTCTCTTCGGGCGTGAGGACCTTGGGGGACAGCGTGTCGGTGTTCAGTCCCTGCACGCTGCAAACCTTGATCGACGCTCGCACATCGCCGAGGTAACAGACTTCATCCGACATCCCGCGCCACGCGATCCCGCCATCGAGGTACGCCTCTTTCGGTCGAGGCATCCGCCGGAGCTTAAGTGTCTCGCCGGTCCACGTCGCCACCAACAGTTCCGCCGGGTAGCCATCGAACCCGACGGAGAACGCCAAGTGCCGCCCATCGCCCGACCAGACGGGGTCGAGCAACCATCCGAAGGGCGACGGGGCCTCCTTCCGCCACAAGTCGTCGGGCAACGTCGTGACCTTCGATGTCGCCGTGTCGAGGACATCGACGCGCGAGCGACCTTCCATCGTGATCCCCAACTCATCGGGGATGGTGATCATCGCGATCCGCGACTCGTCCGGTGAGACATCAAACGAACCGATGAACCGCTTCTCATCGAGCACCTGCGCCGTCCGCCATGTCGTGAGATCAAGCTTCGAGAGTGTCGAGACCCTTTGAACGCCGTGACCATATTGAAGGTCCGCGAACTCCTTACGCAGGTCCTTCCACTCATCAATCGTGTGTTCTTTCGAGGTCGTGTAGTACAGCGTCTTTCCGTTGGCCGAGAGTCGGAATGCATCGATGCCACCTTCCACGCGCGTCACCGGTTCGAGCCGCGAGCTGGCCAGATGAATGCGCCAGACCTGCTTCTTGCCATCGTAGGGCGGAGCCTTTTCGCCTTCGCGTTTCGGGCTGCTGGTGAAGTAGAGCGACTGTCCATCCGGAGACCAGCGCGGCCCGGCATCGGACGACGGATCAAACGTCAACCGCTCGATGGCCTTCGTCTGACAATCGACCACCCACACGTCGCTGCTGGCGGACTCCTTCGGTCCCCTCCATCGAGTCTCGGTGTACGCCACCCGCTTCCCATCAGGCGACATCGCACACTCGGTGATCGACGCCTGCGTGAAGTAGTCATCAATCGTGATCTCATGCGTCCGCTCCGCAGCGAACGACGAGCTACTCCACAATCCCGCAACCACGGTCATCACCGAAACTGCCCCGCGAAACACAACTGCCATGTCACTCTCCGTAAGTAAGGACTACTCGTTTCCACGCGGAGCATGGGGACGAGGAAACAAACGATCAAACCAACGTAGCACGGGCGGCTCGCCTGTGCTCTTCGACTGATCGTCGGAACCAGAGAGCAGGCGAGCCGCCCGCTCTACGTTGCGGCGACAGGTGGCCTCACCGATTGCGGC
Organism: Schlesneria paludicola DSM 18645; assembly: GCA_945862235.1. GTDB lineage: Bacteria > Planctomycetota > Planctomycetia > Planctomycetales > Planctomycetaceae > Schlesneria > Schlesneria paludicola_A. The sequence goes on from CAMAYU010000074.1 coordinate 6,915, forward strand.
GCTCGCGAACGACCGGCTCGACTTTTGAGCAGGCCGACCAATTCCAACGCAGCCAGTGGGACCAGCCAGCTCGCCCACGAGACGATGGGGTCGAACCACATCGATTGAACTCCTACCACTGTTGCCAAGCCGACAACCAACCTCAGCACGACCGCCGAGCAGAGCAACACAAAACACCGCGACATCCAGCGGCGATGAACTTGGAACCGACGTTGCGCCGCCGCGCGCCAACCGAGGGCGACGGTCGTTCCCGTCAGCACGGACAGAATCGCAAAGCTGATCCTCGCGACGGAAGCGGGCGATCCGCTGTCGCACTTGAATCGCGTCGAACCGGAAGCGGTCGCACCGTACAAGGCTCCTCGGTTGTTGCCCGGTGCGATCGTGGCGGCGGCGGTGGTCTTGTCGCTCGTACCGCTCAAGCAGGACGAGGCGGCTGCGTCGCCCGCTGCTCCCGATGAGAACATTGTTGCTCAAGCGGAAGAGATTGCGGACAGCTTGAAGGAACTCGTAGAGGAGCTTCACAAGGCTGTTGATCCCGAACTGGAGAAGCTGCTGCGGGAACTGAAGGAGAAGGCTGCGGAGTTGAAGGAGCCGGGCGTCGATGTGAAAGAGGCACTGGCGAAAATTTCCGAGATGCAGGCGGCGATTCAATCGGCGCAGAGTCAGGCCCGTCTGGAACAGGTTGACCAACAGTTGCAGGAGATCGGCGAGGCGATGGCTTCCGCGAAGGCTCTTGAAGGAGCGGGGCAAGCGCTGGCCGAGGGGAAGTACGACAAGGCGATGAAGGAGTTGGCCGATCTGGGTGACATCGAACTCGAACGGAATGAAGCTCGCAACACGGCCGAGAAGTTGAAGAAGGCGGCCAAGCGTGCGAAGGGCGATGCGGGGGACGGTTCGATCAGCGATGCGGCCAACGAGATGGCCGAAGGGGTCGAAGACGAGGATGCTCAAAAAGTGACGGGGGCCGCGAAGCAACTGGGTGAGAAGGCGAAAGAGCAGGCTCGCAAGAAGAAGATCAATGACTTGCTCAACGCCGAATTGGCGTCGTTGTGTGAGTGCAAAGGGAACTGCCAGAAGAACAGCACCGCGAAGAACAAGAAGAAGACTAAGACCAACTCGCCATCTCAATCTTGGGGCATGGGCGAGAGTGGCAACATTGATGGTGATACGACGAACCTCGCTGCCAACGTGAACAAGGAACAAGTGACCGGCCAAGCGGGTGAGGGTGAGTCCGAGTTTGAAACGAGTTCCTCGTCGGAAGGCCGTCAGGAAGCGCAGCGCGGCTACCAAGAGGTCTGTCAAAAGTACAAGAAGATGAGCGATGCCGTGCTGGAGAGTGAGAGCATCCCGCTCGGCCACCGCCAGACGATCCGCAAATACTTCGAGTCGATCCGGCCTCAACAAGCGGAAGAGGCTGCGGCGAAGAAGAGCGAGTGAAGTGTCTCGCGTTGATGAAAATGATGTTGAATCATGGCCTCGGCGGAGTTCGCTCCGACCGAGTTTTTTTGTGGGGTGGGTGTGGTTCAGGCAACTCGTTTCGCGTTCGATCAACTCTCGACCTCGCTCACGCTGCGGGTTGGTGTTGGAGGCGATCAAGACGGAGAAATTTGCGAGTCTGTAGCGATTCGGCCAAAGATTCGGGTTGTGACTGCCGATCCTTTCCTGTGGATGGCACGAGGCACGTTGCCAAGGCGGTCTCAGCATTTGATCTCGATGAGGATCGAAGGTGAGGCGGGCAGGAAGTGGGTTGTCGGGAGATCGGTCGAACGGAGTATTCGCCGAATTCCTCGAAAGGAATCTGACATGACGCGGAACGTGAGTCGTGGTTGGCGTGGAGTGGCGATGTTCGGTTGCTTGTCGCTATCGGCCGTTTCGACCGGTTGTTTTCAGACGACGGTTGGCGGGCAGACGCTTCCCTCGGCGTACTACCTCGACGACGACGTGCAGTACTTCCCGACGGGTCCGGAGCAGAGACTGTCCAACCAGATTCGGGCGATGGAACGCTACAAGTCTGAACAACAGCAAGGTACGAGCGAGCAGGCGGGCTACTGATCTGCTGTGGGACAGCGCAGTCGTGGCCATGAATCCATCGTCACGACCGGCATCGTGGTCAGTGTTCTCCAAATGGGTTGGGCGGAGACGGCTCGCGATGCAAGTCGTCTGGGCTAGGTTCGATTGTTTGGCGAGGCGTCTCTGTGCGGCTCCCTATGTGGGTGCGGGCCGTCGTCTCGAAGACCACAATCGTTATGAACCGCACCGCACCGCAGCAGAACGCCGCCGATTCGGGAAGTGATTCCCGCCGGGCTGGTTCGTTCGCTGATTTCGACTGCCATGAGCAGGGCGTAGATCCGCAGGCACCAGCAATGGCGACCACTTCTGATTCTGAAGAGCCGTCTCGCCTCGCCCATTGGGCGGGACCGTTGCTGTTGTTGCTGCTCGGGCTGGTCGCGGGAGTTTGGAGTCACTTCACGCTGTCGCGGGCCGAGATCGAAGCGATCCGCCAGTTGGCGCGCGCCACGGCCCGTGCTGCAGCGGGCCAACTTTCCTCGCATATTCAATCGCGGGTTCAGGCGTTAGATCGGTTGGTGGCACGTCATGCTCGTGACCGTCAGATGTATCGGGCGAAGTTTGAGGCTGACGCCCTAGATTATGTGCGGGACTTTCCCGACATCTGCGAGATCAGTTGGGCGAATGTGACGGGTAAGACACAGGTCGATATCCCGGTCGATCGCAACACGGAACTGAAGGGTACGGCTCCTTGGGACGATTCCGTGCAGAAGCAGGCTCGGGACGAGTCCGTACGGCGGGCGACCACTCGGACAAGTCGTGTGTTTGATCTGCGTCAGGGCGGTCGCGGCGTCGTGGCCATCAGTCCGGTCACGGGTTTCGAAGGAGATCGAGGCACCGTGAGTGCGGCCTTGCGTGTGGGTGCGTTGTGCGAGATCGGGTTGCCCGACTTGCCCGACGGGTTCGCATTTCGTGTGAAGTCTGAAGGTGTCAGCGAGTTTGAGAGCGAGTCGGTTTCACCCGAAGTCTGGAATCAGTGGGAGCAAACATCGAGAGTGACTCTGCCGGGGCCTGCTTGGGAATTGTCGGTCACGCCGAAACCGGAGCACATCGCCAAGTCACTCACTTGGATGCCACTGTCGGTGGGGTTGTCGTGCGTCGCGGTTTCGCTGTTTCTGGCGGGGTTGGTTTACTTCTGGTGCGCGGCGCAGGAACAGTCACGTCAGTTGCAAGCCGTCAATCGTCGGCTGGAACAGGAGATCGTCGAGCGGGCCACCGTGACCGATGCGCTGCGCGTCAGTGAGTCGCACAATCGGTTGGCCTTTGAACATGCGGCGACAGGAATGGTGGTTTGTTCGACAAAGGGTCGCTTCCTTCAAGTCAACGCGGCGGTCTGCCAGATCTGGGACCGCTCTGCTGCCGAGCTGGAGCAGATGGTATTTGCAGATGTCACCCACCCGGACGACCTGAACGACAGCGTGGCACTGCTGCGTCGGATGCTGAGCGGCGAGGTCTCGACGGCACAAATGGAGAAGCGGTATCTGAAGCCGAACGGATCGATCGTTTGGGCACACACGCACGTTTCGCTGGTGTGTGCTCGCGACGGCCAGCCGCTCTACTTTGTGAAACAGATTCTGGACATCACGGCACGGCGGCAGTCTGAACTTGAGTTGACCGACAGCCGCCAGAAACTGTCGGCCGTGATTCAGATGGCCGGATCGGTCATCGTTCGGTTCGCCTCCGACGGCACGATCAAAGACATCAATCACGAGGCCGAGCGAGTGCTGGGGATCGACCGCGCCGAGCTGATCAACCGCGACTTCCACCGGCTGTTCCCCGATGAAATCGCCTGCGCTGAGTTTGGCCAACTCTTTCAGCAGGCGAGAGATGAAGGGGGCGTGTCCAAATTTGAGATGAGCGTTTGCACGCCCGACCGGGGAGCCGTGGCTTTGCTGTGGAAACTGAGCCGGTCGAGCATCACGAGCGGCGAGGACTCCGAAGTGATCGGCATCGCGCATGACCTGACGGATCGCAAGCGGGCCGAAGAAAAGTTCCGTGTGCTATTTGAATGCTCGACGGATGCCCATCTGTTGTTCGATGAAACGGGCATCATCGACTGCAACAATGCGGCAATCGACATGCTCCGCTGTTCCAACAAGCAGCAATTGTTGTCACTGCATCCGGCCGTGCTGTCACCGGAGTTCCAACCCGATGGACGGCGGTCGCTGGAGAAGTGCGTGGAGATGGATCGCGTCGCTCGTGAGCAGGGCTTTCACCGGTTCGAGTGGCTGCATCGACGGATGGACGGGGAAGATTTTCCGGTCGAGGTGACGCTGAATCCGGTGACCTTGAACGGTCATTCGGTTTTGTTGGGGGTGTGGCATGACATCACGGAGCAGAAACGGGCCGCACAATCGCTGCTCGACCAGAACGCCAAACTGACCGAAGCTTACATGCGGATCGGTACTCAAGCCGAAGACTTGCACGCGGCAAGGGAGCGCGCGGAGAACGCCAACCGGGCGAAGGGGCAATTCCTGGCGAACATCAGCCACGAGATCCGCACGCCGATGAATGGCATCATCGGGATGAGTCAGCTCGCGTTGGAATTGGATACCGGCCCTGAGGTCGCCCACCATCTGACGCTCATCCAGCAGTCGGCCGATTCGCTGCTGATGCTCGTCAACGACGTACTCGATTTTTCGAAGATCGAAGCGGGCAAACTTGAACTCCGTCCGGTCGAGTTCTCACTCCGAGAGTCACTGGCCAAAACACTCGAACCGCTCCGCTTCTTGGCCGAACGCAAGGGGGTGTCGCTGGAGTGGACTGTCGCTGCGAATGTCACCGATTATCTCCAAGCCGACGCGGGACGAATTCAGCAGGTCCTCATCAATCTCGTGGGCAACGCGATCAAGTTCACGGATCGAGGTCGCGTGGACATCGGCGTCGAACTGCGGAACGAGAGCGCGGACACGCCCGAATTGCAGGTCTCGGTGACCGACTCGGGAGTCGGTATTCCCGCCGACAAGCTGCAAATGATCTTCACGCCATTTGAGCAGCTCGATGGCTCGACGACTCGCAAGTACGGCGGTACCGGTCTCGGGCTGGCCATCGTGTCGAAGCTCGTCGAGTTGATGGGGGGGGCGGTGTGGGTGCAGAGTGAAGTCGGCGAGGGTAGCCACTTCCACTTCACGTTCTCCTGTCGCCGGGCTAAGTCGGTTGTCGCCCCCGTGCTGGCCAATGCCTTGTCGGAAATGCCCGCGTTGATTCGTCCGCTGCGAGTCTTGGTCGCCGAGGACTACAAAGTCAACCAGTTGATCGTGCAGCGCATCCTCGAAAGGCGCGGGCACCGGGTCACGCTGGTGGAAGACGGACAGGCCGCCGTCGATGCGGTCTCGCGTGAGACGTTCGACATCGTGCTGATGGACATCCAGATGCCGGTTCTCGGCGGCCTTGAAGCCACCCAAGAGATCCGCCGGCGCGAGGCCGGCACCCTCCGGCGCATCCCGGTCATCGCGCTCACGGCCAACGTGTCGGATTGCGATCGCGAGCTTTGCTTGGAGGCAGGCGTAAACGACTACATCACGAAGCCGTTTCAACCACGATCGTTGCTCGCCACGATTGAGCAAACCGTTGCGGACCGCGAAGCCGAAATTCTCGAACTGGCTGCGAGTCACACGGAGGACAGCACCGCAGAATCACGCGAACCGATGGCTTGCGCTTGAGCCCGGCTTTGCCTGCAGTCGCGACGGCTGCGGTTCGCAAGGGAGAGAACAATCGCCGCCAAGCTGATCTTGCCCGATTCCCATGGTCCGGCTATTTCACCGCACTGATCGGCGGCAGATTTTGCCGATCGTTCAGGGACGAGCCGGATCGGAATTCATGAATCGTCACGCGGACAGGATGTCGCCAGCGTCACGCACCGTGCTGTGGTGTGGGCTGATTTCGTGCGCGGTCGTTTGCTGGCTGAGCCTGCTGGGCGTTTCACCAGCGTGTGCGGCAGAGGAAGTGGAACGAAGCCGCTCGCGCGAGCTAGCGGTTGGACTGCCATTGCCTCCGCGCGCGAATGGTCGCGAGGGCGTGACCGAAGGGCGGCCCCGTTCCACCTCGAGCAGCGCGAGCATTTGGACGACCGTCATCGCGCTGGGAAGTATTGTCGGCGTGTTGACACTCGTTGGTCGGTGGCTCAAGCCGTATGTCGGTGCGCCGCGCGGCCTGCCGATTGAGGCTCTCGAACTGCTCGGCCGACGCCAGATCGAGCCGAAGGTCGCCGTCCATCTGGTCCGCTGCGGAGGCCGAGTACTGGTCCTCGGAGTCTCAGCTGATGGCGTGCGGACTCTCTCCGAGATCACCGATCCGATCGAAGTGGAACGGTTGACGGAGACCTGTTTGAGCGAGCGTGACGTTCGTCGTTCCTCGTTCTCTGCGCGAACAGCTTCACCACGCGAGACCGCTGCTCATCCGAGCGTTGCCCGCCCGCCAGAGCCTCGGCTCGCGACGTTCGGTCGTGGTGGGGAGGCTCACCATGAATGAGAGCTGCGCCCCCATTCGAAGTTGTCTGGCAGTGATTCTCTGCGGCGCTGTGACGCTGTTCGGTGGCACTCACGCCGTCGGCCAGGACCGGTTGGAAACTCGTCCGAATGCCGCTCGCCCACGCGGCGGTACTGTTCAGCCTGGAATCGTTCAACCGGCCGCGTTCGAGTCCCCTGCCGCCGCACCCGCACCACTCCCGAATGTGTTCGATCCGGCGGCCATCGTCTCACCCTCGGGGATCGGCGCATCGCTGAAGATGCTGGTGCTGATGACGGTCCTCGGGTTGGTCCCGTCGATCCTGTTGATGACGACGTGCTTCGTGCGGTTTTCCGTTGTGCTCATGCTGCTGCGACAGGCCATTGGTTCGCAACAGGCTCCGCCGAATCAAGTTCTCACGGCGCTCAGCTTGTTTCTGACGTTCCTCGTGATGGCTCCCGTTTGGCAGCGTTGTTACGACGAGGGGATTCGCCCGTACTCGCAACCGGCTGCGGGTGAGGCGGCTCTCGACGACGTGACTGCGTTCCAGCGCACGGCGGCTCCGTTGAGGCAGTTCATGTCGCAACAAATCGACCGGGCGGGGAATGCCGATGCCGTGTGGATGCTGCTCGATTTCCAACGACCGGCCGAGAACACGCTTGCCGCCTCGCGTTGGCGCGAACCGCTGAGCTACGACGACGTGCCACTGACGGTCCTCTCTCCGGCGTACTTACTCAGTGAGCTGAAGGTCGCGTTTCTAATCGGCTTCCAAATCTTTTTGCCGTTCCTCGTGATCGATCTCGTGGTCGCTTCGATCCTGACCAGCCTCGGCCTGACGATGCTGCCACCGTCGCTGATCTCACTGCCGTTCAAGCTGCTGCTGTTCGTCTTGATCGACGGCTGGTTCCTGACCGTCGGGATGCTGCTGGAGAGCGTGCGCGTTGTTTAACCGCGTGGGCAACGATGAGACATCTGAGCGGGGCGGCGTAAGCCCCCCGTTCTTGGGTGTAAGCCCTCTTCGGGAGAACCGGGAGGCTTACGCCGCCCCGCTCGAAAACATCTCACTTTGCGCCGCGTGTGGTTAAACGAGGCGAACACTGGTTTCGCAACTCACCTTCAATCGGCTTCTCCTTCATGACCACAGACACCGCCATCGAACTCTGTCGCTCCGCCACGCTGCTCGCGTTGACGTTGTGTGGGCCGCCGTTGTTGGTCGCGCTGGCCTTGGGGCTGGTGATCGGTCTCGTCCAGGCGATGACACAGTTGCAGGATCCGTCGCTGACGTTTGCTCCGAAGTTGGCCGGGTTGACGTGCGTGGTGCTGCTGCTGCTGCCGTGGGGGCTGGGCCTGTTGACTGAGTACTCGATCGACCTGATTCGCCGCATCCCGGACACTTTCTGATGCACGACTTCTTCCATCAACTCATTCGCGATCCGTGGGGGCGGCTGTTGATACAGTTCGCGCTTGACGATGGGTTGGCCCGCGCGGGGCTGTCACTGTTGGTGGTCGCTCGATTGGCGGGACTGTTGGGCGTGGGGCTGTTTCTCGGGCGGACGCTGCTGACGTGGCAGGTGCGAGTCGGCTTGATCGTGCTGCTGACGCTGGTCGTGGTGCCGACGTTGCCGCTCGCACGGGAGACTGTTTCCCAAGTGCAGCTCGTCGGGCATGAGGGCGAAGCGGCGGCGCGGTCGGTGACTCAAGCTGGCCGCGCGGTGCGGGACGCGATCACGACGCCCGTTGATTTCGTCGCGGCCCTGGTGTGTGAATTGGGACTCGGTGCCGTGCTGGGACTCGGCCTGGCGATCGTGTTGTCAGGGTTGAAGCTCGGGGGCGAGTGGCTGGATCGGCACAGCGGGCTGGGGATGGGCAGTGTTCTCAATCCCGAGTATCTGTCCGAAGGATCGGTCTCCGCCGAGATGCTGCTGTTGTTGGGCATCGCCTCGATTCTGTTGATGGAGCCTGTTGGCGGGCATCTGTTGTTCGCCCGCACGATCCTCGAATCGTTTCACGCGCTGCCTGTGGCGGAGGCGAGTCACTGGCCGTCGTTGTTCGATTTGCTGGGCGCGTTGCTGCGGCAATCGCTGGTGTTGGGGTTGCGTGTGGCGATGCCGCTCGTGGTGGCAATGTCTCTGATCGACATGACGCTCGGGTTCGTCAGCCGTTCGTCCCGCTGGTCACTTTTGCCAGCGCTGACCGCAGTGCGCATGGCGGCAGCGCTGTTGATTCTTGCCGCGACATTGCCGGGCGTTGCTGAGGCCGTGGCGACGAGCGTGCTCGAATCGTTGCAACTCTCCCGCGAAGGGCTGCTGGCGGGAGGCGTGACGCCATGAGTGACTTCGGTGATCGCACGCATCCGCCGACCGACCGTCGTCGTCGGGAAGCACGAGCGCGGGGCGAGGTGGCTCGGAGCGCGGACCTCGTCGCGGCGTTCCTGTTGCTGGCGACGATGGCCGCGCTGTGGTGGCTCGGACCCGGTGTCGCGCAGCATCTGGCCGGGACGGTGCGCGGTGCCCTTTCGACGACTTTTTCTTTGCCGCTCACGCCCGAGTCAGTCGCACGTACGCTGACGGTGCTGGTGATGAGCTTGGCTGTGGCCGTTGGGCCGCTGCTGCTGATCGCGGCCATTGCGGCCGCGCTGGGAAGCCTGATTCAAACGGGCTTTCTGTGGACGCCCTCGGTCGTATTGCCGAAGTTCGACCGACTCGATCCCACCCAGGGACTCGGGCGCTGGATGAGTCTGAAAACAGGGGTCGCGTTGGCTGCGGGACTCATCAAGCTCGTGGCATTACTCAGCGTGTTAGTCGCCTTCGTGCGCGTGCGGCTTCCGGCGTTGGGAGCCTTCGCTCAAGCAGAACCTTCTGAGATGTTGAGTCTCGCAGCACGCTGCCTCGGTGAACTCGGGCTACTGCTGGCGCTGACGTTATTCGCGCTGGCACTGCTCGACTACGGCTTCCAATTCTGGCGGCACGAACAGAGCCTGCTGATGACCGCCGAAGAGTTGAAGCGCGAACAGAAGGAAGAGGAACTCGATCCTCGCTTCAAACGCCGTCGCCAAGAACTGGCCGCGACAGCTGCGTCTCGCGTGAATACGCCGTGAACGCAGGCCGGTTGGAATCCCATGAGACCTTGGCGAGCCGCCTGCCGCCAAGCTGCGGGGGCTTGATCGTCACGGATACTTCGCGCGGTGGAGCGTCAGAGGTTTCTGAGCGGGGCGGCGTCAGCCTCCTGATTCTTGGGCGTAAGCCTGTTTTCAAATAATCAGGGGGCTGACGCCCAATGGCACTCACTTTGTCATTCACTCCGTGAGCGGCACGGCGCTAGCCGCCGGTTCTTTACTTGAAAACACAACTCCGTTTACCGGCGGCTAGCGCCGTGCCGCTCAAAGTGAGTGCCATTGGGCTGACGCCGCCCCGCTCAGAGCGGCTCACCAAGGACCGCGCGAGGTCTGAATGAGAGGTACTGACCTCACAGGATTCCTTCGCCCCAATCGTCGTCGGGTTCCGTGGCGGGCGTGGTCGGTGGCGAGGCCGGTTTGATTGCAGCGGGGACCGTTGCGATCGCAGGCGGTGCGGCCATTGAGGGGGGCGCTGGTCGAGTCGTGTCTGGAGGGGCGTTCGGTTCTTTTGATTCCCTTGGACGAGGTGGTGCCGAGGCTGGGCGCGGCGCGGCAGCGGCAGCGGCAGCGGCCTGAGGGTTGTCGTTCGTGGCGGGAGCATCAACCGATGATGGTCGCGGCTCCTCGGCCTTCGCCGGCTCACCGTAAGACCTGCGAGCGGGAGTGCGCGGGGCGGGGATCGTCGAAGGATGCGGCAACAGCACCGGCATGTCTTCGATCCCGAACTCGGCCGAATGGACATCGGCTTCGTTGAGCGGTTGGAACGGGCGCGGAGCGACGATTCGTTCGGTGATGATCGCCATGAAGACGCCGCCATCGCGACAGTTGCAGGTCATGGTCGTCACGTCGCCGAGTAATTTGCGCTCGATTCCGCAGGAGGGACATTTCCATGTCCGCCTCACGTCGAGCGAAGTCTTGTAGCCGGGGCCTTTCATGGCGAGTCCTAAATGAGAAAGCGGTTAGCTAATCGCGGTTAGCTGAAGACGAGGAACAGGTTGCAGGGAAATAACTCGATTCGTTGAAGGTCTCGGTAGCCTGCTTGCTAATAGCGATTAGCAAGCAGCTTCTCACCCCCACAGGCCCTTCGTTTCCTTGATCATGCCGGTCAGTCCGTAATCGGCGAGTTCGTTGGCGAACGTCGGGACGACTCCGACCGGTGCGAGGTCCGCGATCAGGCGGCCTTGTGGCGTGCGGCCTTTGATTTTCGAGACGAACAAATCGCGGAACTGATAGTTGTTGTCCTTGTCCAAGCCATAGGCTTCCGCGATGCGAGAAATCTTGCGCGAGCCGTCTTCCGAGTAGCGAGCCAACTGCACGACGAGATTGATCGCCGACGCGACCTGTGCTCGCGCGACGTAGACGGGCAGTTCGACTTCGCTCATCAGCGACAGCGTTTCGAGGCGGATCAGGGCGTCGCGCGGGGTCGTCGCGTGGACGGTCGTCAGGCTGCCCGCGTGGCCGCTGATCATCGACTGAATCATGTCGAGGGCCTCACCGCTGCGGACTTCGCCGACGATGATGCGATCGGGCCGCATTCGCAGCGATGCTTTGAATAGATCGCGAATCGACACCCCGCCGCGTCCGTTCGCGTCGGGAGTCTGAACTTCCATGTAGAGCGTGTGGGGCTGAGCGAGTCGCAATTCCGAACTGTCTTCAATCACGACGATCCGCTCGTCGGAAGGGATCGCGGTGGAGACCGCGTTGAGCAGCGAAGTCTTACCGGTCCCGGTCCCTCCCGCCACGATGATGTTCTTCTTCAGACGAACGCAGATTTCGAGGAACTCTTTCGCCGAAGCCGACATGCTGCCGAGATGGATCAGGTCGTCCATACCGAAGATGTCGCGATTGAATTTGCGGATCGTGAAATAGACCCCGCGCCGAGCACTCGGCGGCAGAACCACATGGACGCGCGAGCCGTTTGGCAGGCGGGCATCCATGATCGGTCGGTCAGCGTCGATCTCACGGTTCACGAATTGAGCCACGTTGTGAACGGCCGAGAGGAGCGCATCGGGACTGGGAAACGAAGCGGTGGTCCGTTCGAGCCGTCCGCGCCGTTCGATGTAAATCTCGTTGAAGCCGTTGATCATGATTTCAGAAACGGTGTCGTCTTCCAAGAACGGCCGGATGGGCGTGAGGAAGTAACCGACGCTGGCTTCGAAGATGGAATCGCGCGACATGGGGAGTGGGGCTTGGGAAGGGTGAGATGGAGGACGAGGAGACAGGGAGAAAGAGAAGACGGGGAGTAGAGGAGACAGGGAGGCAAGGAGAGTGCCAGTCCGTTTCCCCTTCTCCTTGTCTCTGGGCCTGACGCGGGCGGATTCTATAGGTCGCGCAGAAGAGCTGCCATGACGGGCGTGGACTCCGTCAGAATCCTGAGGCAATCGCTTTTTCAAACTGGGGTGCCACGGTCACGGAGCTTCGACGTGGCCGTGAGATTGTGAATCGGTCTTCACGTCCTCGCACGGTCACGTCGAAGCTCCGTGACCGTGGCCCCCGAGACCGCAAAATCAACACGGCGAGGACTCCGTCAGAACCCTTGTCGCGCTTGCGAACGCGCGAAGCCTCTTCCAGAATGAACACTCTGATGCGAGAGACGCCATTTCCGGCGCTCGGCCCCTCACTCTTGCGGCGTTCGTCCACCATGCTTGCTAAATTATCGACCTATTCCCTGCTTGGAATTGATGCGCTGCCGGTCGATGTGGAGGTCGATATTTCACCGGGAGCGTTGCCCAAAACGATTCTGGTGGGGCTGGCGGAGGCGGCCGTACGTGAGAGTACTCACCGTGTTGAGCGGGCACTCGTCAACAGCGGTTACGTGCGACCGATGGACCGCATCGTCATCAACCTGTCGCCAGCCGATCTCCCGAAAGATGCCGCGTCGTTTGATCTGCCGATCGCGCTCGGATTGCTTGTGGCGAGTAGCCAGTTGCAGTCGGAATTGCTCGACCAGTTCGCGGCGGTGGGAGAACTCGCGCTGGACGGTTCCGTGCGTCCGTCGAAGGGGACGCTGTCGATGGCGATCTCCGCGAAGGAGCGCGGGCTGAAGGGTGTCGTGGTGCCAGCGGCCAATGCACGTGAGGCAGCAGTCGTTGAGGGCGTGGACGTGATCCCGGTCGGCTCGCTGACCGAGGCCGTGGGATTCTTTAGCGGGCAGTTGGAGATTCCGCCTCAAGCCTTCAGTTGGTCCGAGGCGGTGGCCGAATTCGGTCAGTACCTCATCGACTACTCGGACGTTAAAGGCCAAGAGATGGCCAAGCGCGCGGTGACGGTTGCGGCGGCAGGTGCGCACCACTTGCTGATGATCGGCTCGCCCGGCACCGGTAAGACTTTGCTTGCCCAACGCATGGCGACGATTATGCCGGAATTGGATCCCGAGGAGAGCGTGCAGACGACGCGGATCTACAGTGCGGTCGGGCGACTTGATCCCGGTCAACCGCTATTGCTGCAGCGCCCGTTTCGCTCGCCGCATCACACGATCAGTCAAGCGGGACTGGTAGGCGGCGGCAGCATGCCGACCCCCGGCGAGATCAGTCTGTCGCACAACGGCGTAGCATTGTGTTGAATACAATTTAACCTGAATTCAACAGTCTGTCGGCTCTGACGCTTATCACTGCTGGCCTGAATCGCATTGGGCCATCTGTCGCATCCCACAGCCGGAATGTTTGTCAACTCAGGCCGTTGTTGATTGCCTCGTGCTGCTCCGGGTATCATCTGACATGGCCCGTTTTTGGGCCAAGTGTTTCATCCACAAGGAGTTTTGACCGGGATCAAAATGGTGGCTACCCAGCCACATTGACAATACGAACGACGAGTTAAGTCGGTTCTGCTTCCTCACAAACGACCAACCTGAGCCTGAAAGGGTTCTTGAAACACAAGAGGCAGTGCATGACGAGGCTCCCCGTGCGAACGGGGGGCGTCGGCCATGTGCTGTTCTTGTGCCCCTTGGTCGGGGTGTGAGGAGCGGTCGTGGTGCGGACGCTCCTCTTTTCTTTTGTCCCGCTGCGACTTTGCTTGGACACCCACTTGTCCGTCGTTACTCGAAATCTCGAACCAAACGACAGGACAGAGAATGGCACCTCGCAATCAAGACGACTTCGACGGCTATCGAAAATGGCTGGGCATCGCCAACAAGAAGCGTCCGCCGACCCATTACGAACTCTTGGCAATCTCACTCGATGAGGATGACCCGGAGGTCATCAAAGCGGCGACCGAGCAACGTCGTCATTACGTCGAATCGAAGCGGGGTGAAGACCACGATTCCGTCGTCACCGAGATTCTCTACCGGATCGGTGAAGCGGAAGCCACCCTGCTCAACGATGAGATGCGGCGAGATTACGACCGCCAACTGAATCTCTTCGAGAAGCGACGGAAGAATCGGCAGGTCGATCCCTTTGCTTCACCTTCCAGAGTCAAATCCAAGCCGGGACGAACGGTCGGTGAGGATAGCGGCATCGTCAAAACATTCGCTGGAATCATGGCTGTGGTCGTGATTGGCTTCGGCGGCATGGCGTGGTTCAGTTTCGGTCTGCCTTGGTCACGGGCAGCGAACCAACAGAATCCAGCCCCGCTCGCACAGGCCGAGGCTCCCGTGGCCGTACCCATGCAGCCACCGGCACAAGTTGTTCAAGTGCCCGCCCCTGTTGTCGCTGATCCAAAGCCTGAGCAGGTTCAACCTCCGCCAGTTGCAGAAGCTCCAGAAAAGGCGACCAAGGAAGAAGCAGCCCTCATGTTCTCGGCCATCAATCTGACCATTGGAGCCGATGGTTCAGGGAAACTGACGGTCGATTCCCGTGATCCAAAGGATATTCAGGCAGAAGAATCGAAAGGAAAGTCCGTCAAGATCCCAGCTTTGGGTGACGCTGAGGCGTTCTCGGAGTCGGATGGTCGCCTGCGGGTGCTGTATGACTTCTCCAAGTTCAAGGCACTCGACCAACTGAAGGGACCGTGGCTCTCACAGGATGAGATGACCCTGTTCAAGCAAATCAGCATAGACAGCGATGAAAAAGCGTTGGTCATGAATCCGGGGTCACTGGGTAAAGTTCGGCTGCGATTTCCAAGAACTGTGCATGGACCTCTCGACATGAACGTGCTCCTTAAAGGGGCATCGGAAGGCGTCGTTCAGCTTCAGTTCGGGAATGGGCAGGATGTGCTGATAGTCTCACTGCACGGAAAGAACTCCCCAGAAAAAGAAACGGCAGGAACCGTCCTCGCAACATTGAAAACCGGAAACAACTTCAATTCTCTGCTTCGGGCGAGCCAACCGGTTGCTCAAAAGAAGGAATTCGACTTCAAGGTCAAACCAACTTGGAATCAGGAGCGAACTGCAATTCTTGTCGCTTATCAGGGCGATGTCCCAATTGCCATCCCTCGGCTCGAAGTCACAGCGAAAATGATTCCATCCTTCGGGATTGCATTGGCTCAGAAGGGTAAACGGGTCTTTGCCGAAAAAGTCTTGGATGGAAGTGCCGGTGCCGCAGCCGGAATCAAGGCAGGGGATACGATCCTGAAGATCAACAGTACAGAAAGCGGCGATCTGCCGGGTGCCATGAAACTGCTCGGAGAGTCTCCGCTCGACAAAGATGCGGTCCTTGTAATCGAGCGATTCAGCAAGAAGCAGACGATCAACGTGACGCCCAAGTGATCTGATTGTTTTGGAATCTTCGGCACTTCGCAACTTCGCCTTTCCCGGCCCTGATCAATCTGATGATTTCCGTAGCCATCCTTGAGCGGCTATGGAAAGTCATCGCCTTGTTGCTCGCACGCTCCCCTCGGCTGAAATCTGGACACCCGCTTGTAGGGTCAGTCCAGTTTTTCTTTTCAAGGAGCGAGCACATGGCGAAGAAGCAACTCCCGATTCTGTATGTCGTGCAGATCGGCAGCGAGGAGTTCCAGCGGTACGTGATCGAAGATCAGCAAGACCGAGTATGGACCGGTGAACGGTTCGACTCTCAAGGTGCGGCGTTGTTTGCTCGGCACAACGATGCCGCCATTGAGGCACAAGCGATCCTCAAGAAGAACTTCAAGGGGGTGGAGCCTCAACGGTTCGTCGTTCCGCTGTATGTCGAGGTACTCAGCCACGCAGGGCCAGTGCCTTTGGCTGATGTCGCCGAGTACCTCTCTCGTGGTTCACGTTTGTTTCTCGACACGACCGAACATGGCAACGGTCCCGGCGATGCGTTGGTTTTGCCTTGGATCGACTGGAGTCGCATCAAGCCGATAAAGGAGTTTCCCCATGACTAATCGTCCGTCCGTATTCGTCCTGTTGCTTCGCTACTTCATGACGATTTTCGTGATCACATTCTTGGTCTCGATATTCTGGAACGTGTTGAGCGGCACGAACATGTTTCCGTTCCGGGCTGTGGTCGGCGTCTCGCTGGTGTTGACGGTGTTATTCAACGTCGTCGGCTGGGTCGTCGTGACTGGCGGGAGTAAGGTGCTGCTCAACAACGACCCAAATTTCCAGAAATGGAAGAGAATGGGAGGTCGTCCGTATTGGGACTCGATTGGCTGGCCGATCAACACGGCCACTCCCATCGAGCGGGAGACAGGATTGGCGGAGCCGGAGTACACCGACTTCGTGCCCCCAGCGGACTGGAGATACCAGTGCCCCGTTTGTGGGTCGAGGGTCGAAAAGCAAATCGACGTGTGCTGGCAATGTGGCTATGGCCGAAACGGCGACAGTACGGCATATCATCAGCGATGGGGCAATGGATGACGCTGATTGAGACACCCGTTGAACCAGCTTGCCGTATGGAGAACAGTCATGCCCAGCATTCGTGACGAACTGTGCCGATTCATCAGGATGAATGAACAAGAGCAGTGGGAACAATCCTGCGATGCTCATAAAGATCTTGAACGGTTTGGTGACGACCTCATCCCCGGCCTGATCCGGTGCCTTTCCGATGGCAATCCAGATGTTCGGCATCTGGCCGTAAAGTTGCTCGCCGCCGCCAGACCTCGATCTGACGTGGCGGTGCCAGCCTTGATCGAACGCATGGCAGACGAGGATTGGCTCATCGTGACATCAGTAATCCTCGCCCTTGGAGACTTCGGGACGCTGGCAGCAGCGGGGATTCCGCAGATTGAGCTTTGGCTTCAGTCACCGAATGAATACATCAGGCTGTTGGCGGCGACGACGATTGTGAAGCTCGATCCGAGTCGGACGGAGTTCCTGCCCAGCATCAGAGCGGCAACGACGAGCGATCATCCGGTAGTTCGGTCTTCCGCACTGGAATTTTTTGGCGAAGATACAGACATGTGATTCCACCACAATAGAAGGCGAGACGATGCAACGACAAACGGTTTCAACTGGCACGCCTTGGGAGAAGGTCGTGGCCTACTCCCGTGCCGTGCGGATCGGCCCACATGTCTACGTCTCTGGCACGACGGCTTCCAACAGCGATGGCACCACCGTCGCAGTGGGAGATGCGTACCAACAGACTGTCTTCATCCTTCGCAAGATCGAGACTGCATTGGCAGAGGTCGGAGCGAGACTGACTGATGTCGCACGCACCCGCATGTTCGTGACGGACATCAGCCGATGGGAAGAGATTGGACGTGCTCACGGCGAGGTCTTCGCTGGAATCAATCCAGCAGCCACAATGGTTGAGGTCAGCCGTTTGGTGAACACCGACCATCTGGTCGAGATCGAAGTGGATGCCGTGGTGACGGAGTGACGGTTGGGAAAGCGTGGAAACATGATCTATTCAGCGTGGGGAGTTAATGGTGTCGCCGACACTCTTATCGCAGGGACGCAACTTCCGACACATGACCGGAACATGGAACCAAACATCCAACTCATCAAGCTGTTTGAGGCTCCTTCGTGGAACGACGCAATGCGGCAATACCACGAGTGGCAAGGGTGGGAGCCGTACAAGCCGATGTTGGATGGAGATGGGAATGAGTACCCAGAAGATGCAACACCGAGTTCTGACTGACGAAGCATCATCTGGATGAGCCAAGTGTTTTTTGGAGATAGGCCCCCAACAGAATTTTGGGCGGCGTATTTTTGGGAGTCCCTTTTTCCACAGAATCTTCAGCCCCCCGGCGTGTGAGGAAAAAGTTGTTCGATAACAAAAAGGTGGTCAACGTAGTTGATGGCGAGGGGGTTCTGGGGAACGGCCACCGGGAGGGTCGCTGAAAAGTTCTTTGATTGAAGTTCTTGCAACGTCTTCAACCGTTTCCGAAGAAACTTCACGACCTCTCACCTCGGCTTCTCACTCGATCTGCTCGACCGAACGGATCGACGGAATGATTTCATCGACCGGCACGCCAAGAATCCGAAGCTCTGCGGCAAGCTCTTGATGTTCGTCGGCAGGCAGGCCGCAATCTTCGGCCACCTCGATGTGCTCGTGGCTGTTGTCCACGGCGTCGGCACCGCCATCGAACAGCTTGGCGATGGCTTCGGCTTCGCTCGACGCTTCAACACGGTACGTGGTCACACAGATTTCGTATTGCTCGATCTCGAATATGGGCATGTTGTTCTCCTGTGTGAGTCAAGCGGGTGTCTCGAAACGAGAAAGGGAGCCGCAGCAACGCCACGGCTCCCCGACCACACCACCACCGTCAATGGGGCTGAAAATTGAAGTAGAAGCGGGGGCTGTGCTGAAAGAACAAACTGCCCTTGCGACCATCTGAGCGACGACGCACCACAATCAATGGGGCCATGAACCCGATTGCCTCAAACTCCTCGCTCATTTCGTCAGTGCTCCACACCTGCCCATGCTGGGCTTCGAGTGCCTCACGACTGCCGGGCACGAGGTTAATTTCAGCCACGAGTTCACGACGGACGGCTTCAGTTGGATCGGACATGCGATTCTCCTCGGTCAAAGGGTTGATTTGCCTCACATTGAACAAGCGGGTGTCTCAGAACACTGGACATCACCGTTGTCGAGCGGCCTTCCGAGCACGGCGTTTCTCTGTGCTTCGGGCGTGGTGCTGGCGGACCAGATTCCGCCATTCGGCATGACCACCGAATTGTTCGATGGGCACCATGTCGAGATAGCCAAGCGGACAGGAATAGAAGTAAGGGTGCATGGATTCTTCCATGTCCTTGTATCCCCACTCACCATCCACGTATCGCAGCAGGTCGCAGACAATCCATCGTTGCGGCTGTTCGATCTGCTGCCCGTCCTTGATGAAGGTGCGTTCCCAGACGCTCCAGAGAACGCCGCTGAAAACACCGCCTCGATAGCAGTGGGCGAGGCACACCGATTTGATGACGGTGGAATCTTCCTTGGTCCGCTCCCAGCCCTTGGTGTTTTCAGCGATCAGGTCTCGACGTGTGCTTCCGGCCTTGAAAAGCCATCCCATGATTCAGTTCTCCACTTGTTGGATGTTGTTGGTTACATCCAACAAGTGGGTGTCTTGCTCGATCCTCGGCGATCAGAAGTCCCCGTCGCCGTAGTCGCCGAAATACTCGTCAGCCTGCTCGAAATCTTCTAACTCCTGTTGAGCGAGAATCTGGTCCTCGGCCAATTCACCATCGGAGTCGTAATCGTCGTCAGTTTCGACGTACTCAGTCTGGCTCTCCCAGTGGTCCACCCGCTTCGAGAATTCGATGAGTTGATCGGGATCGAGAGCGTCGAAGATTTCGGCATTCGTGTACGTGCTGGCTCCGGGGGAGTTGTCGTTGCCCCACGAACCGAAGTAGATCACACGGTCGCCATTGGGCAGCGGCTCGTCTGGCACGAAGACCCACTCGCCAAAGCCGCTGAATGCGTCCTCGCCCATGTTGCATTCACTGATCTGGTCGGCGAAGTCGCCGAAATCAGCGAGTCCGTGGCGTTCCCATTCGTCGTGATTGAAGGCATTGATCGTGTACGGCATCGTCGTTCTCCTGTTGCTTGAGGGAAGTGTTCAGCACACCCCACAAGCGGGTGTCCGAGGAGAACGACGATGTGCAGGGATCAGTATTCTTCGGGGAGCAGCAGGCAAGTCGAGGAGCGATCAGCTTCGGTGATGACCCACAGCTTGACGCCTTGAGTCGTGAGATAGGCGGACAACAGCCGCTCGCCTTGGAT
>CAMAYU010000075.1 GCA_945862235.1 Schlesneria paludicola DSM 18645
CCAACCTGCTATGCAACCGACATGCCTCACTACGACAAGAACCCACTCAACACACGCAACCCCAAGCCCCCTAACGAGTCAGACGCAACAACTACCGCGAACAGACACCGGAAAACCTTGTAAGAATGTGGGTAAGTTCAAGGGCTGGAAACCCGCTCCGAACGAGCCCGTCACGCAAGTCACCCCCCGCGACGCCGAAGCGTTCTGCGCGTGGCTGACCGACCCCGTAGGACGGTTTTCCAAACCGTCCGTCCGCAACGCTCCGGACAAGAAGGAAGACGAAAAGAAGGACAAGAAGGAAGACAGGAAGGACGGTTTGGAAAACCGTCCTACGGTGATCTACCGCCTCCCCACCGAGGCGGAATGGGTTCACGCTTGCCGGGCGGGGAGCGTTCACAAGCACGTCGTCGGTCCCGAACCCGGCGACCTCGCCGACTACGCCTGGACGAAGGAATTCCTCGACCCCAACCCCCAAGCCAGCCCGCTGCATCTCGTCGCCCAGAAAAAGCCCAATCCCTTCGGACTCCACGACACACTCGGAAACGTCTGGGAATGTCTGCATGACTGTTTGACACCCGCAGTCGCGCCGTATTTGCCAACCAATGATCCTGTTGGCGGTGGTTCTCAAAGCAAAATTGGTTATTCTTGGGCTCATCCACGTAATATCACTCACACTGACATCTCTGATCAGAATGTCGGAATTATTTACGACAACGGCTTCCGCGTGCTGAAGCAATTTGATGGCGAGCCGCTGCCGGGTCCGCTCGACCGTCCGCTGGTGCTGCGTGCGGGCCAGCCGCTGAGCGTCCACGCGCTGGTCCCGCGCCCCGAAAAAATCCCCGGCCTGCAAAGCTGGTCCCTCGAACTCGCCAGCTCACACGGCGCATCAAACGCCATCGCCGTGAGTCCCAAGGGCGACGTCATCGCGACCGCCAATGGCTTCGGAAAAATTAGCCTCTGGGACCGCGATGGCAACTACCAACGTGCATTGCTTGGCCACGAGAATTCAGTGACCTCGCTCCACTTCTCCCCCGATGGCCAATGGCTTGCCTCGGGAGATGTACCGAGCAGTTACAAGGGGACGATGGGTTGCACAGTCCGAATCTGGGATGTCGCCACCGGTGCGCTCCACGCTTTGATTCTGAGTCCCATCCACCACACACGCGGACTGAAGTTTTCTCCAGACGGCAAACAATTGGCCGTGAGCACCGAGGACCAATACAAGACGCCGTTCTTTATCTTCGATCTGGCGACGGGGCGAATGCGCTTACCAGCCGATGTGCAACGTGGCCGAGGTTTGGCATGGTCCCCCGACAGCACAAAGCTCGCGTCATCGGCGACGGATGGTGATAGTGGAAAGCCGAGTCGCCTGAGGATCTGGGACGTGGCCACGCTCAAGGTGCTGGAAGACGTCGAGTGTCCACTCACAAACGTCATTTGGTCACCCGATGGCGCGTGGATTGCCAGCCGCGATGCTGAAGCCAAGGTTGCAATCCGTGACGCGAAGACGTTGGGGGTCACGATGACGCTAGGAACCAAGGCTTGGCCAATCGCTTGGATGCCCGACAGCAAGCGACTCATCGTAGGACAGGATGGTTCACCAAGCGGCATTTTCGACGCCACAACCGGTGAGCAACTCACGAAGATTGATGCCGCTCCCGGCGCTGTCTTCGACGAGGGCAAGCAATCCGTCGTTGAAAACCACGGCAGGCTAGTTTTCTACGACACGTCCACCGGCCAGAAGCTCCGCGAAGGGAAGCAACGCGGTGGAGTGGGCAGCAACAACGCGACCACGCTCGCTCCGAATGGCCGCGATGTTTTTTCGATTCCAAATCGGGGACGACTTGATGTGTTCGACGCGGTGACGGGGAAACACACTCGGCAGCTTGCATTAACTCTGCCAACAAACTTCGCGAGGGCGTCTGCATCACCTGATGGTTCAACTCTGGTCGTCGGCAATTTCGGCCGCGCAGATTCGATCACTCGGATGGTCGATCTTCAAAGTGGCAAGCAGACGCATGAGCTTTCGCACGACAAAGCGGGCTTGACGAGCGTGGAATGGTCGCCCGATGGGCAATGGCTGGCGACCGGGGCGACCGACAAGCTGGTCCGCGTGTGGAACGTCGCCACCGGGAAGATCGAGCACGAACTCGCCGGACACACGGGGACGATCTGGAGCCTCGCTTGGTCCCCCGACGGCACCCGCCTCGCCTCGGCCGCCGAGGACCAAACCGTCCGCCGCTGGGATCCCCTCGCGGGAAAACTCGTCGCCACCTACGACCAGTTCCCGGAAGCGATTGAATATTTCCGCGATAACGAATTAGCGTGGACCACCGACAGCCGGCGGCTGTGGATCGCACTCACGAGCAACATCGTGCCGCTCGACATGGAGACCGGCACGTTCGGTCCGCTGGAGAATTTCATCAATGGCAACGCCGTGGATTTCCTCAACACGTCCCCCGACGGCCAGCGGCTGCTCGCGCGGGAAGGTGCCGGTTGGACGTTCGTCCGCGGCCGAGACGCTCAGGACCGCCGCCTGCTCGGCCAACACCTGGGCCGGACCGCGCAGTGGCATCCCGACAGCCGCCGCTTCCTGGGTTGGGAGCCGAGCTACGGCACGGTCGGGTTCGACGTGGAGACGAACCGCCGGCTGGGCCTGCTCTTCCCGTGGCTGACCGGCGACCACTGGCTCTGCCTCGGCCCCACCGGCCACTACCGCGGCAGCCCCGGCGTCGAAGACCAAATCGTCTACGTCGCCATGCTCCCCGATGGCTCCCAACGTACCTACAGCCCCGCCGAATTCGCGGCGCAGTTCGGTTGGAAGAACGACCCAGAGAAAGCGGAGTTGTTAGGGAAGTAGCCGAAGCCGTCGCCGCGTTCGCCAGAATGCGGTTGATTTGGTCGCGGAGCGACCGCTCGACGGTAGCCGTGGGTTTCAACCCACGGTCGCCAATCACGCCAAACCAAACAAGTTCGTCGCGGAGCGACGATTGAACCATCGCCATGCCATCTCGCCACCGATTGAAATCGCGTCATCGCCCCGCCGATTCAATCGTCGCTCCGCGACGAACCATTCGTGGGGCAACCGAACCGTGGGTTGAAACCCACGGCTACCATCAATCGTCGCTCCGCGACAAAATACGTCCGCGTCGGTACGCGACCATGCTGGTTGTCTCGACTGTTTTTCACGTCCAATCTCTTGGGGAACGCTCGAATGGCCAACACGTACACGGCTCTGCATTACCACGTCGTCTTCAGTACCAAACGTCGCGAGCGCTGGATCACTCCGGAAATCGAGACGCGGATCTGGGCTTACCTCGGCGGGATCGCTCGTGACAACGACATGAAGGCGCTGTGCATCGGCGGGATTGAAGACCACGTCCACCTGCTGCTCGGAGCACCGCCGACGATGGCACCTGCCAAAGCCGCGCAGCTGATCAAAGGTGGCTCCTCCAAATGGATTCACGACACGTTTTCAAACCTGCGTCCCTTCGCGTGGCAAGACGGCTATGGAGCATTCACGGTCAGCAAGTCGAACATCCCTGGAGTGATCGAGTACATCCAAACGCAACGTGAGCATCACACGACAAAGACTTTTCAAGAGGAGTTCGTGGAACTGCTCCGTCGGCACGAGATCGACTACGAAGAGAAATATCTTTGGGACTGAACTCGCATCTCTTCTTTCCAATCCCGTTATCGCTCGCGCGGGAAGGCTACGGTTGGGCGTTCGTTCGCGGCCGAGACGCTCAGAACCGCCGCCTGCGCGGCCAATGGCTGGGCCAGACCGCGCAGTAGCATCCCGACAGCGGCCGCTGCCTGGGTTGGGAGCCGGGCTACGGCACGGTCGGGTTCGACGTGGAGACAAACCGCCGGTTGGGGATGCTGTTCCCGTGGCTGACCGGCGACCACTGGCTCTGCCTCGGCCCTGTGTTGTTTTCTTTGGGGGCCACTACCGCGGCAGCCCCGGCGTCGAAGACCAAATCGTCTACGTCGCCATGCTCCCCCGACGGCTCCCAACGCACCGACACCCCCGCCGAATTCGCCGGGACCTTCGGCTGGAAGAACGACGCGGAGAAGGCGGGGTTGCTGGGGAAGTGATGGCAACGTAGACGGGTCACTCCGTGACCGGAACGCTTCGAGTCACGGAGTGACTCGGCTACTTTGATCGGCGTGTGGCGAACGCATCACCGGCAACGCCACCCTCGACGTCGTGCGACTGCAACCTGCACCAAACATCACTGCGTCCCACAACAACAGGCCTTGTCGGACACTTTTTCTCCTTCACTTCGAGAGCAGAGTTCGATCTGTCTGCGTTGCGAGAATTGCTTGTCCGCCCGTAGACTGCCGCCCTCTTGGTACCCCCCCATTTCATCGTACTTCCGCCGCGTTTCTGGTCTGTGGATTGAACGCCGTTGTCCCTGACGGTGTGGTTTCAATTTTAGCCCGGCGCGGCTTCTCTTCGTGGAAGGCAAGCTCCATGCCCGTCAAAGTTCGCTGCACGAGCTGCGACAAAGTGTTGACTGTTCCCGACACCGCGCGCGGCAAGGCTGTGAAGTGTCCCGGTTGCCAACAGCGGATTGCGGTTCCTGATGAAGACAGCAGTTCCGTCGGAGTGAAAGTGCCGGGCAAAGGGGGCGGCGATAAGGTCAAGAAGAAGCCCGCCAAGCCGACGAAGCCCGCCGATTCGGAAGATGCTCTCGCGTCGTTCGACTTGAGTCGCGCCGAGGACACGAACGCCCGCATCTGTAACAAGTGCGGCTTCGACATGAAGTACCAGGATGAAGAAGACACTGAGTGTCCCAAGTGCGGCTTTGACGCCGAGACCGGGGGCCAAGGGAAGAAGGCCACGAAGAAAGCGATGCGCGGCCCCGATCCGGCCGACTTCTATCCCGGCTTGGCCAAGAGTTCGTGGAAATTCGTGCTGAAGAACATGAACTTGGCGTGGCGAACGGCGGCCTACGTGGCGGTCTGTCTGTTGATCTCGATGTTGTGCGCCCTCGCGTATTTGTACTTGTCTCAAGTCCCGCCGCGTGCGTTCTTCGCGCTTTGCTTCACCGTCGCGTTCATGGTCATTCCCGGCTGGATGTGGCTGCTGGACATTGAGGTGATCCAACTGACGCTCGAACGGAAGGACAAGTTCAAGCGGATCAACTTCGATTTCTTCCTCGCCAGTGCGATGGGAATCATGTTCCTGGTCTGGATGGTCGCTGTGGCACTCCCCGTGATGATCGTGCCGCTCGGCGTCGGCATTTACTTAGTGAACTTTGCTGGTAGCCCGCCGTGGGTGATGGGGGTCTGCGCCGGGATCGGTTTGATCCCCGTGGTGTGGCTGCTACCGGTCACGATGTCTCATATGTCGATGCCCGTTTCAACTCCCGGTTGGATGGTCTGGAAGATCGTTCCGCTGTGGCTCAAGTCGATCAAGCCGCTCAGCGTCTGGTTGATGTGGCTGTTCCTGACGACGTTGCCGCTGACCGGTGCCGCTGCCGCTGTGGGAGCCGTCTGGGGCAATGACATCGTCAACATCGTGAACACGATGGAAGCGAACGCGACAACAGAACGGACCCGCGCGGCGGCGGCGAGCGCACCCAAGGGAAAGAATGCTCCGCCGCAGGCCGACCCGAGCACGATCGGCCAGATTTTGGATGTCGATTTGAAGCCGCTCATCGCTCCGGCCATCATCCTGCTGGTGATGTGCCTCCCCGTCGGCTTCATCGCCATGTTCAACATGCGCATCAACGGGCAGTTCACGTACTTCAATAAGAACCGCTTGGAGATGGTCGACAAGCGGAAGGAGTACAAATACGTCGCGAAAATCGTGGTCGGAGAAGATGGTGAAGTCGTCGATATGAGTGACAAGTCCGGTAAGGACATTGGATTGGGAGTCGTGGTCGCGTTGTTTGGATTGGCCGTGTCTGGTGGAGGCATTTACAAATTTCTAGTTCCAGGTGTGCCTGGAATGGATGCTGCCGCCACACAAGGTGCTGCGTATCAAGCGGGAGTTTGGACAGGAGTGGGCTTCGGCGTATTGCTGGTCATCGCGGGAATTCTCTCGATCGTGAAGGGTGTTCAGTCCAAAAAGTCGCCATCCCCGCCAGCCTAACTCGTGCTTGAGGTCATTTCACGTCTTGAGAAACTTCGCTTCCGACTGGCCCAGCCCTTTTTTTTAATCGTCGGGTGAGACCAGTTCGCTTCGAGCGAGGTCGCACCTTGGGGAACGTTTAGAAATCTTGGTGAGCTGGCGCGACGAAGCGCCGCTGGACCCGCCCTACAGGCTACGCCGACCAAGTCAGGCGATGGCCATGCGCTGCCGAGACCCCATCTTGACAGTACTGGACACCCCTTCTAGATTCCCGCGCCGCTTGGGAACCCCTTCCCGTTGATGTGAAATTCCCCCTCAGCTTTGTTCGGAGCGAGGAAATGACTGTACTGGTCGTAGGGATTTTGCCGACACAAGCAGGGCGTTGAGAGTTTCCTCCCTGATGACCTTCCGAACACGCTCGGATGCGAAAGGAATCGCAGATGACGTTCACACTGTCTTTAGCTGCCACTGAAGAACGGGCTGCAACAATCAGAGCCCCCCAAACGGATCGCCCTGTTCCGTTCATCGACTTGGTTCCACAATTTCGCGCAATGTCTGCCGAAGTGATGGCCACCGTGGAAAAAGTCTTCACCGAGCAGAAGTTCATCCTCGGCGATGAAGTCGTCGGCCTCGAAGACGAGATCGCGACGTACTGCGACGCGCGGTTTGCCATCGGCTGCAATTCCGGCACCGACGCGCTCATCATCGCGCTGCAAGCGTTGGGCATTGGCGAGGGGGACGAGGTCATCACGTCTCCGTTTTCGTTCTTCGCTACGGCCAGTTCGATCTGTCGTGCGGGAGCCACTCCCGTCTTCGTCGATATCGATCCGGAAAGCTTCAACCTCGATGTTCAAGCCATCGAAGAAGCGATCACGCCGCACACCAAGGCGATCATGCCGGTGCATCTGTTCGGTCAGTGTTGCGACATGGAGCCGATCTTCCGGTTGGCTCAAAAGTATGGGCTGAAGATCGTTGAAGACGCTTGCCAGGCGATCGGTTCCGAATACCAAGGTCGCCGCGCAGGAGTCCTCGGCAACGTCGGCTGCTTCAGCTTCTTCCCGACGAAGAATCTCGGCGGTGCGGGCGATGGTGGCATGATGACCACCGACGATCCCGAATTGGTTGGAAAGCTCAGGCGGTTGCGAGTTCACGGTGATGTTGGTCAGTACGAACATCTCGATCTGGGGATGAATAGTCGGCTCGACTCACTGCAAGCGGCCGTGTTGCGATTGAAGCTGAGACGGCTCGATGAATGGACCGCCGCTCGGCAACACAACGCTCAGCGCTACGGTGAACTGTTCCGACAGTCTGGTATTTTGGACACGATCAAGTTGCCCAAGATTCAGCCCGAACGACGACACGTTTTCAACCAGTACTGTGTCCGAGTTCTCAACGGGCAACGCGATCATGTGATGCAGCAGCTCAAGGCGAACCAAATTGGTTGCGCGGTCTACTACCCGAAGCCGCTGCACCTGCAAACGTGCTTCAAGCACCTCGGCTATCGTCCCGGCCAGTTCCCCGAAGCGGAGGCTGCCTCGCGCGACATCCTCGCACTGCCAAGCTATCCCGAGCTGCCGGTCGCGGACCAGGATCGCGTCGCCAGTTGCCTCGCGCAAATCTGTCATCAGTCCCGGGCTGAGCAACAGATTCGTCGAGCGGCGTGAATCAGCGCAGTTAACTCGCGCGGCAGGTAAGGCGCGCGGCAAGACTTGATTTACCCATAGTAGACGTGACACGAACCGTTCCTGCCACGGAGTGTCGGGGCTACTTTCTCTTGCCGGTCGCCTAACGAAGCTTTCCTGGTGAGCCGGGCGGCGTCAGCCTCCGGACTTCATGAGCGAAGAGTCCGGGGCTGACGCCACCCGGCTCGCCACGTCTCTCATCATTGCCGCGCGGTGTCTCGACCACCCGTTCGATCTGACTCCGCAAGGTCTGCCTGATCGCTGCATTCGGCAGAACCGCTCAAGGTGGTTGTGCGGTGCAGTCGATAGGTATCAACACGCTTCGACGCGGGAACGCTGTGCCGAAGGTGGAGGCTTCGCGTAAGGAGGCTCGTTACAAGGCAGGACGCTGACATGCATGACCCTTCACGCCCCGCTTCTATTGAGATGCCCTCGTCGTCCGAAGAATCGAATGCGATCTCGATGTCGGTATTGCCCGTCAGGCCCCGTTCCTCGAAGTCTTCGTCGCGAGGTAGGAAGGTGACAATGCCGTGGTTCGCGAAGCCCGCGTTCGTCGCGTTGGTGTTGGTCGCTGTGGCCTTGACCGTGGGCTGGGGGGCCTACCGCGTTGTGGTCCAACAGTCGGCTGAGCGTGATGACGCTGGATTGGCGGACCTCGAAGACTTCGATCTTGAATCGCCGTCACTCGGTCAGAGTGAATCGACGGACGAGTTGCCTCCATCCCGGTTGGGTGACTCACTGTCGCGACAACGCCCCGCAACATTCCTCGTCGAGCACGCGCCGCAATTGCCCTCACCCGCCTCCGCGAATTCCTTTGAGCCGCCCCCGCTCTCCTCGCTCCCGAGCTTTCAATCCGCACGCTACGAACGCGATCCGGCGGGACGAGGCTCGATCCCCGCAGCGAATTCGGGAGCTTGGTTGAGCGGTACGATCGAGGTCGCAGAGGAAGCCCCCCCCAGAATTTCGCTGCCAGCGCGAGTCTCGCAGGCTGAGGTCGATGGCCCCGCAATTCGATAGACGGTGATCTTTCGTAGATGACTGAGGATGGCGAATTTCACACTTACCCGCAGCGTGAGCGAGGATCTGAATTCCATTCCTCGTTCACGCTGCGGGTTGGTGTCAGCGAACTGACATGTGTGAACGCGGGTACGAAATCGAGGCAGGTCATGTACGAACGGCACTGGCGACTTCAACGAGCTCCCTTCAGTCATGATCGAAATCCGGCATCCTTCTTTGCCAGCAGGTCACACCACAGTGCACTGCTCAAGCTGCGTTACTTGATCGACCATCGGCGCGGTTTGGGGCTGCTCGTTGGAGCCAGCGGCTCAGGAAAGTCGCGGTTGCTCGAAGCGGTGTTGCCCGAGTCCAGTGCCACAACCTCTCCCGTGGCGATGGTCGTCTATCCGCAAATGTCATCCGTCGAATTGCTGAGCTACATCGCCCACAAGCTCTCGGGGGAAAGTGTCGCTGCACCGACGGAGTCGATGGACCTCGTTCTCCAACGACTCGAAGCCGTGTTGCGAATGCTCACCTCAAGCGGGCGACCGCCCGTCATTGTCATCGACGATGCGCATGCAATTGCCGACCGCAGCGTCCTCCAATCTCTGCAACTGCTGCTGAACTTTCAGCAGTGCGAGGGGACCGACTTCACGCTGATTCTCGCGGGTCAGCCGGAACTCGTCGGCGTGGTGCAACGACTGCCGCAATTGGACGATCGCGTCGCCATGCCCTGCGTCCTGCAAGCCTTCTGCTCAGTTGAGACCGCCAGCTACGTCCGTCACCGCTTGCAAGCGGCCGGTGCGACGGTGCCAATCTTCAGCGAAGCGGCTCTCATCGCAATTCACGAGCTGTCCGGTGGCCTGCCGCGCCGCATCAATCGCCTATGCGACTTCGCCCTGCTCGTCGGCTACGCGGAAGAACTGACCGCCATCGACGCCCCGCAAATCGAAGGGGTTCATTCCGAACTGTGCCTGACGCGCGCCGCCTGAGGACTTGGCGAACGTGAGGACATCGAAGGCCCCGAGCGGTCGAGATTGATGGATGCAGCGTCGGTTAAACAGGACTGTGCTGACCGCACGAGGTTATCGGCCGTTTTACGCGGCGACTCGCCGCCGTCGTGGAGGTGCCGCGTAGAGCATCGAGTTCTTCGCCTTGCCGACGACATCGATCGCCCCGACCTTGCGCAGGAAGTACGCCATCTTCTGCGCGAGCCATCGTGGAATCTTGGCCTGTGTCGCTAGGTCGGCCGACGAAAACGGTGACTCCAACGTCGATGGCAAGAGCGCCGCGAAGTCCTTCACATTGCGGAACGTGTGCTTCGTGAGTACCGCCTTCAACGAGCGGTCTTCGACCGCGAAGTCCGGTCCGTTGAATCGCTTCTTGCGCCGTGAAATGCGCGACTCTTCCTGCTCGATCATCACGATCTCAAACGTGAGCTTCGGGTGCGGGAATACGTCGCCGAAATGAACCAGTTCATCGAAGACATTCAGAATCGAACGCCGCAGCGGGCTGTATCTGGCACTGATAATTTCGCCGCCCGGTTTGTCGCGTCGCACGATGTACGTCCGCGCGGCCAACGGCTTAACGATCGTCACACGATGCGACTCCAGCAGCTTGGCGACTTTCACTCGAATACCCGATAGCGACGCGCGTTGAATCTCAATCAAACGGCCTCGCACGACGGCATCAATCCAGAAGTCGCCGACGCGCACTTCCTGCTCACCCGAGGGGCCACCGTATAGCTCCTTCAACTGGCGATGGAGAGTCGATTCCATGAGCTGCGGCATCCATGCGAGAGACGGGACGCGTGGCTCAAGCGGTGCAACGCGCTCCGCCTCCCACCACACCCGAGATTGAAACGAGCCAACCGCCCCGAGGGCACGAACTCGGGACGGTTGGCTGCGATGTCAGGCGGATGCTAGAGGCGAATCAAAACCGGGTCGAGACCACTCAGTCGTCGTTGTCGGACTCGTCCTGGTCTTGCTTCTTCGGCGACTTCTTAACGGGCTTCGGCTTCGCGTCCGACTTCAGATCGTCGGACTTGGCCTTGTCGCCACTCAAGGAGGGAACACCGATCTTGTTCGGTGCGATAGGGACCGTCTGGCCAGCATCGCTCTGTGGAAGCGGAGTCATCGGCAACGTCTCCTTTTTGTGCGATTCCACATGGTCCTGAATCGCCTTCACGTCCGCCGCGCCGTTGGCGCACAGATCGTTCAGAGAAACCTGCACGTCCTGTTGCCGGAACGACGATCCTGCCGACCAAGCTTTGCAAGACTCCCGACCGGCAAACCCAAAGCTTTGGTCGAGGCTGCGGATCGCATAAGCGAAATCCTTCAGCTCTTCGTTCACAGCCGTCGAAGCG
This sequence comes from Schlesneria paludicola DSM 18645, assembly GCA_945862235.1. Lineage (GTDB taxonomy): Bacteria > Planctomycetota > Planctomycetia > Planctomycetales > Planctomycetaceae > Schlesneria > Schlesneria paludicola_A. Next base: position 11,126 of record CAMAYU010000075.1, read on the forward strand.
GTATTCAGGCCGACGACCGCTCCCAAAACCCCCAACGTCCCGACCGTGACGGCCTCCGCCGACAAGATCAATCCACACTCATCCTGCCACAATTCCTTCACTGCTCGCATGTTGTGCCTCGCTTCCTACACGGAATCCCTCAAGCACCGACCACCGGCGCCCGATCATCGCCGAATAGTCGCCTCGTGGCGATTATGACGATTGTAGCGATTGTAGCGGTTGTGGGTACTGTGGCAAATATGGGTTGCGAAAGATGGCTGCGGAAACGGGGGTGGTATGGCTAGGGTTAGTGGATTGCGTTCACCGGCCCTCCACGTCGGATGACGGCGCATCGCAAACATGGCCGGCAGCACGGCTGGAATGCCGCTTCTCATGCCAACAGGCAGCGTGGTCAAGGAGACACAAACCGCCCACGACATTCACAACATCCACAGAGATCGACCCGACGAACACTGTGCTGCTCGGTGCCAATCAAATGGTTGTGTAGTGCGGACAATCTCTGACCACTGGTTGAGACCAACTGGTGAGATGCCTAGAATCCCGCCCCGTTGCGAAGGTGCCCGGCGAACCGTTCCGGCTGGCAGCCCTTTTTCGATTGATCGACTCACTGGAACGACGCGAGCTTCACGGAGGGTTTTGTCAGATGTCGAACCATTTCTTCACCAGCGAGTCCGTCAGCATGGGTCACCCCGACAAGGTGGCTGACCAAATCTCCGATGGGGTACTGGATGCCCTGCTGGCTCAAGATCCTCGTTCGCGAGTCGCCTGCGAGACGCTGTGTACGACTGACTTGGTTGTGCTGTCGGGCGAAATCACCACCAAGGGCAAGCTCGACTACGTTCAGGTCGCTCGCGATGTCGTGCGAGACATCGGCTACACCTTTGACGACGTGGGCTTCCATCACGAGACCTGCAAGGTTCTCGTGGCCATTCACAGTCAAAGCCCAGACATCGCGATGGGTGTTGATCGCGAAGGAGCTGGCGATCAGGGTTTGATGTTCGGCTATGCGTGCAATCAGACTCCGGAACTGATGCCTCTGCCGATTGCCCTCTCGCATCGGATCATCAACCGCCTGACCGAGGCTCGCCAACAGTTGCAAGTCGGTTGGCTGCGACCTGACGCCAAGAGTCAGGTCACGGTCGAATACGACTCGAAGAACAAGCCGGTTGGAATTTCAGCAGTCGTCGTTTCGACGCAGCATGACGACAAGGTCTCGCAAGCCGACATCTCAGACTTCGTGATTGAGAACGTCGTGAAGAAGTCGATCCCCGCGAACTTGCTCTCGGACAAGACCAAGTACCACATCAATCCGACTGGCAACTTTGTCGTCGGTGGGCCTCACGGCGACACCGGACTGACGGGTCGCAAGATCATCGTCGATACTTACGGCGGCTGGGGCCGTCATGGCGGCGGCGCCTTCAGCGGGAAAGACCCCACGAAGGTGGATCGTTCGGCCGCGTACATGGCGCGTCACGTCGCGAAGAACATCGTTGCGGCGGGACTGGCTGACGAGTGCGAGTTGCAACTGGCTTACGCGATTGGCGTGGCCGATCCCGTCAGCGTTCACGTCGCGACGAATGGCACCCACAAGATTCCTGAAGACAAGATCGTGGCCCTCGTCCGCGAACACTTCAAATTGACACCGTTGGGGATTATCGAGTACCTCAACCTGCGACGGCCTATTTACAGGAAGACCGCCAGCGGCGGCCACTTCGGTCGTAACGAGGCCGACTTCACGTGGGAGGCCACGAATAAGGCGGCCGATCTCAAGAAGGCTGCGGGCTTGTGAGAGTTTTCAACCGACACCAACCCGACGCGTAAGCGAGGACGTGTGTGGGGAAAATGAGGGAGTGTGACTTATCGTCCTTGCTCACGCTGCGGGTTGGTGTGGAAGAGACGAGATCATGAATCGGGGGCATCGGCCCCCGATTCTTTTTCGGGTACGATTCGGCAACCGTGACTGAACTTGATCCGTCACGGTTGCCGCTTTGCGTGGAAGGGACTCCATGCCAGAACGCCGCCTGCCTTTGAACTCGCCTCGCGACACGCGCAGCAGCTTTCCGCTGATTCCCACCCGGCGATCGCTCGCCGTGGGAATCTGGTCGGCATTGCTGGTCTCGGACGCGGTGCTGATCGCGCGTTGTTTGTCTGGTGAATGGGTCGCCCCGCTCCCGCCGTTGTTGGCTGTCGTCTCGATGATCGCCGTAGCTGCGGCATCGCATCTGGCATGGCTCGCATTCCAAGCCCATTCGCGGCGAACAGTCTCGAACGAAATCAGCCACTGGGTTCCGCTGGGCGTTTCGTTGGCCGCGTCTGCGCTCTGGTGCCTCGCACTCGTCACTCAGGCGGCTCCGCTGACGAGCGGCCTGCTCGCAGGGGTCATTTTGTTCCAGTGGTTGACCGCATTGGCAACGGTCGAACCTCAGATACGAGGTGAGATCGGCTCACCAGTGATCGACGTGACTTCCGTGGCCCGTAAACCGGCATCCGGACAAAACCGCCCAGACGACAATTTTCAATACCCGACCTTAGTTGAAACGCCGATCCCCGATTCATTCGAACCAGAGCCGATTGAGTTTGAGCCAGTCGTGTTCGACTCAACTGACAGCGACGGCCGCGAAGACGAGGACATCACGCAATGGATGTCGCGGCGCATGACCGACGATGGGGAAGTCATCGAAGGCTGGTTGCGAGTGACGTTCTTCTCAGGACAACGCGAGGCCACGATTCACGTTTCATTCTGCCCACCGTTGGCTGGCTCACCCGAGATCGAAACAGAAGACCTTGAAGGAGCCGATCTCGAAATTCGAACCGCCTCCGTCTTCCCGTTCGGGCTGCGCATGATCGCCCGCCGCAGTGGCTCGACACAGGAATCACAAGTCGCCCGCATCGGCTTCGTCGCAACAGCCGCCGCCAATCGACGAGCGGCGTGACGTCGTCACTCGCTGCGAATTTCGAGAGCCACCGGTTCAAATAAGCCTGCGGGATGATCGCTGACTCCCACCGATGTGACCGTCAGGCGAATACCCACAATGTTGAAAGGCTTTAGCACCGCCGTCAGCTCGCATTCCACGGCTTCGCCGTTGGCGGCGAACTCCACCAATACCGAATCATTTAGCAGAATCGTTCCCTCGCCGCGTACTCCCGAGCAGACCAACCAGACTCGATCCTGCGGCTCCAGATTCGTGGGACAATGAAACCGTCGTCGCATCAACGCCGTTCCCGGCACGGGGCCGAAGAGCGACTGCCAATCGCGCGGCATCGCGGTGGTCCCCATCGTGAGAGCGGGAGCAACCAGCGAAGTCACCCCTTCCCAGGCAAACTCCCACGGACCCAGAAGTCGAATGCGATGAACAGGCACGATCGAAGCTTCCTCACTCAAAATTCATCTTGGTTCCACCACCAACTTGGTTCCACAGCGGGAGTCGGGTACTCCAAAGTTGCCCAACAACTTCAGGAGACTGCGCTAGTGTACGAAACAGACCGCCGATATACTCCCGCCGCGTTGTAAGGGAGCCTTCCGGTTGTTTGCCGTTGAGACTCCCGTTGATCGTGAAGTCATGTACCGGCTGGCCGCTCGTCGTGGCCCTGTTGTTCACAGTCGGTCGAGGATGCGATTCCGATGATTGACAGTCTTGTTTCGCGATCAAGCAGTCTCATGACAACTGGCATTGAGGCCCCACCCGCCGTGAAATCGAACCGGACCGGATCGTCTGAGTGGAGCGGATCGAGCGACCCTGTGCTGGAACCTTCCGGCGGTTGGAGTCGCCGCACGCGATCGCTTCTGGGAGTACAGGTTCTTTCGACCGGATCGTTCGTTCCGGACAACACCGTCACGAACGCCGACCTTCAATCTCGCTACGGCTTCGATCCGGCGTGGATTGAACAACGGACCGGCATCCTCGCACGACGCCATGCGTTGCCTGAACAGGCGACGAGCCATCTCTGCATTGAAGCCGCTCGCCGCGCGATGAAGAACGCGGGTGTTGAGGCTCGTGAGATCGACCTCGTCGTAGTGGGGACATTCACTCCCGACTATCAATGCCCGACGACAGCCAATCTCGTGCAACAAGCTTTGGGAATCGACGCCCCCGCGATGGATGTTCATGCCGCCTGCTCGGGGTTCGTCTACGCTCTGGCCACTGCTGCTCAGTTCGTGGCGACGGGCAACAGCCGGATGGCACTCGTCATTGGTGGTGACTGCAACAGCCGCATCGTGAACCCGCTCGACATGAAGGTCGCCCCACTATTCGGTGACGGCGCTGGAGCCGTTTTGTTGACGAAGGGCGACGCTCATCAGGGATTGATGTGCTACCAGCTCGGTTCGGATGGCGGTGGTGGCCCGATGCTCGATCGGCAAGCGGGTGGCTCGAAGAACCCAACGACTCACGAAGACTTGGACGCGGGGCGACAGTACCTGCAAATGGACGGACGCAACGTCTTCAAGTGGGCCGTGCGGGCGGTGACAGACAGTGTGGAACTCGTCCTTCAAAAGTCGGGCCTCTCGGCCCGCGACGTGGACTTGTACGTGCTGCATCAAGCCAACATCCGCATCATCAACAACGTCGCCGAACAACTCGCCATCCCACCTGAGAAGCTCTACAACAACTTGCAGACCTACGGCAACACGTCCGCCGGTTCGATCCCGATCGCGCTCGATGAGGCTTTGAGCGCCGGACGACTCAACCGCGGCGACACGCTCTTAATGAGCGGTTTCGGTGCCGGGCTGACTTGGGGTACCTGTCTCTTCCGCTGGTAGACAGCGGCCGCGCGGAATGAAGACCGACCTGACTTGGGCGACCGGCAACAAGTCTCTGTTCCAAAGTAGACGAGTCACTCCGTGACTCGAAGATTCCGGTCACGGAGTGACCGGTCTACTCTCCTCTGCCGCTCGCCTTAGCCACCGTGCGACATCCGGCGGTTGAGCGACATTCAATGGTGCTTGGTCACGGACTTTGGCGGTTCGCTCTTCGTCGTCAGGTTTTTGAGAACGGCGTTCTTCCGCATCCGCTTTTGCAAGTGCGACTGCGTCGTGGCGGGGCGACGTGCCCCGCCGGTGTTCGAGCGGCTCATGGCGAGATGCCCTCCAGAAAATGAGACGGCGGACGGGTGAGGACGACGCATTCGTTTGACTACGGCCTCTAAGTTGAGCGATACACTCACGCCCCATGAAGTGTTGCGTCGTTTCACCGCACGGGCAACTCCCACGAATCGCTAGGAAGCTCATCATGCTCACTGCAGAGTCTCGCCGTCGTTCGTTTCCGATGCTGGATGAGATGGTCTATTTGAACACGGCCGCCGAAGGGATGCCGCCGGTCGAAGTGGGCGAGGCTCTCGCGCAGTACTTCCGAGACAAGCAGCTCGGTATGGACGGCCGCGAGCGGCATTTCGCGGCGCTCGAGGAAACGAAGTCCTTGGTCGCGGAGTTGTATGGACTGACAGCGGCCGAGGTTGCCATCTGCTCGTGTTCCTCTGAAGCGTTTAACCTCGCGGCGCTGGCAATGCGATTGCGTGAGGGGGACGAAGTCGTCATCAACGATCTCGATTTTCCTGCGGGAATCACGCCGTGGTTGCAACCGACTTGCCCCGCCACCGTGCGCGTGTGGCGGGCGCGGGAAGGCGTCCTGTACGTTGAAGACCTTGCCAAGTTGCTGACCCCGAAAACGCGGCTCGTCACGGTCTCACTCGTCAGCTTTTACAACGGGCACATGATCCACTTGCCGTCGGTTGTTGAGACTGTGCGACACCATTCTCCCGCGCTGGTCGCGGTGGATGTGACTCAGGCACTCGGCCGCATCCCTCTGAATTTGGTGGGCGCTGACCTCATCGTTAGCAGCACGCACAAATGGATTTTGGCCAGTCACGGCGGGGGACTCGTGGGAGTCCCGTCGGCGCGCGCCCGCGAATGGACGGTTCCTGCGGGAGGCTGGTTTCATCTCGAAGATGCGTTTGGAGCGAACCGGTTTGAGCAAGCGGTCAGCCGCCCCGGTGCGGCGGGCTTTGCGGTCGGAATGCCCAACTTCCCGGCGATCTATGCGATTCGCGCCGCGCTCCAATATCTGCGAGGCGTCGGCGTGGAAGCCATCGACCGCGTGGCTCGCCCGTTGACGCGTGCGTGCTTGGAAGGCGTGGCCAAGCTCCCCGTTGAACTGCTCGCGCCGCGCGACGACTCAGCGCTGGCTGGCATCTTCGCGTTTCGTCATCCCGCCGCAGACAAGATCGCCCAGCACTTGAAGGCCAACCGCATCCACATCATGTCGCACGCCGGTCGCTTGCGCGTGGCCGTCCACGGCTACAACACCGAAGCGGACATCGAGACTTTTTTGCGATGTCTCACGGAGGCGTTAAACGCGGTTTAGTAGAGGCTGCCGGACGACATGGCACCAACGAATTGGGAAGTTATCTCGCTCCAGTTCCTTAATACGCTTCGCGCGTTTGCAGGAAGACGGCCTTCTTTTCGCCGGGCAGTGTGAAGTCGAAGCCGCAGCGTTGGAAGAACTCATCGGACGACGTGATCGCCATCACTTCAAACACATGGCGTTGCCGCGCTCGCTCTACGCAGGCCGTCACCAAAGCTTTGCCGATGCCACGTCCCTGCTGATCGGGTGAGACGGCAAGGCTTCTCAATTCGGCCAGCTTGGACGAGTAAATCTCCAACGCGGCGAAGCCCACGATCTGACCGTTCGACTCGGCGATGAACCCGTCCACGGTGAGGTCTTCGAGTTCGTCATGAGTTCGCGGCAGCAGCCGTCCGCGTTCGACAAACGGCGCAATGAACGAGCCGAGTGCATCGACATCGGTCTCCATCGCGGGACGCACTGTGAACCCCTCAGGTTGTTTTGTGGAGGGACTACTACCTTCAGACATCGGTTGCTGACTCCTGACTCCGGGCTTTCGATCAAGGGGGCGGCATCGTACAAACCGTCCCTCACGAATCACAGGTTCTCTTTTTGGACGCTCCCGCACGATGGACTCACTCGTTTCACTGCTCGCTCAATCCCTGAATGGCAACACGTTTCAACGCCTTATCCTGAGCCAACCGCTGCAGGCGACGAAAGGGAACGCGGCCAAGGTGACAGTGCGGCCGGTCGAGATCAGCGGTGAGACCGCCTACCAGTGGTCGGCTCGCGTTGGGCCACAGGAGACGCACGAGAACCTGTCCGCCGATCAGTTGCGATTGCGGGCGAAGTCGCTGTTCGGTGTGACATTCGGTGACGCCCACCTCTTCACGTCCGAGGCCGACTACACACTCCGAAAGAAGCCACGCGGACCACTCAGAGTGAAGCGGGCACCGTCGTCACTCGCGCCTCAGCCGGTCGCCGATCACAACCGCGAGAAAAATTATTTGATTCCCGTCGGCAAGCCCTGCCCGTTTCTGACGGAAGTCGGCGTGATGCTGCCAGACGGCAAGGTTCGACCGGCGATGTACCACAAGTTTCGCCAGATCAACCGCTACCTCGAATTCGTCGATGACATCCTGCAGTACCTGCCCGCCGAAGGAACCTTGAACGTCGTCGATTTCGGCTGTGGGAAGAGCTACCTCACGTTCGCGCTGCATTACTTGCTGACGACGATCCGCAACCGAAAGGTCTCGATCGTCGGACTCGATTTGAAAGAAGACGTGATCCTAGATTGCTCGCAGATCGCGAAGAAGCTGCGGTGCGAAGGGCTGCGGTTTGAAGTCGGGCGGATCGAGTCCTTCCAACCCGCCAGCTTTGAACCGTCGGGAGCCGTGCATCTGACGGTGTCGCTCCACGCCTGCGACACCGCGACCGACGACGCGATCGCCGCTGCGATTCGCTGGCAGTCCGATGCGATCCTCGCCGTTCCCTGCTGTCAGCACGAACTGAACGAATCGCTGAGCCGAGACCTGCTGCCGGGAATCACCGGCTTCGGAATCCTGCGTGACCGGTTCGCGTCACTCGCGACAGACGCGCTCCGTGCCAAGCTGCTTGAAGTGCGCGGCTACAAGACGCAGATCCTCGAATTCATTGACCTCGAACACACACCGAAGAACCTCCTGCTACGAGCCATCCGCCGCAAGACCCCGGATCCCGATGGCGACGCCTACCGCCACGCGTCCTTTGCAAAACTGAAGTCCGACCTGATGCTCGACACTTGGCGTTTGGAGCAGGCTCTGCTCTGAAAATTGGGTTCGCATTAACGTCCCGGTTTGACGCTGTGATTCTGTGAGCGGCAAGGCGCTAGCCGCCGGTAGTTCCAACTCACCGGCGGCTAGCGCCTTGCCGCTCACAGGAAGCTATTGCGCACCTGATCCTGCTGGCTCTCAACTATCGGGAAGAACATGCGGCGCTGGGACATCTTCTGCACGGTGGTCGACAACTTGGGAGACATCGGCACGTGCTGGCGGCTGGCTCGGCAATTGGCTGATGAACATGAGGCCCGTGTCCGGCTGTGGATCGACAAGCTGGAGAGCTTCGCGTGCTTGTGCCCTTCCGTTTCGACCGCTGCCGCCGTGCAGCATGTGGACTCGATTGAGATTCGTCGTTGGCCGTCGGACTTTCCCGCAGTGGATGATGCGGACGCCGATGTGGCGGACGTGGTTGTCGAAGCCTTCGCGTGTGAGCTTCCGGCAACTTATGTCGCGGCGATGGCTCGACGAGGTGTGGCTCCCGTCTGGATCAACTTGGAGTACCTCAGCGCGGAAGGCTGGGTGGATGACTGCCATCGGCTGACCTCGCCTCACCCGAGATGGCCGCTCAAGAAAACTTTTTTCTTTCCCGGCTTCACCCCCAAGACGGGCGGACTGCTGCGGGAACGTGACCTGCGATCTGACCGGGCTGCATTCGATCACGCTGCTCAAGCGGAATTCTGGCGCAGTGTGAATGTTGCTCCACGAACCGACGACGAGCTGCGCGTTTCCCTGTTTTGTTACGACAACCCGGCGCTCCCAGAGCTGTTGCAATGTTGGATCGACGGCGCAACCGCCGTACACGTGTTGGCCGCACCCGGCGCGGCCACGGAACAGATTGCCCGTTGGTCCGGAATCGCACTTCCACCGGGCACGCCGCTTTGTCGCGGATCACTCACCGTGCAGGCCCTGCCGTTTCTGTCTCAGCCCAACTACGACCGCTTGCTCTGGTCATGCGACGTGAATTTCGTGCGCGGCGAGGACTCGTTCGTCCGGGCGCAGTGGGCTGAACAGCCTTTCATGTGGCAAATCTATCCTCAGACGGAAGGGACTCATCTCATCAAGCTGGATGCGTTCCTGACGCGATCCCTCGGCGAAGGCGACAGGGCTTTCAACGTAGGGGGGGGGCAGCTCGCTTCGAGCGCCGGCCCACCATTGGAAGACGGCGAGAAAATAGGGTGGGCCGACGCGACGAAGCGCTGCTGGCACGCGTGGAATGATCCCGGTGGCGAGCACACCGAAAACATGGCCTCGGCCTGGCAGAGTTTCATCGCAAATCGACTGGCGATTCAGCGGCACGGCAAACTCTGGGCCAACCAGCTTGACCAGCAGAGTGATCTGGCCAACAATCTCGCCCACTTCGTGCAGGAAAAATGAGGCAGACCCGCCTCCGCACATTGCCGCGCATTTTGGCCCAGTCGGCCGATGCGACTTCTTTACTTCGACAGGCAGGATGGGAACAGAGTTATGAGTGTGAAGATCGCCGGCGACATTCAGTCGGGCAACGTCATCATGGTTGAGAACGCGCCGGTCGTAGTGCTAAAGGCGGTCTACAACAAGTCGGGCCGCAACCAAGCGGTGGTGAAAGTCCGCGCCAAGAACCTGTTCACCGGCCGCATTTCGGAACTGATCTACAAATCCGACGAAAAGCTGGAAGGGGTGATGCTCGACAAGAAGGATTGCACCTATTCCTACTTCGCCCCACCGATGCACGTCTTCGTGGATTCGGAATACGTCGAGTACGAGATCGAAGCCGAGACCCTCGCCGACCTCGAAAAATACTTCTGCGAAGACATGACGGATGTCTGCGAAGTGACGTTCTACGAAGGTCGTCCCATCTCTGTCGTCCTGCCGAAAGTCATCGTTCGCGAGATCGAGTACACCGAGCCGGCCACGCGCGGCGACACCTCGGGCAAGATCACCAAGACGGCCGTCTTGAAGGACACCAAGCACGAACTCCAAGTCTCCTCCTTCGTCGAAATCGGCGACAAAATTGAAATCGACACCGTCACCGGCGAATTCAAGAAACGCTGCAACTGATCGCCGATAAGAAATACCGTAGGACGGGCACTCTTGCCCGTCCTATTTTTTTTAGGAACGGGGCCGCAATCACTTCCCGAGTGTGCCGGGGTCGGCGCTTCGCGGCCCCCAGCGTCGTTTGAACACGTCATAATCTGGGGGCGTCGAAACGCCGACCCCAGCCACCCGCCCAGAGTTTAAGTGGTGCCAGTGCCGTCGCTGCCCAAACAAATCGCGTTCAATACGGCGGAAGGAGTCGACGAAAGCCGTGAGAGAGGACGACGGCGAGAAAGAATGGATTGCGGAGCGCGAGCATCCAACGCAGTTCAGGCGGCGACTTGAGATTGTTCCAACTCGCTTGATACTCCTCAGGGTATTCGTGCTGGAGCCAGAAACGGCCGAACAGCAGACGACCGAGCGTTCCCTGCCACTCTTCGTCGCGCGGGATTTCGGCCATGTACCGCGACCACTCATACGGAATCTGATCGGCACCGCAGGCGGCTCCAGCGAGACCTCCCAAGATCGCGGCAGTTGTGTCGGTGTCGCCGCCGAGCAGGATGATCTCTTCCACGGGACGACGAAACTCGCCCGGCCATCGCAACCAGCAGAACAACACCGCAGCGACGGTGAAGACGATGTAGCCGGAGACGCCACGTTGCTGACCGAGCCGCTCGGCGAATTGACTGGAGGACTCGGCGGCGGCCAGTGATTCGGCAACTGCGTTCAGTGCTCGGTCCCAATCGGGGTGGTTCGCTTCTCCACGGCACAGCGCCAGCATGGCCTTCGCGTCGATGGAGACGGGCGAGCCATTCGTCCCAGCGCTGTGAACGATTTCGCGTGCGGCCAAGGCAATCATCATCGCGCCCGATTCGGCTCGCGGATCGGAATGGGTGAGCCGTGTTGAGGCACGGACGAACTCTCGCATCAGCGTTTCATCGCGAGAGAGGCAGAGACCGATGATTCCCGCTCGCATCGCCGGGCCGTTCCCTGCCGAGCGAACTCCGCTCCGATCGGGTGGCCATCCCAACCACGATTTGACGAGCGACCGCGCCGTCGCCAATCCGACTCCAGCGGGAAGACGCAGCAACCACCAACGGAGTCGCCGCGCGAGTGACTTCGCAAACGCAGACGCATCATCAGGATGTTCGATCAGCGCGAGTGCCGTCTCCCACATATGTTCGGTGTCGTCGCTGACCATGCCCCGACCACTAATGAATCGGTGTTGCAACGGTGCTTCGCCAAACAACCGCACTGCTCGCCGTCGAGACAGTCCTTCACGTGGCAAACCCAGCGCATCACCGACCGCCATCCCTCGGACGAAACCACTGAACCAGTCCACGATTTGTGGAGAATTTCGATTCGCGGAAGAGGGCAACTTGGACATCACTTCGCTGACCTCTTGCTCAACTAAAGACAACACCGCGACTTTGGTTTCAATGCCGGAACAAGAACTCTTTCGACGTGAAGGCGATCCAGAAGAGGTCTTCGATGACTCGGCATTTTCGGCAGCGGGGGGCGGTCGGGGGCCGTAGCTGGAGCCGCTTTGGGCGGAGGCGTGGATCAACACAACAAACCGGGGCATCGCGAAGATGCTCCTGCCCCGGCCACTCTGGTGCCAGTTACGTAGGGTGCGTTGAGTCCTCGAAACGCACCATGATCGTGACGAGCGAAACGATCCCGGTGCGTTTCGAGGACTCAACGCACCCTACGATTTCTTCTTCATTCCATTGCCGCATTCGACCCACCGATAGAAGGACGAATGCGGCCACTCGATAGGTGACTTGGCATGTCTATGTTTCACGGGATTGTAATGGATGTAGTCCCGTAGGGTGCGTGAAGTCTTCGGAACGCACCATGATCGGAGTTACGGATTCTTCTACCCGTCGGGTGGCCGTAGCTGGAGCCGCTTTGGGCGAAGCCACGGAGACTTGGATCAACTCAACACACCGGGGCATCGCTAAGCCGCTCCTGCCCTGGCCACGCCGCCGCAGTCGTCAACGGGTTGCTGCGCCACGGAACTCAGCGGCTAATGGCACACTTTTGTGAAACGACCCCGCCCCGGCAAACTGATCACAAAAAACGACTGCTCCGACTGGCTTGGAATGTGGTACGGAATCCTTACCAAGAGGTGCCGGAAACGCATAAGATCGAGAATGTGTGGGCGACTGAAAGAGCCTGCATTCTAGGTTGAAACTAGTAAAACAGCCGAAATCATCATCAGCCCGAGCAACGTTTCTAATCTGGCGGTCAGAGGCTTTAATCCTCCCGGGCATAGTTCCTTTGGGGAATTGGTGTTTCAAATAGGCTCTTCGTTCCGGCAGACGGCACCCTTTCGAGAACAGACACATGGCAACGACCGGATTTGGCATCATTGGCTGCGGCATGATTGCGAACTTTCACGCGGAGGCCGTGAAGCACATCAAGGGGGCGAAGATCGTCGCGTGTTATGACTCGCGTACTGAAGCGGCCGATCGGTTTGCGGCGGCCAATGCGGGAGTGACCTCGTACCACAACCTTGACCAGATGCTGGCCGATCCCAACGTTCACATCGTCACCATCTGCACGCCGAGCGGTGCTCACATGGAGCCGGCAGTGAAGGCCGCGAACGCCAAGAAGCATGTCGTGGTCGAGAAGCCGATGGAGATCACGCTCAAGCGGTGCGACGCGATTCTCGATGCGTGCAAAAAGAACGGCGTGATGCTTTGTCCGATCTTCCCGTCGCGGTTCAGTGCCGCCAACATCGCGCTGAAGGAAGCGGTCGCTGAAGGCCGGTTCGGCAAGCTGACCTTGGGCGACACTTACGTCAAATGGTGGCGGACACAGGAGTACTACGACCAAGGTGGCTGGCGCGGGACGTGGGCCTTGGACGGCGGCGGGGCTTACATGAACCAAGCCATTCACAATGTGGACCTGCTGCAATGGTTCATGGGCGACGTGGCCGAAGTCTGTGCCATCACGAGTACGCTCGCGCACGAACGAATCGAGGTCGAAGACATCGGTGTTGCGGCGATCAAGTTCAAGAGCGGAGCGGTCGGCACGATCGCAGCCACGACCGCTGCATGGCCGGGTCTGCTCAAGAAGACCGAGATTCACGGGACGTCCGGCTCGGTCATTGTCGAACAGGACGATGTCCTGATGTGGCAGTTCGAGAAGCCGAAGGCCAAGGACAAAGCCATCCAAGAGAAGTTCGCTCGCAAGGTCGGCGGGACGGGCGGAGCCAGCGATCCGAAGGCGATCAGTTACGTCGGCCACATGGAACAACTGAAGGACTTCGTGAAGGCGATCCAAACCGGCAAGCCTCCCAAAATTACCGGCGATGAAGGGCGCAAGGCGGTTGAAATCATCCTCGCCATCTATCAATCGGCATGGACCGGCAAGCGAGTCTCATTGCCACTCGCCAAGGACCCGAAGCGACCGGGTTGAGATTCGTGGTTCACTCCACTTCTGCCTCCGTCTGAATCCGCAGGGACTCGAAGATGACTGCGATCACGTTTCGTCTCGGCAATGATCTCGATTTGGATGCCGTGATCGAGCTGTACTCGGCGACAACGCTGGGTGTCCGCCGTCCGTTGGAAGATCGTGGCGCGATGGCTGACATGTTGAGTCACGCCAACTTAGTTGTCACCGCTTGGGACGGACCGCTGTTGGTGGGGATCGCTCGTTCTCTGACCGACTTCTGTTTTGTGGCCTATCTATCCGACCTCGCGGTGCGCGAGTCACACCAGCGGCGCGGGATCGGTCGCGATCTGACCCAACAGACGCGAGACCAGCTCGGCCCGCGCTGCAAGCTTGTGCTCCTCTCGGCTCCGCTGGCGGTCGATTACTACCCGCGACACGGCTTCACGCAGCATCCGTCCGCGTGGACGCTCGATGCGCATGAGCCGCTGCTGTGAAGCATCCCTGTAGGACGGGCACTCTTGATGCGCCCGCCAAAAGTAACCTTCATCGCTCCGCGTGAAGTCAGCCGAGTCACCAGCGACCCGGATCCGCGGGAAACCGCGTCATTCCGCGTTCGGCTCTCTTTACGCGGAGCGACGAAGGCTACTTTTGTCACTCTTACCCGTCCGCCCTACCGTGACAGACTCGTGCGGGCAGGAGTGCCCATCCTACAAATCGACCCGGCGCGGATGACGAGCGTCTGAGCGGCGCGGTCTCCCCAAGTTTGGCGATGCTCGAACAGCATCCAGCTCACCACGGCGGGGAGCGGCGTCAGCAGGAACGGGAGGTCGAAGCAGTAGAACACGCTGCGGACGATGGCCTTCGAGATACCGCACGGACGCAACGTCACATCGACCGTGCGAATCCCCAGCAGCCACTTCCCCGGTGTGACGCCGACGCGACCCTCGAACAGAACCTTCAGACCGCCCGGGACGAACAAAGCGGCCACCCACAGACTCGGGAAGTCACGTCCCACGACAAACGGATGAACCAGCCAGCCGATGGGGGAGCCGAGCAACGCTGCGGGAATGTGTTTGAAGCCTCTGATTCCGTAGGACCAAAAGTGTTCGATGTGCAGCAATGAGTCGGCACCTTGGTCTCCATGAAACCGCGCATGCTTGAATCCGAAGACCCAACAACAGAGCAGCCACAACAGACTCAGCACGATGAGCATCAGCACTACATCCACCGTCGTCGCAACCGCGCGTCGCCACACGGATGCGAGCGACGC
>CAMAYU010000076.1 GCA_945862235.1 Schlesneria paludicola DSM 18645
GGATTCGGCCGCGACCACTGACGATGGCCACGACCCGCGACTCAATTGATTGAAGTGACGCCGCATGTTGCGGAGGCGTTCAGGATTTGCATGGCTGAGGTGTTGTCGGTGCCACCTGCGAGAGGCACTCGGGGCACAGTTGGTTGAACAGGATCAACCCAGTCGGAAAGCTCATCGCAGATGCTCTCCCTGACATCCGCCAGTGCCGCAAAGCCATCGGCCATGTCCCGTTCTCGATTCGGCGGCAGGCGTTGAATGGGTGCCTCATCACCATAGTGTTCGAGTTCGTCTTCAATGTCGTCCATCCTCGTCCGAACCAGCTTGCTCAGAATTGCCTCCACGTCATGTGGTCCCCTCTCAGGGGGCGCAAGCCGATGAAGCCCCGTCATTCGCAGTAGTTCGTGCGCCGTCGCCAATGCGTCCTTACCATCGAGAGCGGATTCCAAGACGGTGATCGCCTTCGGGACTAATGCCCGCAATCGTTCGGCGGCAGCCCCGTAAAGTTCCTCTCGACGCCGGGCGAGTTCGGCTTGGAATGCGGGATGGACGCCTCGCCAGCGCGCAATCGTCGTTCGATGAAGATTGAGCGCCGCCGCTGCCGACGTGTCGGTACTTCCAGTCAACAGCAGCTCAATTGCGGCCTCTTGTCTCGGTGTGATGTGTCGCAAATCGTCAGCTTCTGGCGGTCGAACTATCATCCGTCTGCTCCCCCTTGTTTGGCCATCTGCTCCAACAACTTCAACGTCGATTTTCGCAACCGGGTTGGCGTCCCCGGTCTGTCGTGTATCTCCTGCAACCGCCGACGAAGCGCATCGTGAGATTCCGTGGAAAACGGCCATCTCGCTCCGGAATGAGTAGTTGAATTCATGTTGCCTCTCCTTGGACTGTGCCAGCCGAGTTCGTATTCACAGCCGCCAACAGCCGTCGCACCGCTTCGGCTCGTTCCTCATCCGAGAGCGGCAGCAGGGAGAGCATCTTGATGCGCCGCGGCGTGCCCACGCTTTGCGAGTCTCGTTTGTGTTCAGTATCGTGTCACAGCAACGCAATTCTTTGACATCCCATTCACAGTTTGATTGAGACAATTTCTATGGAGATTCAGGTACTGGCGGACACGCCGAAATTGGTTCGTGTCGCACTGTCAGGTCAGTTGGACACGCTCAGCGTCGGTCAAATAGAGACAAAAATATCAGTACTCATGGCTGGCAAAGGACAAGACGCGATCCTGGACATGTCGGACGTTTCGTTGATCACTTCTCTTGGTGTTGGGATGCTCATCAGCGTTTCCAGAGTGGTCAAGCGAAGGGGCGCGAAGTTTGTACTCCTGAATCTTCAGCCTGCCGTCGCGATGGTTATTGAGTTATGCAGACTGTCGGACCTGCTGGGCGTGGCTAGTGATGAAGCCATTGCGCAATCAATGTTGTCAGCAGAATCAGGCTAGCGAATGAAATCCTTCCTGCCACTTCCTGCGCTCAGCCACAGCCGCACGGCTTCGGCCTTCTCAGCATCCGACAACGGCAGCAGGGCGAGCATCTTGAGCGCGGCGGTGAAGTCCGTCTCGACCGGCTTGGTGGCTCCCACTTCGGCGGGCATCCCAACAGCCCCCACCGAAGCGGCATCCGCCCCCCGTTTCCGTCGCTTTGGGGGTTTGCTGGTGCAAACGCTGGTGCAAACCGCCGAACCGCTTGACGCAACGTCTGACAGGTTCCCACTTGGAACCCTAGATCGCCAGCTTGTCACGCTGGAGGCTGCGGGTTCGAGTCCCGTCGATCTCGTTAAAGATGGAAACATCACAAAAGACCACCGACGTGAAACGTCGGTGGTCTTTTTGTTTTCAGAGTCCAGCTAATTGTCGCCTGGCTCACAACGTCTGCCGAGTTGTGGTGTTCATCGGCATCAGGAACCGATCTCGTACGAGAACAAGTTGGTGGTCACTGCGCCATCGGATTTGGCGATGACGATGCGCGGCCGCATACCCGCTAGCGGTGGTTGTGGGTGTGGGCGCAGTCTGTGCATCGCGGCAGTCGCCTGTTACCATGCCGCCCGAGTTTGGGGCGGCTTTGCTGCCTGAGTCTCGCTCACATCACCCTGCTTTTCGGGGTGACTCTCAATACCGTTCACCGTGCCCTCCGTGACAGAAGGTTTCCTGCACATGGCCTCCGTACTTGCAGCACCTCCAGCGGCTCGCAAGGCCGACCGAAATCCGGTCGCTGCCGAAGTCGCTCCCGCTGACGAAGTCTCCGAAGTTCCAGCCGTACCCCTCGATCCGGCTGAGATGGAAGAATGGCTCGAATCGGTGGATGACATTCTCCATCGACATGGCCCGCAGGCGCTGAGTCAGCTCCTCGCACAGCTTTACTCGCGGGCACAGGCTCAGTCGGTGCCGATCGTGCCGTCGATCACGACTCCTTATGTGAACACGATCCCAGTTGAGGCCGAGCCACCGTTTCCCGGCGACCGAGCCGTCGAGCGGAAGCTGCGCAGCATCATTCGTTGGAACGCGATGGCGATGGTGGCGCGAGCCTATACGACCGGGTCGGGCGTGGGTGGCCACATTGCGACGTTTGCGTCATCGGCCACGTTGGTTGAGATGGGTTTCAACCACTTCTTTCATGCCCGGACGGCCGATCACACCGGCGACATGATCTACTTCCAAGGCCACTCGTCACCGGGGATGTATTCGCGGGCGTTCGTCGAAGGGCGGCTGACTGAAGAAAATCTGGTCAAGTTCCGGCGCGAGCTGCCTCGCGGGACCGGCTTGTCGTCTTACCCGCATCCGTGGCTGATGCCGGACTTCTGGCAGTTCCCAACCGTGTCGATGGGGCTTGGTCCGATCTGCTCGATCTACCACGCCCGGTTCTTGCGCTACCTTGAGCATCGCGGCCTGCTCGACACCTCGAAGTCGCGCGTCTGGGCATTCTTAGGCGACGGCGAGATCGACGAGCCGGAATCACTCGGCCCGATCTCGATGGCGTCGCGTGAGAAGTTGGACAACATCACGTGGGTTGTGAACTGCAACCTGCAACGGCTCGACGGGCCAGTGCGAGGCAACGGGAAGATCATTCCGGAACTCGAAGGGATCTTCCGGGGAGCCGGTTGGAACGTCATCAAGATCATCTGGGCCAGTGACTGGGATCCTCTGCTCGCAGCAGATGACACCGGCATCCTCGTGAAGACGCTCGGTGAAGTCGTCGATGGCCAGTTCCAGAAGTACAGCGTTGAGACGGGCAAGTACGTCCGCGACGACTTCTTTGGTCGTCACCCCGATCTGTTGAAGCTCGTTGAACACTTGAGCGACGATCAACTGCAAAAGCTTCGTCGCGGTGGGCACGATCCGATCAAGGTCTACGCCGCCTTCAACGCCGCCGTGACTCACAAGGGTGCGCCGACGGTCGTGTTGGCTCACACGGTCAAAGGCTTCGGCATGGGCGAAGCGGGCGAAGGTCGCAACACGGCGCATCAGTCGAAGGAAATGAAGGACGCCGCGCTGATTCACTTCCGTAACTCGTTCGATCTCCCAATCAGCGATGAGCAAGCGAAGGCCGCCGAGTTCTACAAGCCCGCCGCCGACAGTCCCGAGATGAAATACCTGCACGAGCAACGGAAGAAGCTCGGCGGTTATCTGCCAGTCCGTGTTCCCACGACGGAACGGCTTACGATCCCCTCGACCGCGCATCTGATCGAAGAGGCAGCGACATCGTCCCGCGCACGGTCCACGACGACGGTCCTTTCCGAAACGATTAAAGCTCTCATCCGAGACGCCAACGTCGGCAAGCGAATTGTCCCGATCATCCCCGATGAGGCTCAGACCTTCGGGATGGAAGCTCTCTTCTCGCAGTTCGGCATCTACTCCAGCAAAGGCCAACTCTACACGCCGGTCGATGCGGGAACAGCCAAGGCATACAAGGAAGAGAAGACCGGTCAAATCCTGATGGAAGGGATCAACGAAGCGGGAGCGATGGCGTCGTTCGTCGCGGCGGGGACGGCCTACGCAAACGTCGGTCTGAACATGATCCCGTTCTACATTTATTACTCGATGTTCGGATTCCAACGTGTCGGCGACCTGATCTGGTTGGCAGGCGACTCGCGCTGCAAGGGCTTCCTTTGCGGAGGAACTTCGGGCCGGACGACCCTCAATGGCGAGGGCCTTCAGCACGAAGATGGTCACAGCCAATTGATGGCTGGGACGGTTCCGAACCTGATCGCATACGATCCCGCTTACGGCTACGAACTGTGCGTCATCGTGCGAGACGGTCTGCGGCGGATGTATGCCGAGGGCGAAGATGTCTTCTACTACCTCTCGGTCTACAACGAGAACTACGTGATGCCCACGATGCCCGCCGGTGTCGAAGAGGGGATCATCAAGGGACTCTATCCGCTCGACCCAACCGTTCCGGCGGCGAAGCGATCCAAGCGAGCACAACTCCTCGGCAGCGGCCCGATCCTGAACGAAGTCCTCCGCGCCCAGAAGCTGCTCGCCGAGAAGTTCAACGTCGAATCGGACGTGTGGTCGGTCACGAGCTACAACGAATTGAAGCGCGATGCCCAATCAACGGCTCGCTGGAACAAGCTCCATCCCGACAAGCAGGCCAAGGTCAGCTACATCGAACAGACGCTGGCGGGACTCAAGGGGCCGTTCATCTCGTCAAGCGACAACGTGCAACTCGTCGCCGAACAGATTCGCCCGTACATGCCCGGCCAGTACGTCGTCTGCGGCACGGACGGCTTCGGTCGCAGTGAGACTCGCGAAGCCCTGCGGCGTCACTTTGAAATCGACGCCGAATGCGTGGCCTATAGCACGCTGGTGGCCCTCGCGAAGGACGGCCAGTTCGACGCGAAGAAGCTGCCGCAGGCATTGAAGGACTTGGGGATCGACTCAGAAAAAGTTGACCCTGCATTCGCCTAAGTAAGACTGCCCCCACCGAGCTTGTCTCGGTGGAATTAGGTTTTTGCACTACTCACGAGTTCATTCCAAGCTGTGTGGCAAACAGGCTGTTCAGCAAAGTAGTACAAAAACCCGCGAGCCACCGAGGCAAGCTCGGCGGGGTCGCTGCTTTCACGATTCAACAGACATGGTGGGCCAAGCCCACTCTACTTGAGAGAGTTCGGACAACATGAGCATCGAATTCAAAGCAGACAACCTCGGCGATGGCGTGAAGAGCGGTGACGTGGCCGCGATCATGGTGGCCGTTGGCGACGTGATCCAAGCGGGTCACATCATCATGGAAATCGAAACCGACAAGGCGGTCCTGCCGCTCCCGTGCGACAAGGCGGGCAAGGTGACGCAGCTCCTCGTCAAGAAGGGCCAGACGATCACGCCGGGTCAGGCCGTGTTGATGCTCGATCCGGTCGCCGCCGGCGTTCCAAGCATGAACGGCGGCGCGAAGTCGTCTGCCACGGCTGCTGTTGCGAGTCCACCAGCGAAGACGACGAACACTGTTGTCGCGACCTCAGCCGCTGCATTGGCCAAAGCCCCGCTTCCCGCTTCGTCAGGCCGCGACCTCCCGCTACCAGCCGGTCCCGCCACGAGACGCCTCGCTCGCGAACTCGGTCTGAATTTGGCGAGCATCAGCGGCTCTGGCTCCGGCGGCCGGATCACGCTCGAAGACGTGGCGCGTGCGGCAGCAGGTTCCGGCGGTGGTAGTGGCCGCGTGGTCGAGCCGCCTCTCCCTGACTTCTCGAAGTACGGCGAAGTCGAACGAGTCGCGTTCAGCAAGCTCCAGAAGACGTCGGCGAACAACCTCAGCCTCGCGTGGCAGGTCATTCCCCACGTCACACAGCACGATTTGTCAGACATCACCGAAACCGAAGCGTTGCGAAAGCGGTTCGTCGAGAACGCGGCCAAAGGCTCGCCCAAGGTGACGATGACGGTGCTGGCCATGAAGGCGGTCGTGGCCTGTCTGAAAGAGTTCCCGAACTTCAATTCGAGCTTCGATTCGGCCAAGGGCGAGATCGTCCAGAAGAAGTACTTCAACATCGGCATCGCGGTCGATACGCCCAACGGTCTGGTCGTCCCCGTCGTGAAGCACGTTGATCAAAAGTCGATCCTCGAACTGGCTGCGGAACTGACCGAACTGGCCACCAAGGCCCGCGATCGCAAGTTGCAACTCGCCGACATGCAGGGCGGCACGTTCACGATCACCACCCTCGGCGGCATCGGCGGAACGAGCTTCACGCCGATCGTCAATTACCCCGAAGTGGCGATCCTCGGCATGTCCCGTAGCCAGAAGCAGCTTCAGTTAGTGGATGGCAACGTCACCGAACGCCTGATGCTCCCGCTCTCCCTCTCCTATGACCACCGCGTCGTCAACGGAGCCGATGCCGCCCGCTTCACCGTCAAACTGTGCAACATGCTGAGCAGCGCGTTCAGCATGTTGATTGGGTGAGTCGCGATTGCGAAGCCTGAACAAGCCGACATGGATTTGCTGACGAGGAAAATCGGCAACGACCTGACTAGACTATCGGCCCGACATGCAGCGGCCTTGGCGCGCGTGTCGGGCTGATTTTGTTTTTCCATTCAAACACGATGCCCTTTGAATTTTGAGATCGAAGCACATGGCAGACTCGCAGACAGAACTTCTCGTACTTGGTGGTGGTCCTGGTGGATATCCGGCGGCTTTTGAAGCGGCGGATCATGGGATGAAGGTGTTGTTGGTGGATGAGGGTGCTCGCCCCGGTGGCGTCTGTTTGAACCGGGGCTGTATTCCGTCGAAGGCTCTGCTGCACATCGCTAAGCTCATCAATGAGTCGCATGAGGCGTCCGAGTGGGGACTAACGTTCAGCTCGCCCAAGATTGATCTCGCCAAACTGCGCGACTTCAAGAATGGCGTGATCACCAAGCTGTCGGGGGGCATCACCGAATTGAGCAAGGTGCGCGGCGTGAAGCTCGTCGCTGCGCGAGGGACGTTCCTCGACGCGAACACCGTCGAACTGAAGCACGCCGACGGCAAGATCGAGCGAGTTTCGTTCGAGAAAGCGATCATTGCGACGGGATCGTCTCCCGCTGTGCCGCCGATGTTTCAGCTTGGCGATCCGCGCGTGATGGACTCGACCGGCGCGTTGGAGTTGGCCGACATCCCCGGCTCGTTGCTCGTGGTCGGTGGCGGATACATTGGTCTCGAAATGGGAACGGTCTACGCGGCACTCGGCTCGAAGGTGACGGTTGTCGAACTGACGAGCGGCCTGCTCCCTGGAGCCGATCGCGATCTGGTGCGACCGCTCCAGAAGCGGCTCGAAAAACAGTTCGCCGCGCTGCATCTCAACACGAAGGTCGAGGCACTCAAGGCGACGAAGGCCGGGATCGAAGCGACTCTGGCGGGCGAGGGCGTCGCACCGAAGATGACGTTCGACCGGGTCCTCATCTCGATTGGTCGCCGCCCCAACAGCAAGGGCTTCGGTTTGGAAGCAACCGGCGTGGCGGTGGACGAGAAGGGGTTCATCAAGGTCGATCGACAACTCCGTTCCAGCGTTCCGCACATCTTCGCGATCGGCGACATCGCGGGCGAACCGATGCTGGCTCACAAGGCGACGCGCGAGGCCAAGATCGCGGTGGAAGCGATGAACGGCGGCAAGGCCGAGTTCGACAACATCGCGATCCCCGCCGTCGTCTTCACCGATCCCGAGATCGCCTGGTGCGGACTCATGGAACACGAAGCGGCTGCTCGCAACATTGAAGTTAAAGTGGTGAAGTTCCCGTGGGCCGCCTCCGGCCGCGCGACAACGCTGTCGCGCAACGAGGGCCTGACGAAACTCATCATCGACCCGAAGACCGAACGAGTCCTCGGCGTCGGCCTCGTCGGAGTCAACGCGGGTGAAATGATCGCCGAAGCGACTCTCGCCGTGGAAACCGCCGCCGTCGCCCGCGATCTCGCCGAAACCATCCACGCTCATCCAACCCTCAGCGAAACCCTGATGGAAGCGGCTGAAAGTGTCTTCGGTCAGGCGACGCATTCGTACCGACCCAAGCGAAGTTGAGGCGGTGAGATGGCAAAGGAGAAGCCCGCTGCCAGCAAGAAGAAAGCCGCTCCTAACAAGTTTGTCTCCGAGGTTGTCTCGTTGCTGGCGGAACTGGGCGAGGTCCGGGCGCGGGCGATGTTTGGTGGGTACGGTCTCTATTGTGGAGCGACGTTCTTCGGGGTGATCGCCTACGAGCGGCTCTTCTTCAAGGTCAATGACGGCTCGCGCGGCGAGTACATCGCGCGAGGAACCGAGCCGTTCTCGCCGTCTCCCGGCAAGGCGATGAAGTCGTACTACGAAGTCCCGCGCGAGGTGTTCGAGAACGACGAGGAACTCGTTCGCTGGGCACGGCGGGCGGTTGAGGTGGCTGAAGTCTCTTGAATAGTCGGCACGGGGACAGGACGATGCCCGGCGTCGCTTAGAACCTGTCCATGAGCAACTCCGTGATTCTCAATTGACCGGAAAAGCCCCCCCTCTCCCTAACCCTCTCCCCGCAAAGCCGGGGCGAGGGGACAAAGCGAGCCTGACATTGTTCTTGGACAGACGCTTACCGCTCGTTCCTCACTTCTCTTGCCGAGGTCTTCCCCGTGTCTCCTCATTCTGAACAACCCCGCTTTGCCGTGCTGATTGATGCCGACAACGCACAGGCTTCCGCCATCGTCACGCTGCTCGGCGAAATTGCGAAGTACGGCATCGCCAGCATCAAGCGGGCCTACGGCGACTGGACCACGTCGCGGCTCAACAGTTGGAAGAACATGCTGAACGAGCACGCGATTCAGCCGGTCCAACAGTTCGGATACACCAGCGGCAAGAACTCGACCGACGCGGCCCTCATCATCGACGCGATGGACCTGCTCTACGCGGGGCGACTGAATGGCTTCTGCTTGGTCTCCAGCGACAGCGACTTCACGCGGTTGGCGACGCGGCTGCGTGAATCGGGCATGACGGTGATGGGCTTCGGTGAGAAGAAGACGCCCCGTGCATTCGTCGGGGCGTGTGACAAGTTCGTCTACACCGAGATTCTCGTTACGTCGGATGACTCGACCGAGGCCGCCAGTGCCCCGACCGTCTCCAGGAAGAGCGGCAAGGAACTGCGCAGTGACTCGACCCTCGGCAAGTTGCTGCGAGCTGCAGTGATGTCGTCTGCCGACGAAGACGGTTGGTGCTATGTCGGCCGCATCGGCAGCTACATCGCCAACCAAGCTCCCGACTTCGACCCGCGCAACTACGGGTACTCGAAGCTCAGCCAATTGCTGGCGGCGACGGAAGTCTTCGAGACTCAATCGCGCGCGACCAAGTCGGGACAGGCGCAAAAGTATCTGAGGCCGATCCAGTCGAAAAAGGTCGCCAAGCCGAAGGTCCGCGCGGACGAGGCGTGATGTCGCGCGAAATGGCTCATCGACATTTTCGCCTGCTCTTCATCCGTGCCCCGGCTTTGCCATCCGTGCTAAGGAACGGGTCCGCAATCACTTCCCGAGTGTGGCTGGGGTCGACGCTTCGCGGCCCCCAGCGAAGCGGGATTCACACCCAATCTGGGGGCGGCGAAGCGCCGACCCCAGCCACACCAGTTTGAGTTCGGGAAGTGATTGCGGCCCGCTCCTTAGCACGGATAACAAAGCCGGGGCACGGATGAGGAATTCAAATCGACGGGATCGATTCGGGGCCGACTCCAGCGCGAACTCAAACACATTCACTCACGATCTCCAAGGACCGACGTTCGATGCGCCGATTGATTTGCTGCTCGCTCTTGTTGCTGGCCACTGTGGTCTCGCGCCCGATTGAACTTCCCGCACAAGACGCTGTCAGCACGAGGCCCAAGCCGCTGAAGGCACTGCTGATTCTGGGAGGCTGCTGTCACGACTATGCGAAGCAGAAGGACATCCTCAAACGCGGGATCGAAGCGCGCGTGATGGCCGAGGTGACGATCGTCTACTCGTCCGACAAGAGCACCAAGGCGCGGTTCGACATCTACGACAATCCCGACTGGGCCAAGGGCTACGACGTGGTCATTCACGACGAATGCTCGGCCGATGTGACGGAGCAGCCGTATGTCCGGAACATCCTGAACGCCCACAAGAACGGTGTTCCGGCGATCAACCTGCACTGCGCGATGCACAGCTACCGGACGGGGACCGACGATTGGTTCCAGTTCATCGGGTTGCAGTCGTCCGGACACGGGCCACAGAAGCCGATCGACATCGCGTTCGTCGCGCCCGAGCATCCGGTCGTGAAGGGTTTTGGTGGTGCGGAGAAACCAGTGGGAAAACAAGAACCCCTCTCTCCCGGCCCCTCTCCCCGCAAATCCGGAGCGAGGGGTGAGGGCGAAGTCGGTCCGTTTGCGAAGCGGTTGGAGAATTGGACGACCATCAACGAGGAGCTGTACAACAACCTCAAGCTGTTCGACACCGCGAGGCCGATCGCGCGGGGGACGCAGGATGTCGGCAACAAGGTTGATGACTTCATCGTCGCGTGGGTGAATGAGTACGGACCGAAGAAGACGCGCGTCTTCTGTACGACGCTCGGACATAACAACGAGACGGTCGGAGACCCTCGGTATCTCGACATGCTCTGTCGTGCGTTGCTCTGGTCGTGCGACAAGACTTCGCCCGAGTACCAGCAGGCGTTCGCGGTCCCCAAGAAAGAACTGGTGCCGGTCAACGCGGCGAAGGGAAAGAAGGCGACGGCTTCGGCGTCACAAGACGGTCATCCGCCCGAACACGCAATCGACGGGAACGAATCGACGCGATGGTGTTCGCCGAACAACGACGCCGGTCAGTGGTGGCAAGTTGATTTGGGCGAGGCTCAGGAACTGACGGGCGTCGCCGTGCAATGGGAAGCGGACGACACGAACTACCGCTACAAGGTCGAAGGTTCTCGTGATGGCCAAGCGTGGTCGATGCTGTCGGACCAGACGAAGAGCGAGTCGCGCGAGCAGACTCAGACGTTGAAGTTCGCGGCGAAGGACGTGCGGTACGTTCGTCTCACCACGACGCAGCTTACTCTCGGACATTGGGGCAGCTTTTTCGAGTTTGAAGTTCACGGGACGAAGTTCGAGGAACGAACGGTCACGGGCGGCGGCGATCTCAAGCCACGCAGCATCAGAGGGACGGGGCTGCTCAGCGGGATCAAGGCTCCGCCCGGCTTTGAGGTTTCTTTGTTCGCCGCACCGCCCGACGTGAGTTATCCGGTCTGTCTCGCCTCGTCGCCGGATGGCACGGTCTACGTCGGCATCGACGAGAACGGGTCGCTCGACCGCAAGGAAGGTCGCGGCAAGATCGTCCGCTGCCGAGACACCGATGGCGACGGCAAGGCCGACGAGTTCAAGACGTTCGCCATGATCGACAGCCCGCGCGGGATCGTGGTCCAAAGTAGCCCTGTCGCTCCGCGACAGGAAAGCCGAACGTCGCGCGCCCCCCGACGCGAGAACGATCCCGAAGGCAGGCCCGATGATTCCTCAGCTCTCCTGTCACGGAGTGACCGGGCTACTTTGAAGACGACACTCATCGTCCTTGCCCCGCCGAATCTCGTGGCCCTGCATGACGACAACGGCGACGGCGTGAGCGACCGCACCGAAACGCTCGTCAAAGGGATCGGCTTCGATCTCAAGTTTCGCGGAGCCGATCACACGACGAACGGGATTCAAGTCGGCATCGACGGGTGGATCTATGTCGCGGTCGGAGACTACGGCTTCATCAAGGCGACCGGTTCGGACGGGAAAGAGCTGGCGTATCGCGGCGGTGGGATTGTGCGTTGTCGGCCGGATGGCTCCGAGTTGGAAGTCGTCTCGCGCGGGCAGCGGAACATTTACGACGTGGCCATCAGCCCGGAACTCGACCTCTTCACGCGCGACAACACCAACGATGGGGGTGGCTGGAACGTGCGACTCAGTCACGTCCCGCATGGTGGGCAGATGGGCTACCCGTCGCTGTTCATCAACTTCCCGGATGAGATCATTCCACCGATGGCCGACTACGGCGGTGGCTCGCCGTGCGGATCACTCTTCATCGACGAGCCGACTCTGCCCGAAGGACTTGGTCAGTCGCTCTACACTTGCGATTGGGGCCGCAGCATCGTCTACCGGCATCCGCTGACGAAGACCGGAGCGGGTTTCACTGCCGAACAAGAGCCGTTCGTCGAGCTGCCGCGTCCAACTGACATGGACATCGACGCAAACGGGAACATCTACATCAGCAGTTGGCGCGATGGCGGCTTCAACTTCAGCAAGCCCGAGGTCGGGTATGTCGTGCTGGTGAGGCCAGTCGCCCAAGGTAGCCCTGTCGCTCCGCGACAGGAAGCGGGAACGTCACGCGACTCGCAACGTCACGCGGGTTCTGAAAATCAAGCCGATGGTTCATCAAGCCTCCTGTCGCGGAGCGACAGGGCTACCTTAGGAGAAACCTCGCAACTGCTTCGCCAACTCGCATCGTCGAGCCACACGATACGGCTGACTGCGCAGCGCGACATTCTGTCGCGGGGCCAGTCGTCCGAGTTGGTGAGTGGCCTCGAACAGCTTGTCGCGTCGAACTCATCGACCGCAGTGCGTGTCGCGGCGATCTTCACGCTCAAACAGTTGATCGGTGAGAAGTCTCACACCACGCTCGCGAAGTTGGCGCAGGACGCGACTGTCCGCGAACACGCTTTGCGAGCGATGGCCGACCGGACCACGCAACTTGCGAACACGTCCGCGCAGCCGTTCGTTGACGCATTGTCGGATGCGAACCCTCGCGTGCGGTTGCAGGCGGTGCGGGGACTCGGACGGTTCAGCAAGTTGCCTCGCGAGGTCGAAGAGAAAATGTTGCCGCTCACGGTCGATCGCGATCCGGTGGTGGCGCACGTGGCAATCGACAGCCTCGTGCAATTGAACGCGGGGAAAGTTTGTCTGGCCGCACTCGATTCCGCGCCGGTCGAACAGCGGATCGGTGTCGTCCGCGTGTTGCAGCGTCTGCACGATCCGGTTGTCGTGACAGGACTTCTCGACTGGCTGAACCGTCCGCTCGTTCCAAAGCCCGCCGGTCCGACCGGACGGGTCATCGCATACGGTCTGACTCGGCAACTGGTGCTCGCCACACTCTGCCGCCTCCATTCGCGCGAAGGCGAGTACACCGGAGACTGGTGGAGTACACGGCCCGACACGACCGGCCCGTACTACAAAGCCGTCTCGTGGTCTGAGAGCGAGCGGATCGCGAAGGCTCTGCAAACGGAGTTGACCACAGGCGACGTGAGCATCGTCAAAGGGCTGCTCGTTCAGTTGAAGCGGCACAAGATCGAGCTGCCCGGTACGACGGAACGGATCGTCGCGCTGGCTCAGGCCGACAAGACGTTCTTCGCGACGGCGGTCGAGTTGCTTGCGCCGGGCAGTGCGGAAATCTCGGGCGATGCCGCGCGGTTGCTGGAAGTCGCGGCGACGTTGAACAAGTCCGATGTGACTCTGCGAGCGAAAGCCCTGCGCGGCTTGCAGCGTCGCGCGAATCACCCCGAAGTTTTGGAAACCGCGCTGCGCACGTTTGCCGAAATCACCGCCGATGAGCAGGACTCGGAAGCCGTTGCCGTGTGGAACGACTTCATCCGCGAACCGGCTTTCGCAAAGCATGTCGCGAAGCTCGGTGAGATGATTGAGTCGCCGAACATTCTCACCTCCGCCGCTGGCGAGCCGCTGCTGCGCGAGTACTTCTACGCGATCCTCGTTCAAGTGACGGACAATCCGCGCGGCGAGAAAGTCGATCGCGACGCGGCCCTCAAACTTGTCGAGCGAGCGTGGTCGCAACCGGAACTCGCCGTGAGCCTGCTCCGCGCGATCGGCCGCTCGAACGCCGAGTCGCAGTCGCTGCAAGTCGTCAATCTGATGAAGTCGGACAACGCCAACATCCGCGACGCCGCGAAGTGGGCCGCCGCCAAGTTGGAACTCGACAAGGAACCGCCTGTCGATCCGAACAAGCCGCTGCTCGCCAAGCTGTCGCTGCCGGAAGCAATTGCTCAAACGGCCTCGATCAAAGGTGACGACAAGTACGGCAAGAAACTGTTCGCGAGACAGGGTTGCAGCGCGTGCCACACGGTCTCGCAAAACGAACCGCTCAAGGGGCCGCTGCTGCTCGACATCGCCAAGCGGTACAAGCGGGAAGAGTTGATCGAGTCGATCCTCAAGCCGAGTGCCAAGATCGCGCAGGGTTTCGAGTCGCAGTTCTTCGTGACCGATGCGGGCAAAGTTCACGACGGTTTCGTCGTGCGAGAATCGGGCGACGAAATTGAACTCCGCAACGTGGCCGGTCTGGCCACGATCCTCAAGAAAACCGAGATCGACGAACGAGGCAAACGCGATGTCTCGATCATGCCGCTCGGCCTGACCGACAAGCTGAACGTCGAGCAACTCGCGGCAATGTTGGCTTACTTGGAGAGCTTGAAGGGGAAGTAGACCGGGCCTCAAAGTTGGTCGTGTTGTCAGCGGATGGTTGTCAGTGGTGCAGTGCCATCGCCATTTGAATCTGGGTGATTGGGTGCCACGGTCACGGAGCTTCGACGTGGCCGTGAAATAGGGGGAACGCATTCACGTTCTTACACGGCCACGTCGAAGCTCCGTGACCGTGGCACCCCAAATTGAATGAGGCGATGGCGCTGTTCAGTGGTGCCGTTCAGCATGAACTTGAATCTGCATGTGGCTCGGAAAGGATTTGCGAAATCCCATGAACTCCAAATGGAAGACGCTGCTGTTTTGGGGCGTGCTGCTGGGCGTGTTCATTGCGCTCTACCAAATGAATCGCGGTGGTGGCATTCGGACGGTTCCGTTCAAAGCCTTTGCAAACTCCGTGATGACCGGGAGCGTTCGGTCGGTTGAGATCGATGGAAACCGGATTCGTTTTCAATTGGATGGGTCGAGTCGGTCGGAGACGGTCGGTGTCCTGAGCGAAGCGTTGAATGATCGGTTATCGGAGTTGGGGATTGAACCGCAGTACGGGGCATTCAAAGATGGCATCGGGTCGATCATCGTGTATGTCGTCGCCGCGGTGCTGTTGATCGCCGCGTTGATCTGGTTCTTGAAGAAGATGAGCGGTGGGGCGGGAGGCTTCAATTTGCTCGAACTGAGCAAGAGCCGCGCGAAGCTGGTCGGGGCGGAAACCAAGATCACGTTTGCGGATGTGGGGGGCTGTCAGGAAGCGAAGGAACTGTTTGGCGATGTCGTCGATTTCCTGAAGGCCCCGGAGCGATGGTCTAAAGCGGGTGTGCGGTTGCCGCGCGGCATCTTGCTGGAAGGTCCGCCCGGTTCGGGGAAAACGTACCTTGCGCGGGCCGTGGCGGGTGAAACCGGTGCGCAGTTCTATGTCGTGGCGGCGTCCGAGTTCGTGCAACTCTTCGTTGGTGTTGGTGCCGCGCGCGTGCGAGACATGTTTGAAACCGCGACCAAGAATTCACCGGCGGTGATCTTCATCGACGAGATCGATGCGATCGGTCGTCGTCGTGGATCGGGTCTCGGCGGAAGTCACGACGAACGAGAGCAGACGCTGAATCAGTTGCTCGTCTGCTTGGATGGCTTCCAGCAGCAGCCGCGCATCGTGGTGATCGCGGCGACGAATCGTCCCGACATTTTGGATCAAGCATTACTGCGGCCGGGACGCTTCGATCGACGGATCAAGATGCCGGAACTGACACGCGCGGATCGAATCGAGATTCTGAATATTCACACGAAGGACAAGCCGCTCGACCGGGACGTGTCGCTCGATGAAGTGGCCGGTTGGACGGAAGGGCAACACGGCGCGGACCTCGAAAGCCTCACCAACGAAGCGGCACTGCTGGCCGTGCGGCGGGCGCGGCAGCAGTCGGCGGAGTTGGCCGTCACGCGAGCAGACTTCCGCCAGGCGCTCCGTCCGCGCGAGTCGCAAAACCGGTTGTTCGATCGGCTCGATGCGGTGTTGATCGAGTCCACCTCGCAACTCGCCGAACCGACCGGTCGCGCGGTGGTGAGGCTCCATCTGAAAGACCACCCGCCGATGGAGGGAGACGTGCTGTGGGTCGATGCCACGTTCATCAAGCTGCGACCGAGTGGCAGCGAGACGGCGGTGCTGGTTCCCAAAGCTCAGATCCAGCGACTGGAAGCGATCTCGGGAACGGAGGCGGTCTCGCGCGATGATGTGTCGGCGGACAAGTGGGCCGGACGACGAACGGACTTGGCGTGAGCATTCCGTTGGCTGCAACCAAAGTGGCCTTCATCGCTCCGCGTGAAGACCGCCGTAGTCGAGTAGACTTGGTTTCGAGCGACCAGCGCCGAACTCGCGCACGGCTGTCTTCACGCGGAGCGATGAAGGCCACTTTGAAATGATCTCAAAAGATCGCAAGCCGACAACATGTTGACATCGAGTAGTACAAATCACTGGAAAGACCATTGTGAACGTAAATGATCTGATCGAACGGTTGATGATGTTCATTCCGTTCCTGTTGTCGCTGACTGTTCACGAATGGGCGCATGCGTGGACCGCATGGAAGCTGGGGGATGACACGGCTAAGTTGCTCGGGCGACTCTCACTGAACCCGCTCGTTCACATGGACCCGATCGGGACGTTCTTGTTGCCGCTGATGGGCGTGCCGTTTGGTTGGGCCAAGCCGGTGCCGGTCAACCCGCTGCGGTTCCGTCCCGGGGTGAGCCTGCGCGGAGGGATGCTGCTCGTGGCGGCGGCCGGCCCGATCTCAAACGCTCTCATCGCGACCGGTGCGTTTCTCGCCTTCAAGCTGCTGACACAGCCGCAGTTCGTTGGACTGCTCCCGCAACTCGGGCCGGTCCCGTTTCTGTTGATCATGCTGATCCAGGTCAACGTCGTGCTGTGCGTGTTCAATCTATTCCCGATTCCGCCATTGGACGGAAGCAAGATCATCGACGGCGTGATCCCAGACAGCCTGCGTCCCGCGTGGAACCAGTACTGCTCACTGGGACCAATACTGCTGATCGGCCTCATCCTGCTGCCGCAACTGACCGGCTTCAATCCGATCGGCGAGGCGGTTGGATTTGTGATGAGGCTGCTGTTCATAGGCGGATGAGGTGACAACGCACACCAACCCGCAGCGTGAGCAAGGACGAATGATTCGTTCGGATGTTCCTCCCCCATGAATCGCCTCTGGGGATGCTCGCCCTTGCTCACGCTGCGGGTTGGTGCAGGCCCGCGATCAGATCGAGACGGCGAGGCTCATGATCGACTCTTCCGTCCAGTCGCTGGCCGGGCGGATTTCCTTGAGCTGGCCTCGGGCCATCACGCCGACGCGATCGCAGACCGCAAGCAATTCGGTCAGGTACGAGCTGACGAAAATGATCGCCTTTCCCTCGGCCGCCAGTTCCCCCATGAGTCGATAGATTTCGGCCTTGGTTCCCACGTCGATGCCGCGCGTCGGTTCGTCGAGCAACAGGATGTCGGCCTGCTGGTGCAGCACGCGTGCGATGGCGACCTTCTGCTGGTTGCCCCCTGAGAGCTGGCCAATCGTTTGCTCGGGCGAGTTCGCTTTGACTTGGAGTCGCTTCATCCAGCGCACGACCTCTTCACGGCGGCGAGCCAGATCGAGAATGCCTCCGCGCGAGTACGGTTCGAGTCGGCTGTAGGTCATGTTGTCCGCGATGTCGCGCGTCTGCGCGAGGCCCTCGGTCTTGCGGTCCTCGGAGACAAGTCCAAGTCCCGCGCGGATGCGACCGCGCGTCGAGCGGGATAGTTCTCTAGCCCTCTCGTGGCGGACGCTGCCAGCACCCAAACCGACGCTGGCAGCGTCCGCCACGACCGTGATCGCTGCGCCGGTCTTGAGAGTGGGGTGGGCTTTCCACGTCGAACCCTCTCGGTTCCCCAAGTCTGTTCGATTCGAGGCGATCAACACTTCGCCATTAGTCACGGGATCGAGGCCGAAGAGACATCGCAACGTCTCGGTGCGCCCGGCTCCAATCAGTCCGGCCAGCCCGAGAATCTCACCGCGTCGCAGTTTCAAAGTCACATCACGGGGAGACCGTTCACCGGTAAGGCCCTCGAGCGACAGCACCACTGCGCCCGGTGTGTGAGCGACAGTGGGAAAGAGGTCCGCTACGCCACGGCCGACCATCAGCGAGACGATCTGCGTGTCGGTCGTTCCCGCCAGCTCGCCCTGTCCGACGGAACGGCCATCGCGCAGCACCGAGTAACAGTCGCAGACCTGCCTGATCTCTTCGAGGAAGTGGCTGATGTAGACAATCCCCAACCCGGAGTCGCGCAGTTTGCGAATGACTGCGAAGAGGTGATCGACATCCTGTCGCGTGAGCGAGCTGGTTGGCTCATCGAACACGATGACCTTCGATTCGGAGACCAAGGCCCGCGCGATCTCGACCAGTTGCTGCACGGCAATCGGCAAGTCGCCGACGCGTGTCTCGGACCGGAGATGCGGATGGCCGAGCAGATCGAGAGCCTGCCTCACGCGAACTCGCTGCGCCGCGCGATCGACCGGAATGAACGGTCCCAGCCAGCGTGACAGTCGCGATGAACCGACTCGCCGCGCCTCTTGCCCAAGCATGATGTTGTCCTCGACCGACAGGTCCGGCGCGAGGTTCAACTCCTGATAGATCATGCTCACACCCGCCAGTCGCGCGCCGTGCGGACCACTCGGCGCATAAGGCCGTCCCGCCAGCAACATGCTCCCCGAGTCCGGCCCATGCGCCCCGCTGAGCACCTTCATCAGTGTGCTCTTGCCCGCGCCGTTCTCACCGATGAGCGCGAGTACTCGCCCGGCAGGAACACTCAACGAAACATCTGCCAGCGCCTGAGTCGCCCCAAAGCGTTTTGAGATGCCGGTCATGGTGAGCAGGTCGGACATGAGAGATGCCTACTCGAACCGTTCGGGGCTGAGGAGTTTGTTCATCTCGGGGGACTTCATGTTGTCGGGGGTGGCGACGAATTCGCCGGTGCTGATTCGCTTGTCGATCGTTTCACCGCGAATTTTTTTCACGACGGCGATGATCGACTGGTAGCCCATCTGCACGGGGTCTTGCAGGACGATGCCGTGGCAGGTGCCCGCTTCCATCGCGCGGATCAGTTCTTCGCTCGAATCGAAGGCGATGAACTTCACCTTGGTCCCGAGTTCGGTCTCTTTCAGCGCGCCGAGGACTCCCGCCGCGTTCGGTTCGCAGACGGCGAAGATGCCGCTGACTTCGTCCTTGTACTTGTTGAGAACTTCGATCGCCTTGGTCAGCGAGTCCTCTTGAGTCGTTCCGGCGTACTGGTCGGACGAGAGGACTTTGATCTCGGGGAAGTCTTTCGTGAGAGTGTCGAGGAAGCCCTCTTCGCGCTGCTCGGTGCTTTCGCTCCCTTGGTTGTAGCGGAGCATGACGACACCACCCTTGCCGCCGAGAGCCTCGCCCATTTGCTTGCCCGCCAGTTGGCCACCCCTGTAGTTGTCGGTGGCGACGTAGCTGACGATCTTCGATTCATCTTGCAGGGCGCTGTCGAAGATGACGACGGGGACACCCGCTTCGACCGCTTCGTGGACCGGCCCGATGAGCGCTTGCTTGTCGAGTGGTGCGACACAGATGCCATCGACCTTCTTCGTCACGAAATCCTGCACCACGCTGATCTGGCCGTCGCGGTCGTTCTCAAGCAGCGGTCCCTTCCAGAGAATCTCGACGTTGCCGAGTTCCTTCGCAGCCAGCTCGGCTCCCGCGTGAACCGACTTCCAAAAGACGTGCGTCGTCCCTTTGGGGATGACCGCGATGCGAAGCTTCTTCTCGGTCGAACCGCTCCCCACTCTAGCGCCTCCACCCTGCGAGCCACTCGGTTTTGTCGCCGTCTGTTTTTGAGTCGCACCGCTGTCGCAGCCGATCAGCAACGAGAGCGCCAGCATCAGTCCGAAAGTACGTCGCAGCATTTGAATCTCCTACAGATGTCGCTTTGAAAATGAAGGGGCACGTCAGGGCGGGGATCGTACCGGCGAGCGGAAGTTGCGGCCAATGTGTTGACGCATCTGCTCTCCCCGTCGATGGACGGTTTTGAAGTGAGGTCACTTCTCGATGGCCAGCCCGGCTTCTTTCCAACCGCGGAAGCCGCCGTCCATGCTGATGACGTTGGTGTAGCCCATCTTTTGAAGATTGTCCGCCGCGAGTGCCGAACGAAAACCGCCTCCGCAGTAGAGCACCATCTCGGTGTCAGGGTTAGGGACGAGGGACTCGATGTCTCGCTCGATGATCCCTTTGCCGAGCGACTTTGCACCGGGCAAGTGCCCGGCAGCGAACTCGCTCTCTTCACGCACGTCGAACAACAGAAACGACTCGCCGCGCGTGTGCCGATCGCGGATGTCGTTCACCGTGCATTCACGGATGTTGACGCGAACGGCGTCAACGATTTGAAGAAAGCGAGGGGCATGATGAGCCATGAGGGATCCTTCTGAGAGTGTTGAATGAATGGGGTGCCAGAAACATCGCGCTGAATGAGATTAGCGGTGTGTCGGATTGGACGGAACGGAACAGCAGCTCTCGTCGCGTGTCTGCAACGCAATCGCGGTTCACTACCTGTCTTGTTGAAGTGGAAGGGCGACCGGCAACAAGTGGTTTACCCATAGACACTAACCCGAAGTGTGAACGAGGGCAGGGTTGATCGACATCCTTGCTCACACTTCGGGCTGGTGTCGGTAAGACGAGTCTTGCCGGCTGCCTAATGACTCACGTCACGGAAGTCGCAGCGTTCGGTATTCCACGCGATGGGTTTGATGGTGCCCGGTTCTCGTCCACCGATTGATTGCATACTGAGCGATGGCAACGGGGACGCAACATTCCGTCAACGCGGCGGGGTCTATTCGGATATTGGAAGGCGTTGCGAATCTGATCAACAGACTGACGTGATGAGCCCAGCGAATGGCTCTACAGGAGAGGGCATAAGTTCGTTTCAAGCGACTCGGTAAACGCCCTTCGGGTAGTCGCACTACGTGGTGAAAAGAACCATTGAATCAAGACGCCTCCTTCGGTTCACCGTCACACAAGGGCACGCGAAATGCCAATGAGCTGAGCCGCGTACGGCTCGTACTTCACGGGCTGTTGCGATGGTTTGCCTAGGCCTTCCGTTCATTGCAATTGGCGGAAGTCCGGCTTTGAGGAGAGGTCACAATGCTACGAACACGGCGTCGGGGATTTACATTGATCGAATTGTTGGTGGTGATTGCGATCATCGCCGTTCTGATTGCTCTGCTGTTACCAGCGGTCCAACAGGCTCGTGAAGCGGCACGCCGGACGATGTGCAAGAACAATCTCAAGCAACTGGGTCTGGCATTGCACGGCTACCATGACACCATGTTGGTACTGCCTCCAGCACACATCGGTCGCTGTACCACGCCGCGACTGAACGCCACAGGGCTGACGATGCTGTTGCCCTATATCGATCAAGGACCGATGTACGGCCAATACAACTCGAACGGGTCAGCGACGACTTTCGTCAGCACGGGCGGGGCGGCCGTGGCAGATGATCCAACGACGAATGGTAATGCGGCTCTGATCAAGACGGTTCTTCAGGCGTTCCTGTGTCCATCAGACAGTGCCAACCCTGCCATCGCTGCGACGGGATCGAACTATGGCATCTCGTCCACAAACAGCGGACGCGGGGGAGCCAAGACGAACTACGACTTCATCACCTACGGCTCGGCGTACATCAGCACCTGTGAAGACTGGGGAAGCACAGCCAGCAGCGTGCGTCGCATGTTTGGCGACAACAGCCGCTGCACGCTGACTGATGTCAAAGATGGAACCAGCAACACGGTGATGATGGGTGAGACGACAAGGGACGTTTACAACGGCGGAACGAATGCGTGGGGCTATCGCGGATGGGTCATGGTTGGGCTCGATTTGGCGGCCTATCCCATCAATCAGTGGACGTACTTTTCCGTTCCGCCGGTGGTCAACCCGCCGGGAAAGTTGGCGAGTTGGGCCTACTCTGGAAGCCTTCACACAGGCGGTGCCCATTACTTGCTTGCCGATGGTTCCGTCCGCTTCATCAGCGAAAACATCGACACTGTGACGCGCCAACGGCTGGCCTACATGTCCGACGGACAGGTGGTCGGTGAATTCTAAATTACACGAGGCCGTGCTCGATTAAGTGGAAGGCACCTCGTTGCGACCACTAGACAGTTTGCCGAGTTCCCAAACCAGCAAATGGCGAGTCGGTTCGATCTATCTTTCGGTAAGCCTATTTTTCAGGAGATGACTGTGATGCTACGTGTCTGTATGTGCCTTGGAATCGTTGGAGGAATGATCGGTTGCGGGAGTAGCGTGCCTTCGAAGCCCGCTCTCAAGACCGCTCCTGCGGTTGGGATGGTGACGCTGAGCGGAGCACCTTTGGCATTTGCCTCGGTGACGTTCGTCCCGCGAAGCCAGAAGAATGGAATTGAAAGTGTGGGAATCACAGACGAGCAGGGTCGCTTCGCCATGAAGCAGTTACGCGGTCAGGTCGGAGTTCCACCAGGTGAATACACGGTCGTTATCAACCGCTACATCAAAAGTGATGGAACGCCTGTGAGCTTGGACGGAGGGGAACCTCCCGCCAATCTCGGAGCGGTGGAGTCATTGCCGCCGAAGTTCAGCAATTTCTCCGAATCTGTGTTG
This sequence comes from Schlesneria paludicola DSM 18645, assembly GCA_945862235.1. GTDB lineage: Bacteria > Planctomycetota > Planctomycetia > Planctomycetales > Planctomycetaceae > Schlesneria > Schlesneria paludicola_A. The sequence goes on from CAMAYU010000076.1 coordinate 22,523, forward strand.
TTGGCGAACGTGTCTGAGGTTGGCGGCGACTTCAAATTTGAACTGACAAATCGGTAAGTCTCTACCGAACCATTGTCGCGAGCGCGACTGAATCACTCGGTCGTGCCGTTGCGATGCGAGTGGTCGCGAGACGCTTTGATCGCGCGTTTATACCTGTCCACGGCCAACCCGGATTTGGCCAACGCATTGGATGGATTCTGATTCCAATTCTTTTGTTTGGAGTAACGTTCCATGTTGAGATCGAAGACAAGATGTTCCCGTACCGCTTTCACCTTGATTGAGCTGCTCGTCGTGATCGCGATCATCGCGGTGTTGATCGCACTTTTGTTGCCGGCAGTGCAACAGGCGCGCGAATCGGCTCGGCGGACACAATGCAAGAACAACCTGAAACAGATTGGGTTGGCCCTGCACAACTATCACGACACGATGGGCGTGCTGCCCTACGCCACGGCTAACGCAGGCCAATGCGTGGGGGCGGGTGGCACCATTACCAACCATACGGGCTGGTTGTATCTGCTGCCCTACTTTGATCAGGCCCCGTTGTACGGCCAGTTCAATTTCAACGCCGCCACGGGAAACCGTGCGACGGGCGGAGGGACGCTCGCTGGCGGCGGATCAATCGTGTCAGGCAACGCGCCGCTGACAACGCGAATCCTCACGGCGCTCATCTGTCCTTCGGACGACGGCAAGAAAGTCTACACCGGGGCCGACACCACATACGGATCGGGCATCGCCAACACCGCCCGCACCTCCTACGGATTCAGCGTCTCGAACGCAAACGGATGCACCCTCTGGGACAACGAAGCCCTCGGCAGCCGGTGCCTCTTCGGGTACGGCTCGCGAAGCAAATTGGATGACTGCAAAGATGGGACAAGCAACACCGTCGCCGTCGTCGAAACGACGCTCGAAGTTTATGACGGAGTCACCGGCTCGTGGGCCTGTGCGCAGCACGTGGGCCTCGGCGTTCAGTTGGTCAATCCGCCAAATGTTCGACTCAACAACTGGATCTGTTGCGCTTGGCAGGCTCCACCGAATACGAACTTCCGCAAGGGCCGCAACGGGGAATGGGGCTCCGCCGGAAGCGTTCATGACGGTGGCCTCCATCTCCTGCTGGCCGACGGGTCCGTTCGATTTGCGAATGAGAATATCGACACAACTCTGCGGAACAACCTGGCGACGGCTTCGGATGGAAAAGTGATTGGCGAGTTCTAAAACAACCGGTCAGTCGGCTCGTTCGATGCGAACCCAGTGACGCTTCCAATTGAATTTCAAACCAGAAACGGAGGATAGATTCCATGTTCAAATCTGATCGCGACCAGTCATTCTCATGGAGAACATTGCAGATTGTCATCGTTACTGCGGCAACCTTCGTTGTTGGCTGCGGAGGCGCTTCGAGTGGCCCGCTCGTCAAGACGGTTCCCGTGACAGGCAAAGTGTTCCTAGGCCAAAAGCCGCTGTCCGGTGCCGCAGTTCTTTTGACACCCGTTCAGGGCACGAAAGGGGCCGGTGGCATTGGTGTCACCGATGCAGAGGGGAGATTTATGGCGAGCGTTGATCAAAAGCGGCCCGGAGTCGAACCCGGAACTTACGTGGTGACCTTCACGAAATGGGCTCAAAAGGACGGCTCACCCATTCCCGCAGGGAAGACGGCTGCAGATGTCGAAGCCATTCAGGTCATTCCGGAAGCCTACAGCAATCCAAGCATCGAGTTTCCCAAGAACGTGGTCACGATTGACAAAGCGGGTGGCGATCTCGATCTCCAGATTCCGGCCACCAATTGACGTTGTTCCTCCTCGCGCTGACACGAACTGCGGGGACGATCAACTCGTCCCCGCAGAATCGAATGGCCTCATCGTCGTTGGGAGGATTCTTTTTCGGTGCCGCCCCGATCGTTGGTCAGTCGGAGGCGAGTTTTTCTGGTCAGAGCTGCGGATGAAACTGATCGGCCCACTTGGCCGAGCCGCCACGTCGCATGGCGAGGTTCGCGAGGTGTGCGGCCGATGCGGCGGAAACGCCTGCTTCGATGGGGGCGTTTGGCTGCTTGCGGCTGCGGACGCAGTCGATCCAGTTGGTGAGATGAACCAACTCGCCATCGGGCTTGTTGTAGAAGTCGGCGTTGCGCCAGGTCGGTTCCGTGCCGAGGATCAGTTCGCTGGCGGGGACTTTGGACTTTCGTTCGGGGATGACCTGATAGCCGCCACGGTCGATGTGGATCGAAGCTTCCGTCCCTTGGAACTCAATCCTCGCCCCATTGCGGGCGTTCGAGAACGTCCCTTCAAAGTGCATCTGGATGTTCCCGGGATAGGTCATTACCGTCTGAACCGAGTCGGGAGTCTCCCACAGGCCCTCGCTATTGATGTGCTGGCCGATGCTCACCGCATGGTCGGGATGATCGACGTTCAGAATCCAGTGCGCGACATCAATCCAGTGAACCATCAGGTCAGTGAAGATGCCGCCGCCGAAGTCCCAGAACCAGCGCCAGTTGAGCAGCCGGTACTCATCGAACGGCTGATCCTTCGCGTTGCCGAGAAACTTCTGCCACTCGACGGACTTGAAATCAAGCTTGGGGATGTTGCGCTGGAAGCGGTCTTGATTGCGGTTCCAACTCATGTGGACGCGCATCACCTTGCCAATGTGCCCCGCGTGGATCAAGTCGCGCGCGGCGACGATGTGCGGCATCGAACGTTGTTGAGTCCCCACTTGGACGATCTTCTTGTGTTTCTGTGACGCCTCCAACAGCGCGGCCCCTTCGGCCAGATCGTGCGTCAGCGGCTTCTCGACATAGACATCTTTGCCTGCCGCGCACGCGGCCAGTGTCAGCGGTGCGTGCCAGTGATCCGGCGTCCCGATCACGACGGCGTCGATGTGTTTGTCATCGAGGACTCTCTGCCAGTCCTTCACGACGACAGCCTTGTCATCGGCCAGTGGCTTGGCGAGACCGATCGGATGATCCCAGATGTCGCACAGTGTCGTGATCTTCACGCCGGGAATGGTCCTCAGAGATTCCATCAACTTGCGGCAACGGCCTCCGACGCCGATGCAGCCGACGCGAATGGTGTCGTTTGCAGCGAAGACCCGTTCGGGAGAGAAGAGCGCGGACGAGGTGGCGAGCACTCCGGCTGTTTGCAGAAATTCGCGGCGAGTGGGGGTGGTCATGAGAATCCTTTAGGGAGGACGGATTGGACGAGCCGTAGAACAGGCGGTTCGCCCGTGCTTTTCAAACAAAAACGTAGGGTAAGCGTCTCGCTGGCCCGTAAATGCGGTTGAAAAGCGGGCCAGCGAGACGCTTACCCTACGCTTCCAGCAAGACTGTTTAGGAGCGGGGCCGCAATCACTTCCCGAACTCAAACTTGTGTGGCTGGGGGCGGCGCTTCGCGGCCCCCAGATTGGGGTGAATCCCGCTTC
>CAMAYU010000077.1 GCA_945862235.1 Schlesneria paludicola DSM 18645
TTCGCCTGTGCGTCAGGCTTTGATCGTTCCTGCCGCCGCTGTTAAGAACGGGAAATGATTGCGGACCCGATGCACAGCAGTTGGTGGAGTGCCTACGGCTCGAAGCGGGCTTGCTGCGCGACTCGCTTGGTGCGCGGAGCGACGGCGGACTTCAGCCGCTCGGTGATCGACTCGGCAGCCGCTTGTTGCAGCCAGCCGTCGTCGGGTTGGCGGCTCGCGCACCATTCGAGGAACTCGGCCGCTTCGACGAGACGTTGTTCGTTGTAGAGGTCTTTGCCGAGCAAATAGCGAATCCGATAACTGTCGGAGAGTCGCTTCTCAAACTTGGCAAGCAAGCGGATCGAGCGATCGGGTTGGTCTTGAGCGATGTATGCCTCGCGCAGGCTGGCGAGCGTGGACTCGACTTCCTCGTCCGATTGCTGGCCCTTGAGTCGTTGGAGTCCTCGTTCGATGAAGACTTGTCGCACAGTCTGTGCTTCAGCGGTGCGGCCGACTTTGTCGTAGGCCGTGGCGACGGTGCCGAGCGTCTGCCAATCAGGATCGAGCTTCGTCAGAAAGAAGTCGGGGTCAACGTGCCCCGCAAGCGCCTCGGTCAATTGGACTCGGAGGCGACGGCTGCGACGGAAGGCTTCCCTCCAATGGACGAGGGCACCATCAATGTCGCCCGCGAGCAACACGTTCCTCCCGACCTCGAACAGCGTCTCGGGATCATGCGGCCGCAGTCGCAAAGCTTGGTCGAAGCATTGTTTCTCGAAGCCATCAGGCGCTGTTCCGAGAAAGCTCAACTCGGCCAGCATGAGGTACGATCGCGGCCGCAACGGTTCGGATGCGAGTGCCCGTTTGAGAAACGTCCGAGCCGTGTACAGCAGCTTCTGGTTGCTCCCAACGGCGACCTTCATCCAGTCTTGGAGTGCCTTGTGTGACTCGAATTGCGATGCCTTCGCGGCGTCTCGAATCTGCGCGAAGGCGAGCGAATTCTCGGAGCGCTCCTGCCGGAGGTTGAACAGCTCCAAACATCCCGCCGCCGCTTCCTCTTGCAAGCGACCGTTCCGTCGATCGAGCTTCGCGGCGGCGAAGAGCGATTTGATTTTGACCTGCTGTGTTGCCGTACGATCTTCGGCATCGACCTCTGCCTCGGCCTCATTGCGAAACTCCGCAACCTTGGCGGTGAGGTACTGCATCCGATCCGGTTCGGCCAGCGCGGGCAACCACTTTTGCTCGAACATCCAGAGCGCCGTCGCCGCCAGACCGCAGCCCGCCACGAGGAACAACGCGCGCGGTGTGCCTCGCGGTTCGATCGTTTCGTCGGACCCAAACTTCTCGTCCGCTTCAAACGTCAGACGCTGCAAGCGGCAGGCACCCGCCAGTTGGATTGCCAGCAGCAACATGCACGACGGCGTATACCAGAAGAAGTCTCCCGCAGCGTGGACGAGGTTCACCATCAGACTGGCCGACACCGCGACCGCCTGCGTCTGCACGCGCGCGTCGGAGTGACGGAACGCGCGCCAACACCAACGGGTGGCGACGCCGATGAATAGCAGGGCGATGGCGAACCCCAACAGTCCCGTCTCCGAGGCCACTTGCAGGTAGCCGCACTCCGCATGAGAGAACTCGCCCCCTTCGCTTTGTGGTATGTCCAGTCGCAACCAATGGGCATCCGCGTGCGAGCCGACTCCCGTACCGAGCACCTTAAAATCTTGCGCCACCTCGATGTTAGCCTGCCAGATTTCAGTGCGTCCGGTTCCCTGCTTCTCCAGCCGAAAAGCCAACGCTTCGTAACCGTTAAAATAGAACGCCGTCGCCACAACAGCGGTGGCGAAGATGAGTCCGCCGAAGAGCTTGATCGAAAGTAGACCGAGGTGGCACATCAAGGCGACACTGATGAGTATGCCGCAGGTAACGGCAAGAAATCCGCCGCGCGACTGAGTCATCAACACGGTCAATACGGTTCCGATCAGACCCGCGAACAACAGCAGCAATGCGGCGAGATGCATTTCGCGTGGCAGTGCGTTCAAAGTTCCTTGGTCCGCTTCCTGACGCCGCATCCGTCCCAAGATCAGGCAGATCAGCGGCCCGATCCCCAGCGCGAGGAACTGCGCCAGATGATTGCGGTTCGTGAAGCAGCCGAGCGGAAAGCCGTTCGTCGCCATGTACGGATGACGGAAGACCCAAAAGAAACTGCCGTTGCTGGCCAGATACTGAGCCTGCGCGAAGACCATCATTCCGATCACGACGATCGCCACGCGACCCGTCATCTGCTCGACATCGCGAATGGTTTTGATGCGCTGGACCAGCACGACGAACAGCATCGCATAAGCCACAAACGTCGCCAGTCCCGATTCACTCTCGGACGGAGCCAGCGACAGTCGCGTCCACGAGTTCTCAAACGGAGCCGTCCGATCCTTCCCGAACCACATCGGCAGGACTTCGGCGATGCGCGGCGAGAGCCAGTGCAGCCAATCGGCCGGGAGCGGCACGATCTGAGTCAGCCCAACGAGGATCCCCGCACACCACAGCCATTCGCTTCCCGACCAGACGTAACGCGGCTTCGACGACGTGAGTTCGTGCAGCAACCAGCACGCCATCGTGGCCGTCGCGCCCAAGACCATCACCAGCTGGCCGATCGCCACGCGACCGCCAAAACAGATCGCGATCCCAATGAACGTGATCCAGAAGCAGGCGTCGGTTGCCGCCTCGAACAGCGATCGGGGCGAGGCGGTCAGGTCGGTCGAAACGTCGTTGGCAAAACCGCGACGACTGCTGCTTCGTGTTGAAGAGCGTCGCCGCGACTTGCTGCCAGACTTCCGCTCATCCATGACAACTGAAACTTTCCGCCAGGATCTGATGTGTAGGACGGGCACTCCTGTCCGTCCGCTTGTTTCATAGACCAGTCCAGACCGGACGGGCAGGAGTGCCCGTCCTACCTGTCCTCACGCCGCCGAGCGAATCGCTTCGCGCTGTTGTTCGGTGTTCAGCAACAGATCGACGATCCGCTCACTGGCCGAGCCGTCCCACAGGTTCGGGCGGCGACCGCTCTTGCCTTGGCCGTTCAACACGCGAGCCACTTCACTGCGCAACTTCTGCATGTCCGAGCCAATCAGCTCGTTGGTCCCTTCGGTGATCGTGACGGGGCGTTCGGTGTTCTCGCGCAGAGTCAAACAGGGGATGCCTAAGTAGGTGGACTCTTCCTGGATGCCGCCCGAATCGGTGACGACCAGCGTGCAGTGCTTTTGCAGCGCGAGACATTCGAGGTAGCCGAGCGGTTCCAGCATCAGCAGCTTGTTGCCACTCGGGGTTTGCAATCCCAGATCGGCCATCCGCGTGCGGGTTCTCGGATGAACGGGGAACACGATCTGGCATTGCTCGCTGATATCGCACAGCGCGGACCAGATACGGCGGAGTGACTCGGGTTCATCGACGTTGGACGGACGATGCAGCGTGACGAGGGCGAAGCGCGACTGAAGGTCGATCTCGGGAAGTCTCGCTTGAGGGAGCAGTCGGACGAGCGTGTCGATCATGACGTTGCCGACGCAGCGAATCCGTTCGGCCGGGATCCCTTCGCGCAGCAGGTTCTCATCGCCATCACTCGACGGAGTGAGCAGCAAGTCGGCGAGTTGATCGGTGACGAGTCGATTCAGTTCTTCCGGCATGTCACGGTCGAATGACCTGAGTCCCGCTTCGACGTGCGCGACTTTGATCCGCAGCTTGGCACAGACGAGCGCGGCGGCGACAGTCGAGTTCACGTCGCCATAGACCAACACCCAGTCGGGCTTACGCTCCAGCACCGCCTCTTCAAACTTCATCATCACCTGTGCGGTCTGCTGCGCATGCGAACCCGATCCAATCCCGAGCGCCACGTCGGGACGCGGGATGCCGAGTTGCTCGAAGAAGATGTCGGACATGTTGGCGTCGTAGTGCTGTCCGGTGTGGAGCAGCGTCTGTCGAACACCGGATCGTGTGGCGAAGGCTCTCAGTACGGGAGCCACCTTCATGAAGTTCGGGCGGGCACCAACCACGTGCAAAATGTGCATGGCATCATCCTTGAAAGCGAGGGGGAAACGGCTTGTGAGTAGGGAATTGTCGTAGGGTAAGCGTCTCGCTTGCCCGGTATTTCGATCGCACTCACGGGCAAGCGAGACGCTTACCCTACGTTATTCAGCGGGCTGTTAAGCGGCTCGGACATGTGTCGGCGAGTCATGCAGTCCGTGAGTCATTTGGAGCGGTTTGGAGTCGAGGAATTGTTGTGCCCAGACTTCGGTGCAGAGCGTCTTCCACACGGCATCGTGCCAGAACAAGTGCGACGGGCTTTCGAGGAGCTTGGTCACGCCCGCCTGATTCCACCAGCCTCGTTCGCGGGCCGCTTGAGAACTAAGCGTGTCGCGGACGAAGTCGAAGTGCATCCCCTGCATCCAACTCTTGGTCGGTGTGTCGAAGCCGACCTTGCGTCGGTTGAGTACGTTCTCGGGAAGGACATCGGCCACCGCTTGTCGCAGCATCCACTTGCTCGCCCCGTTGCGAATCTTCAGGCCGAAGTCGCATTGGAACGCGAACTTCACCAGCCGAGGATCGGCCAGTGGCACGCGCGACTCCAAACTGTTCGCCATGCTCATGCGGTCGTCTTGGTGGAACAGACCGGGAAGCCAAGCTTGGATGTCCCAGTGCAACGCCTTCGTCGCCGGATCGGGAGCGTTGGACTTGGCAACTCGTTCTCGAAACACGTCGTAGCAGCGTTGCCTCGAAACCATCGAACGATCAGCGAGCAACTGATGCCAGAGGCCCTCGGGGACCAAGGCAAAGTTACTGAAATAGTTTGCTTGCCAGTTGAACGTGTTCTGCACGGTCCCCATCAGCCGGCGCAGGTTGCGGATGTCGGTGAGTTGCTTCCAGAGATTGCCTCCGACCGCCGCCCCTTCCGGAGCACCTTCCGCGTGCGGCTGGCGTCCGCCCCAGAGTTTGGATTTCAAGAGGCTCAGGCCGGTGCGCCACGGTTGCGTGAGTCCGTAGCGCGCGTAGCCTCCGAAAATCTCGTCGGCACCCTGACCGCCCAGACAGACGGTGACGTGCTTGCGGGCAAGTTGACTGACTTGGTGCATCGGCAGCAGCGCGGGACCGATCACCGGACAATCTTGGGAATGGAGCAGCTTGGGCAGGTCGTAGGGAAACCGCTGCGGATCGACCGTCGTGAGATGCAGTTCTAAGCCGAGTGACCGCGCGGCGTCTTCCTGATAGGGCCGTTCGTCGATGACACCTTGCCCAGTGAAGTGAGCACCGAACAGGAGCGGTCGCTTGCCGTGCTTCGTGGCGAAACTGGCCACGGCGCTGGAGTCGATCCCGCCGCTGAAGAACGCGCCGACCGGAACGTCGGACATCAACTGATCGCCAACGACTTTGCCTAGCAACTGACTCAGGTGCGCGACCGCTTCCTCGGGAGTCTGTTCGGTGGTCGAGAACTCGTTGACTTCCCAATACGTCTGCGAGCGGATGCCATGCTCATCAATCGTCAGGAACTCACCCGGCTTCAGTTGACGAATGCCGCGAAAGAACGTCCGGTCGAAGAGCGGGGAATGAAAATGGACGTACTGATTGAAGCCTTCCGGATCGATGTCGCGCGGGACATCGTCGCACTGGAGCAGCGCTTTGATCTCGCTGGAGAAGACGATGCGCTGGCCGTTGTCGTGGTAGTAGACCTGTTTCACGCCGAGCGGATCGCGCACGAGCAGTAGTTGGCGTTTGCTCACGTCCCAGAAGGCGAACCCGAAGATGCCGATCAAGTCTGGCAGCGATTGAGTGCCTCGTTCCCGCAACAGGTGCAGCAGGGTCTCGGTGTCTGAGGTGCCACGAAATTCCGCATCGGTCGCACGCAGCGTCTTTCGCAATTCCGCGTGGTTGTAGATCTCGCCGTTGTAGCTCAAGGCGAATTGCGCATCCGCGCTGCGCATCGGCTGCGCGCCGGTCGGCGTCAGATCGACGATCGCCAGTCGGCGATGTCCCAGTCCCAATGGGCCATCCAAATAGAGGCCGCTCCCATCCGGACCGCGATGCGCCAACGACTGCGTCATCCGATGCAGAGCCAACTTGTCCACCGAACGCTGTTGATCGCGATAGTGGAAGATTCCAGTGATGCCGCACATGACTTCAGATCCTTCTGATGGTCTTGAGTTCCGTCCTGGGAACTCCTCGCAGGTAACGATCAGGTCGTAGGGTAAGCGTCTCGCTTGCCCGCTTTCTCATTGCCAATTCGGGCAAGCGAGACGCTTACCCTACGTGACTCAACCGACTGTTAAGCCGCTTGCTTGACCCAAGACTCGACTCGCGCGGCAACGTTCTCAACACGGTGAGCCGCCGCCGCACAACACATGCAGTAGGCGACTCGACCGAGCAGGAAGAGCAGTCCAAACCAAAACACGTCGCGCGTGAAACTGAGCAAGAGACAATTGGCGGTCATGACGATCAGCCCGAGCCAGACGTGAATTCGCGCGAGCATACTCGTCCGTCCGACTGCCAGCAGCCCCAAGGGATAGACGTTGATGATCTCGACGACGGCTCCGATCAGCAGCACGCAGAGCAACCGCGAATCGATCTCGTACTGGACATACCACTGCGTCACGAACCAGTTCGCCATGAGACACGCTACCGGCAGACCGAGACACGCGGCTCCCACCATTTGCAGACTCAGTCGGTTGGCGTCTTTTAGGACTCGTCCCACATCGCCCGTGCTGCCGTAGAGATGCAAAAAGCGAGGCAGCATGTATTGGCTCACGATCGAGACGACATTGATTCCGGCGACGACGACGATGGCGTGAGCGGCATAGCCCGCATATTCACTGGCCAATAAGACGAAGCCCAGTACGAGACGATCCGCGAGCAACGCCCCGTTCGCCACGATCCCCAATCCCGCGACGCTCAGACCTTCACGGATGGCGATGCGGAACTCGGTCGATTGAAAACGGAGTGAAGGGCGTATGGCGGGAACCCATCGGACGAGTGCGACGGCCGAGATCGCCGTCAGCACGCAGGTCTCGGAGATCAGGACTCCGGTCAACCCACCAAACCGAGCCACGGCCACCGTCAGCAGGACATCGCAGACCGCTTTCGTCGCGAGCAGTCCGGCGTACGTCACCGTGTGCAGGTGGTTCCGGATGTCGCGGACGACGAACGAGAACGCGAGATAGGCGAGGCCCTGCAACAGGGCGAGGCCCCCGATTTCTGTGTAGGTCGCGCCGACAAGGACTCCGCCCGCAATCAGGATCGCGGCGAGAATCGACAGCAGTCCCAGGCAGACTCCCCGCAGATCGCGCACGTCAGACGTGGCTCCTCGACCGAGCAACAACGGGACGCGCTGCGACATCCCTTCCAACAGCCCGAAGCTGGCGAGTGGCAACGCGAATTGAATGAGCGTCGTCACGTAGGAGTAGCTGCCGAAGTCGGGCTTGGACAGCAGTTTGCCCACCAGCAGAACTTTGAGAAACGTCAGTCCGACGCTGAGCACCATCAGCAGTCCGTACACGATCAGCTCGAATCGCCTCGTAGAGCGATCGATGGGCAGGCAGGCTGCGGGAGATGTCTCAGCACAAACCGGGGTCATGCAGTGTTTCGAGTGGGAGTGAATGTGTTGGTGAAGCGATGGCAGGCGATCAGCTCGTTTGAACGACCGCCTCGCGTCGCCTCGACCCAAAGCCGAGGATCAGCCAGAACAAGAACGAGATCAGCAACCACGCGCAGGTGAAGCTCAGAATCAAGGCGGCGATTTGGTACATCAGCGCCGCCCACAACAGCCGATTTTCGGGACCACCGCATAGCGCAGATTGATGAGTCCGATTGACGTGATACAAGATCAGGAGGATCTGCATCGCACCGATGATGAATCCGTGAGTGACGCAGTAATTGAGGTACGACAGATGAACGAAGTGCCATTTGGTCGAAGCGATCTCCCAACCGAAGCCGTGCCCCGTCCACCAGTCCGAGGGCGATTCCCAGATCAGTTCCATCGCCCCTTCGACTTCCACATCGCGACCGCTGGTGGCTACGGAGACATCCTCTTCGTAGTCGAGAAACGTGTCCCATTTGGCGGCCACACGAACGATAGCGGAATCCGGCGAGAAGGCATCGCTGTGAGCGACGTAGCGCACGACGTGCATCGACATCCAACCGACGGCCAGCAACGGAACGGCCGTCCACAGACTGGCAACCCACAGTCGTTTGTTCCGCTTGGCAACGAAGACCACGATGACTGCCAACACTGCGGCCGCCAGCGGTCCGCGTCGCGATGACAGGAGGATCAGACCGAACGAAGCGAGCGCTTGCAGCGGATGTCCCAAGCAGGCGAAGACGGCCATCGGCAGCAGCAGTTGGTCTCCCGCGTAGCCGTTGTAGACGCCCCCCTGTTGTGACGATCGATAGGACTCCAGATTCATGTATCCCAACGCGGAACCGATCAGCACCAACTGGGAAAGTCTGAGCAGCCACCATTCGAGGTCCTTGACATCCACACGCACGGTTCGCCCCATGTGGAAGCCGAATGCCATGATGAGCCAGTAGTAGACGTGGCCCCAGAAGTGATAGTCCAAATCGTATTCGTGCAGGATGGCACCGAAGCACCCGTGTGCCATCAATGCCACGAACGCTGCATAGGACGCGCTGCTGCGGAAGCCGTAGATCAGTCCCACTGCCGCGCTGGTCGCGATGGCGATCGCGGTGAACAGTTTGGAAAGATGGCCGATCTCGTCGGTTCCCGAGATTCTCAGAAAGTGAATGAACATGGCCATTGCGTCGAAGGCCAGGAGCGCACTCAAGACGACGTACATCGTCCACGCCGGCGCATTCGACGATCCTCGAATCCAAGCCGATTCGGTGGCGGCCTTCGCGGCAGGCGCAGGACCACGCGCGCGAACGGGTGCGACGTTCGGGTGCGAGTGCCGAATGGGGAGTGTGTTGCTGATGGAATCCACCTCGATGCCTCGCCTCGCCAGTCCACTGTTGTGAAGGCGGAGTCTCGACTGCAATCCGCTGGTCGTCAGGTAGGACGGGCAACTCCTGCCCGTCGTCTGGCGTTGTGTGCTCAAGATTCGACGGGCAGGAGTGCCCGTTCTAGGCCTTCGCTGTTTGACGCCTTGTCAGGCCGCCCGACGACTCGCCATTTCTGTCAGCCCGAGGGCGCTCGCGTCCATTGAGCCGGGTCGAACGGGATGAGCGCCGGTGCCACACGTGCGGAAGTAGGCGTCGATGCTGGCGGCCAACTTCTGCACTTCGGCCTTCCCTTGGACAGCCCGTTCGCCGGTGAAATCGACGGTGAAGACGTAGCCCGGCAGCAAGCCGCGCAACATCTCACGAACGAGCGTCTCGGGCTTGCGCGCGTTTCCGGCCTGTTGGAATTTGATCGTTGCTCGCCGACAGATTTCCGGCAGCTTGTCCAAGTCCGCAGGGTTGTCGAGCGCGAGAAAGGCGTCGTTGGTGTCGTAGTACGCCTTGCCGAATGTCACCAGCGGGAGTTCGCGGATCGCCGCTTCAAACCCGACCGATCCAGTCCAAGTCATCACCACATCGGCGTGATCGAGCAGTGTGTTCGAAGGGACATTGACCGGCGCGAGAATGACGTTCGGCAGGTGGGCGAGCTGTCGGTAGAAGCCGGGGTTGCGCAGCGCCGTCATCGTCGGGTGTTCCTTCATCAGGACGACGTGTTTCGGATCGGCACCGGAGAGGACTCGCAGCACGACTCGTTCAAACTGGGCGAAGTCGAGCGAAGTCCCCCAGTAATCGAGACTCGCTTCGGGATAAAACTGCAACGGCAGGAAGATGATCTTGGCGTTGGCGACCCGCGCGGCAGTCACCTGTTGCAGCCAGTCGGCGTCTTCAAACTTGGCGTAGCGCAGATGCTCGAGGCTGGTGCAGACGTTCACGGACGCGGCCGTGTTGTAATAGAAGTTGCAGGGATCGAAGACCCGTTTCGCCGAGAAGTAAGCCATCTTCACATGATCGCGGACGTACTTGGTGAGCAGCGTCTTGAGCGGATGGACCGAACCGAGCGTCGCCATGCCGTCGGTCTGCATCTTCGGGACATACGTCTTCTGACGGAGCATGGCGAGGGCCGATGAGACCTCATCCTCGGAGGGGGTGCGGTGAGGACGGAGCTCGCCGCGATTGGTCAGCCGGCAGTAGCCGTTGATCATGTTTTCCAGCAGTCCGGAGTACTCGTGGTTCCTCGTGCGCGCGACGCGGTCGGCGACATCGAGTACGTAAGAATCCATGACCGGTCCGAGAATCACGTCGGGTTGAACTCGCTCAAAAATCCGTTCAAACGCCAGCCACATCGCGTTGATGTGTCGCACGGCACTATTGATCGAGACCAGCCGCAGATAACGGCAGCGAGTCGCGATCATGTGGTAATCGACACTGTTCAGCGGGATGTTCGAGAAGCGAACCGTTTGCTCGCGCTGCGCCTGATAGAAGTAGCGCATGATGTCGATCGGCTCCAACCCCGTGTGATCGCTCATCGAGGTATAGCCGTCCTCGCCCAGCCATTCCGTGGCGAGGCGATGGTAGAACGAGTCGATACGGGGCCGAGTGTAGAGCAACGCTTTCATTACGAACGAATCCGATTGAGGCGGTGAGAATCGTCTGCATGAGCGCAGACCGTCAGAACGCGGTCAATCCGTTGAGCTCAGTGAAAAGTCCTACGACTGAGCCGAGACAATTCCTCTGCGCGTGAACGGGCAACCATTTTGCGGCGGAGGGGTATCCGAATCGGCAAAACGCTGCAATACCGTTTTGGAGCCAGCCGTTACGCGCAAGGGACGCCAGAGTTCAGGATTTATCCTGTCTGGTTGTCCCTTCGGAACGCCCGTTCTCTGGCTCCTAGCAGCCTGTTGAGAATCGTAGCACGGACATCTTGTCCGTATCTTTTCCAATTGGAATCACGGACAGGAAGTCCGTGGTACGGGCTTTTTCAACAGGCTGCTAGACAGCGTGCGGTCCATGCGTACCGCGAGCGTGATGTGCGAAGTCAGGTCTTGGCCTCGACCCGCTGGGAGCGGCGGCCTGACAAGAGTCCCGTAGTCAATCGTTGCACCGAGGCTGGAAGGCCCGTGTTGACGAACGGCGCGCCCAGACAAACCACATCCTTGTTGAATGTCGCGCAAGCCCCGCGCCGCATGTCTGCGAGAGACACAGACTCATCAGGACTCGTGAACGGTGACTCGCTTCTGCTGGCGGTCGTTTAGGTGCGGTTCCAGTTTCGCGAATACGGACGCAGCCATTTTGAGCGTCTCAGCACCCTTGAGTTGGACGTTGTTGAGGATCGTATAGATCAGCTCGATTTCTGCTTCTGTCAGTTCAATGTTGACCATGTTCTGCTCCTGCTCCAGCGCGAGGCTGATTACTCGATTGGTACTCGTTCAAAACGAAGGATCACCCTGCGGCACGCAGGCGATCCATGTCAGGTTGCTTGCGGATGTTCTGATACGCCTGTTTGCCGACAGGCACAATCGCCTGAGGAAGTCGAACCGCGAACCAATCAGCCCGCTCCCTACCAGCACGGGAAGTATCTGACAGTGCCCCCGATATTGATGGGCATCCAAAAGCGAGGATTACCCGTGACGGGGGCATTCTTAAGCGTGGCGATTTTAGAACCCTTGCCATCCACCTGATTATCGATCCTCAACCCTTTGTTTGGAGGAGTAAGGTTGACCGGCCGATTGTTGTCGCCAATTTTGATGGTGTCCGTCCGGTCCAGAACCATCAGCGGCGTCTCTTGTCCGGACACCGTTTTGGCGGAGATGGCCGCGTTGTTTTCGAGTCCAATCGCTCCCGTCGTCGCCGCGTTCACACCGATTTGAACTCGTGCTGCCGACAGCGGAAGCCGTAGTGCTCCACGGTCATCCAAGACGAGAGCGGGTCGGTCGGCGTGTGTTCCCCGCTCCACCAGTCGGACCACAAAATAGGTGCCGTGCCGGTTCGGTGCCCAAGTCTCTGCAGCATAGAAATCGGCCATGCCCCCCGCACCAAACGCCGCACCATCCCAACAGACGGCGGCGTAACGCATGAGACGATCACCGTTCACCACCGGAGTGGGATTGGCCAGTGTGCCTCGGCTGCGATAACCGGTGAACTCGGGTGAAGTGGTCGGGTCATTATGTGCATGAGCCGTGGCACAGATGGTTCCGCCTCCCGTCGATTCCTGCCCCGCGATAAAGACGAGGTGGTTGACATAGTTCCAAGCGGGGTGAGGCGTCGATCCGCGGAGCACGTCGATTGTGGCACGCGTCGGTTCGGCGACCGTCAGAACCTTTTCGTTCTTGTCCCATGTGAACGCCGGATCTTCGGCCAAGGTGCCACTGTCGTCGAACAGCACCCCTTGATCGACGCCACCTATGACATAGGGGCCGACCGCGAAGGGATTCACCGGGCTGTTGTCGCTCATCCGTCGCTTCCCTCGCATGACATTTTGCGCGACCACACACTTATGCGACCGCATTCGATACGACGGTTACAATCGGACAGAATGACCCCTAGACACGATACCAGTCATTGCGGGAACACTGACTTTTCCATGCCTGACGATAAGCTGTAACGATTACGCGGCCCGCCACAGAAACGGTCAATTCCTACCAACAGGGAACGAATCGAGTCGTTCCACCAATGTTGATCGGTAGCCAGAATTTCGGGTCGCCCTCGGTGGGCGCATTTCGCAATGTTGCCGTTCGGGTCCCCACGCGATTGACTTGATTGTCGATTCGGAGGCCACCGTTCGGCGGGCTGATGCGCACCGGCGTTCCGGCACTGCCGATTCGGATCGTGTCCTTGCTGTCCAACGAGAGCAGGGGAACGTTCTTGTTGGCTACGGACTTCGCACTGATTGAAGCGCCGTTCTCAAGTCCGACAGCACCTTCCGTAGCGGCGTTGAGGCCAAGTTGAAGTCGGGCAGCGGGCAATGGCAGATGCAGTGCGCCGCGGTCCGTCAGAGTCAGTGCAATTCGATCAGCGTATGTTCCCCGTTCCACCAATCGGACCACGAAATAGGTTCCATGTTTTCTCGGCTCCCACGTTTCCGCCGCCACAAAATCTGCCATGCCACCTGCACGAAACGCCGCTCCGTCCCAGCAAACACTGGCATAGCGCATCAGCCGGTCACCCTGTCCGACCGCCTGCGGGTTTGCCAACGTACCTCTCGCCCGATAGCCGGTGCATTCGGGCGAGGTGGTTGGGTCTTCGTGAGCGTGAGCCACCGCGCAGATCGTTCCACCGCCGGTCGATTCTTGCCCCGCAATGAAGACGAGATGGTTTGAGTAGTTCCAAGCGGGGTGAGGCGTCGTCCCCCGGATCACGTCGATCGTGGCCCGGGTCGGCTCCGAGACGGTCAGCACTTTCTCGTTCTTGTCCCACGTAAACGCCGGGTCTTCGGCCATCGTCCCGTTGTCGTCGAACAACACTCCTTGGTCGATGCCACCAATGACATAGGGCCCGACCGCGAACGGATTGATAGGGTTCGTGTTACTCATCGTGTTCCCACAATTAGAAAGAATGGCATCGGCTTGTTTGCGACCCGCGAAACTTCGGCTGAAATTGCCGAACCGTTTCAGGCCACCGACGACAACTCACGGGGAAAATTCGACGGTTAGCACAACGGACTCTCAACGAAATTGCGAGATTCACGATTGCGTGGGCGAACGAGAAAAAGAGCGAGCCAAACGGCGCGGTAGGAATTGGTCCTCAGCCCCTACCAGCACGGCACATGTCTGACGACGCCCGCGATGTTGATTGGCAACCAGAAGCGAGGATCACCTGCCGTGGGGGTATTTTGCAGTGTTCCCACGTTTGAGCCAGCTCCATTGACTTGGCTGTTCACTCGAAGTCCGCCACTGGGAGCATCAATCGTGACGCCCGTCGCGGTGGTTGATCCGACGCGAACAGCGTTGTTCGCGTCGAGATACATCATCGTCACGTTCGTCCCGTTCGTGGACCGAGCAGCGATGCTTTGGTTGTTCGGCAGTCCGATGGCACCGATCGTCGCTGCATTCACGCCGATCTGCATCCGACCGGATGACAGTGGCAAACTTAATGCCCCGCGGTCATCGACAACCATGGCTGGACGGTCTGAAGGTGTTCCGCGCTCGACCAAACGCACGACAAAACAGGTTCCGTGCTTGAGTGGCTCCCATGTCTCCGCGGCCACGAAATCGGCCATGCCTCCCGCACCGAAGGCCTGGCCATCCCAGCAAACGGCGGCGTAACGCATGAGACGATCACCGTTTACCACGGGTGTCGGAGCATCCAGAGTGCCTCGACTGCGATATCCCGTGCATTCCGGTGACGTGGTCGGATCATCGTGCGCGTGTGCCACGGCACAGATAGTTCCGCCCCCCGTCGATTCCTGCCCGGCGATGAACACGAGATGGTTCGCGTAGTTCCAAGCCGGATGGGGCGTCGAGCCGCGCAGCACATCAATCGTGGCATGGGAGGAATCGGCGACGGTTAAGACCTTTTCGTCTTTATCCCATGTAAATGCTTGGTCTTCCGCCAAACTCCCCGCGTCATCGAAGAGTACCCCACGATCGACTCCACCCACGACATAGGGGCCAACGGCGAATGGGCTTGAAGTAGTTGAGGCTGCCATCCGGTACTTTCTTTAGTCGCAGTTCAAGGAGGGATGAGGCGGGGTTCAATGTGGTCTGTCACAGGACTTAGGCGAGCGGCAAGAGAAAGTAGAGACCTGAGACTCCGTGGTGGGAACGGTTCGTGTCACGGAGTGACATGGCTACTGTGGGTAAACCAAGTCTTGCTGGTCGTCTTACAGCCGGTTTCCTAATTCCTCAAAGCCATTGGCTCTCAGATGACCGGCAGATCAACGCCAATCGGCCGAATCTGCTCGCCCGTCAACCGGTGAATTCGCGGTAATCGGACTTGTCTCTACAGTCACTAATCGTCCATCTTGAAGTGTGAACTCGACAAAAAGTTCAGTTGTCACGACGGAGTAAGCCGATCCCGTCGAGGTGACGTGATATGGATCGCCGTTCATCACCGTCACGCAAGTGAACGGCAGCGTCCCCGTCCAACTGGCGACCAGCGATGGGGCCGGAGTCTTCTCCGCATAAGCGCGAGAGACCCAGCCGCGCGGTGGAGACTCTTGTCCCGCCACGACATCCACTGCCAGTGCCTCACCATTGGTCCCGTGAATGCTGATGCCGTACGGCCCCACGTCTGTTTGCAACGACAAGCGATTCGCCGCCGCATCGAACTCCCACGGCAGCGATCCTCCCTGCCAATGGACTCGCACGTCGCGCGGTTCGGGTGACGAACCGAAGACATGATCGACGACCACGCACAGCCCGCTCTTCGTCAGTAGGATCGCGCGGCGATGAGTACACGGGTGTCGCAGCCGCTGGAAGCCGGTGTGCTCTCCTTCGCAGATCATTCCCGCAGCGGTGTTCTCGAAGCGCAAGACGCGCGCAGGTGTGCGATACAACGTTTTGAACCGACGCCAATGCCGCATCTGGTCCTGCCCGTCCACGGTCAGCGTGTTGTGACTCGCCCCGCCGACGAAGTGTCGATGCCATTCCTGCGGGCCGTTGTAGAGGTACGAGCCACCATCGGCCAACACGTTGATGCCGCGCCACCACACGTCCGCATGCAGCATGTCGATCTGCCCGAAGCGGTCTCGCAAGGAGCCGCAGCGAAACGTCGCGAACGTGTTCGGCTCGTCGCTCCGCAGCACGATCACGCCGGTCTCGTCGAAGTGAGCCGACGGCTGTGAAGGGACTTGTTGCGGCAGAGCTTTCACCACCGAACCGCTCCACCACGCCGCCTCTTCGTCCCACGCACCGGGTGGATAGAGCCGTTCACTGCGAGCGACAACACTGGCCGCTTGCAGTGCTGGCCGAAAGTCGGCGAACTCACACACGCTCAGTTCGTGAAGCTGTGAGCCGTCGTTGTAACCGAAGTTCGGCAGTCGTCCGTCGTCCGGATTTTGCTGTGCCGTGAGAAAGTTCACGCTGCGATCGAGCATCCGTCGCCAAACCGTTGGTGCCGGGCCATCGCTCCGTTCGTGAAAGCCAATCGCCCAGAGATACATCTGCAACACATCGCGGTGGTAATTGTGAGACAGCATGAAGTAACCGCCGTCCGGATAGACCTGTCGATCGGCCTCACGCACCAGCACCTCCAATCCATCCCGCTTCCACCGCGCCGCCCGGGGCGTGCCGGGCAGCAACAGCCCGCAGACGTACAGCATCAGTGCTTCGGCAATCAGGTGGTCGTTCGAAACCGAGCCTTTGGCGAACTCGAATTGCCGTTCGACATGCTGTGCCGCCGACAGTAGGGCCTCGGCCATGAACCTCACGAATTCGTCGTTCCACACCCCCAGCGCATGAAAGACATGACACGCGAACAGCCACGAGAAGCTGCGGATCGAGACTTCCAGTCCGGCATGCCAGTGCAGTCCCTGCCCCACGGGATTGGCTGCGACAAACTGCTCGATCTGCCGCGCGAGACTCTCGCCCCACCGAGCCGCTTCATCGGGGAAACAGACCGCCGCGCGAGCCATCGCGTAGGCGTGAGAAAACCGGGCGACCTCCCATGTCAGCTTGATGTCGCCGATGCTGCTGATCTCATCAAGTGCCCGGCTGCAATGAATGTCGGCCGTCCATTTGCGACCCGTCGCCGGGTAGAGGAACCAGTCAATCGGGTTGCCAAACTCGGCGAACCAGCTTCCGAAGCAGAGAATGCGCCCGCGCGCCGCATCATCGGCGCGTTGCTTCAACTGGTCGCGCTCGACAGCCGTCAGGCTCAGGTTCAAAGTCGTCGCCACGTCGCTCGGCGTCGACCACGGCAGTTGACCGACAAACTTAGAGACATCGAAGTGACCGAGACTCGGCACGGCGACGCCTCGCCAGCGATCCCGCAGCGCAAACCAACCGCTCCGCTGCCGCAGCTCCCACGACGCGCGATACAGCGTTCCACGCAGACCGAGTTCCCGAACCTCTTGCACGTAGTCTCGAACGCTCATGAAGCAGTCCAGTCAGGTGGTCTGTGGCCAAGTTCGATCCCGTCCAGACAAGCTCATTGGTCTCTGTACAAAGTCGCCATCCTCGCTCCGCGTGATGAGCCTTCTGAGAACAGACGGCTGAGTCATTGCGGCCGAACTCACAAGGCTCGTCACGCGGAGCGAGGACGGCGACTTTGGCTAGACTTGACGTGTTGTGTCGAGACCACTGAGACAAGCGGGATTGGTTCTGGGCTTTGCGTGGAAAAGTCGATCGCGAGACTCGCACGGTGCCGCGACTGATTGCGACGTTCTCGTCGTCATGCCGCCCGGTGTTCTGCGTCGCTCAGTGATTCATTGGCTGCGGCCATCACCTTGGCGATCGCTCGGCCGGTCTCTTCGATTTCATGAGCCTTCAATGTCGGGTGGACCATGAACATCAGGCTGGTCTCACCCAGTTCTTTCGCGATGGGAAGTCGTTGTGCGGGGCGGAGGCCCAGCGCGTCGAATGCCTTCTCTAGGTAGATCTCACTGCACGACCCGGGGCCGCACATCACTCCTTCGGCTTGAATCGCCTGCACGATGCGGTCACGAGTCCAGCCTGCTTGCAGCCGCTCGGGACGAACGAACACGTAGTACTTGTAGTAGCTGTGAGTCATCTCACTTGGCGCGACAGGGATGCGCAGGGCAGCGACCGACGACAGCATTGCGGTCAGCGTGGCCGCGTGTTGGCGGCGCGTGGCCACCCATTCCGGAAGGCGCTTCAGCATGATGCGACCCATCGCCGACTGAGCTTCCGTCAGCCGCCAGTTCGTCCCGAAGCCTTCGTGCAACCAGCGGAACAAGTGAGGTTGATGCGGCTGTTGCAGCGCGTCCCAACTCTTACCGTGGTCCTTCAAACTCCAACAGCGGCTCCACAGTTCGGTGTCGTTGGTGGTCATCAGGCCCCCTTCGCCGCCGGTCGTCATGATCTTGTCCTGACAGAACGAGAACGCGCCGACGTGACCGATCGAACCGAGCTGCCGTCCCTTGTAGCTCGCTCCGTGCGATTGAGCGCAGTCTTCGATGACCTTGATCCCACGCGCGTTAGCGAACTCCATGATCGGGTCGAGATCGCAGGGCCAACCCGCCAGATGGACGGCGACGATGGCCTTCGTGCGCGAGGTCGTCACGGCGCGAATCGTTTCCACGGTGAGGTTCTGGCTGTCGCGATCGAGGTCCGCGACGACCGGCTTCGCGCCGCGCATGACCGCACAACTGGCGGACGCGATGAACGTGCGACTCGGCACGACCACTTCGTCTCCCACGCCGACCCCCAGTCCGTACAACGCCAGTTCCAGCGCGACGGTGCCGTTCGTCAACGCGATCGCATGTTTCGAGCCGATGGCGGCCGCGTACTCCTGCTCGAACAACTTCCCCTC
The DNA here is from genome assembly GCA_945862235.1 of Schlesneria paludicola DSM 18645. Classification (GTDB taxonomy): domain Bacteria; phylum Planctomycetota; class Planctomycetia; order Planctomycetales; family Planctomycetaceae; genus Schlesneria; species Schlesneria paludicola_A. The sequence goes on from CAMAYU010000077.1 coordinate 18,394, forward strand.
GTTGCCGGTCCAGTAGTTGACCTTGCCCGAGCGGAGAACTCGGTCAGATGCGGCACACAATTCGTCATCGAAAAACGGCCACGGTGAGAAGGCTCCCGCGCGAACGGGTGTACCGCCATCGACGGCCAGCGTGTCGCTTGGTCGCGGTGAAGTGTTCGGCATGAGACATCCTTGTCAGGCTGCGGGGTAGACCGGTGATGGTGATGAGTACTCGAATGGGATCAGGCACCACATGTCGAAAAACGTAGGGCAAGCGTCGCGCTTACCCGAGTGTGCAAGGCCTCGTGGGCAATGAAAAGTCGCTGGCAATGTGAATCCGGGCAAGCGAGACGCTTACCCTACGTTCATGCGGCCCGGCGTGAGGCGTCGTCTTCGTAACCGGATCGAATCATGCGCGGAGCGGCACCGACGAGTGTGCAGCCTGTGGGGAGATCACGAATCACGACAGTCCCCGCTCCCACGGTGACATCGTTTCCAATTTGAATTCCGGGCAGCACCGCGCATCCGGTGCCGATCAGGCAGCGGTCGCCGATGCTCACCGTTCCGGACAGATGCGTACCGGGACCGAGGTTTGAGAAGTCACCCAAGCGACCATCGTGATCGATCGACGCGGAGGTGTTGACGATGCTGTGCTGCCCGACGGTTGAGTCGGGTTGAATAACGGCTCCCGCGAAGACCACGGTGCCGGGACCGAGGACAACCGACGCATGAACATGAGCGTGTGGATGAACGACCGTCAGCCAGTGAATGGGGAGCGACTGTGCCAATCGTTCGCGGATGGCACCCGTGCCGATGCCGATCACGCCGCTGACACCGCTGGCCGTATTCAATTCGGCAATCGGTCCTTGCACGGGAACGCCCAACACGCGTCGGCCCCACGCCTGAGGATCGTCATCGTAAATCGCGTCGACTTCCAACCCGGCCGCGTGCAGCGTGCTGACGACGACTTTGCCGTGTCCACCGCCACCGATCACGACCACCCGCCGACGAGCGGGTTCCGACAGTTTGCAGGCAGCCGTTGTGGCCAACGCCGGTGTCCCTTCAAAGTCGGGCATCGTGGCGTGACCTTCCGCCGAGATCCCCTTCCGTCCGAACACGGCCGCGACCGTCAGCCACAGTGTCTTGATGTCGAGCCACAGCGAGCAGTGATCGACGTACCACACGTCCAGCTCGAATCGCTTTTCCCAGCTGAGGGCGTTGCGCCCGTTGACCTGCGCCCAGCCTGTCAGCCCCGGCACGGCATCGTGGCGACGGGCTTGTTCGGGCGAGTACCGCGTGAGGTAACTCATCTTCAGCGGTCGCGGCCCAACGAGACTCATGTGACCGACGATGATGTTCCACAGTTCAGGCAGTTCATCGAGACTGCTCGACCGAAGGAACTTCCCGAAGCCTGTCAGTCGCAGATCATCGTGCAACAGATTGCCCTGTTCGTCGCGACCATCGGTCATCGTCCGAAACTTGCTGATGAAAAACGGACGACCGTTCAGCCCCGGTCGCTCTTGGCGAAACAGGACTGGCGACCCGAGCCATTGACGCACGGCCAGCGCCGTCAACGCCAACACCGGCGACAACACGATCAGCGCGGGAATGGCAATCGCGAGATCGAACAGCCGCTTGCCGTAGTTGCGATAGAAGCCGTTCGCCATCTCAAGCTGCCCTTCTGTTGCCGACCTGTCCGACGAGTTCACCGAATTGCAGCGCTTGTTGATTGCGATCGAAGTTCAGAATGACGTACTCGCGCGCCGAGCGACCCATCTCCTGACTGCGTGCTCGATCCGAGTGAAGTTGCCGCACGGCGTCGGCAATGGCTTGAGCATTGCCTGGCGGAACGGGAATGCCGCCGTTGGCCTTCTCAATCACTTCGCGGATCACGCCGTCGATGGCCAGCACGACGGGACGAGCGGCCGCCATGTAGTCGAAGACCTTGTTCGGATATGTCGTGCGGAACATCGGGATGTCACGCAGCGTGGCCAGACAGACATCGGATTCGGCCAGCACTTCGGGCATCTGTGACTTGGGCCTCGACCCCGTAAACGTCACGTTCTTGACGCCCATCTCCTTCGCCATCACCTCCAGCTTGGCCCGATCCTTGCCATCGCCCACCATCAGGAAGTGAACGTCGGGTAGGTCTTCCAGCAACTTGCCCGCGACCAGCACGACATCCAAATTGTTGGCCATGCCCATCGCGCCGGCATAGGTCACAATGAACTTGTCTTGCAGTTGGAACTCGTTCCGCAGCGTCGCACGCTGAGTCTCGACAAAGAACATGCCGGGATCGACGCCGTTCGCAATGAAGCTGATCTTCGCGGCGGGAATGCCCATGTTGATGAGGTAGTCCCGATAGGCGGGCGAGTTCACGAGGATGTGCTTCGCGCGGGCATACAAAAATCGTTCGAGTCGCCGCGCCAGCCAGATCAACACGGGATTCTTCAGCACGCCCATGTCCACGGCGAACTCGGGCCATAGGTCGCGTATCTCCAGCAGGAACGGACGCCACTTCAAGACGGAAACGACCCACGCCGAAATGGCTTGAAAAATCGGGGGCGATGTCCCCATGACCAAGTCCACGTTCTTCACCTTCCACGCCGTCCACACGGAACAGACCATGAACGACAGGAACGAAACAATGCGCCAGACGAAGGACTTGTGCAGCGAAGGATAGGTGTACGCCCGATTCACGCGCACGCCGTCGTAGTCTTCGCCCGAGGGACTGTTCGCCCCGGCCTGCTCGCTCCCGCTCGCCTTCTTGCCAGTCAGGTAGTTCAGGTCGCTGGCCACGATCGTGAACTGCTCGCCCGAATCGACGAGTCGACGCGCCAACTCGTAATGCCGAGTTCCCCCCGCATCGTTCGGTGAAACGAAAGCTTGATGAATCAACAAGACGTGCATCGAAATCCCACCGCTTTCTGAATTTGAGTAAGCGACTCTGCTCGCGCCACAAAGCATCGCTATCGACTATGTCTGTTCGACCGGCATCGTTTCAGGCAGCGCGACGCCCCGCTCGGCCTTGTTGATGGTCCTGCTGAGCCTGCTCGTAGTCGTCCATTTGACCGATGTCGAGCCAATACTCGTGGACCGGGAAGCTGGTCACCTTCTGTCCGCTGTCGAGCAACTTTTGAATGAGGTCGGTCATGTGGAACTGTCGCCCCTCAATCATGTCGCGCGGGATGAGAGCGAGCGCTTCCGGCTCCAACAGGTAGATGCCGGCGTTGACGAAGAACTCATACGTCGGCTTCTCGGTCAGCCCCGTGACGGACGTTCCCGAATGAACGACCACGCCGTAGGGAACCTTCAAGTCGTAACGGCGGACGGCGACGGTGAGCAGCGCCCGTTGCTTGCGGTGGAAGTCCCACATCGACCGGTAATTGACATCGGTGAAGATATCGCCGTTGGTGACGAGCGTCGGGGAATCGACGTTGCGCAGCAGACCGAGCGCACCGGCGGTCCCGAGCGGCCGTTCCTCGGTGACGTAGTTCACATCAACGCCGAACGCGGCACCGTCGCCAAAGTGGGCGATGATCTTTTCTGAGCGAAAGAACGTGCTGATGTTCACGTCACGAATGCCCGCTTCGCGCAGTCGTTCGACAACGTGTTCGATCAGCGGCCGATCGCCCACGTGCAGCATCGGCTTCGGCGTGTCATCGGTCAGCGGACGAAGCCGCGTCCCAAACCCGCCCGCCATGATGACCGCTTGAATTGGCAACACGGCAGCTGGCAGCAAGTGGTCCAGCAGGACGAGATCGACGACCCGTTTTTGGCGATCGAGGATCGGCAATTGCCGGATGAATCGCTCTTCCATCAACAGCCGCATCTCATCGTCGGGCGTCCCCTCGGGAACACTGACGGGAGTCTCGGCCGGCGTGCCGCGTTTGGCGTTAAGCAGCAGTTGGACCGGCTGATCGAGCTTGGTTCCCGCCAGCATGGCTCGACGAATGTCGCCGTCGGTCAGTGTGCCGAGGAGATGATTTTCGAGGTCCGTGACCAGCGCGATCGCACACTCGCTGCGGTCGATCATTTCGATCGCCTCGCGAATGGAACTGCGCGGGGAAATGAGTGGCAGAGTCGGCATCGACATCCGTGTCGCATCCTCTCACCAGAAAGAAAAAGCGTGGGAATGAATTACCGGAAACAGATCGAACCCGGCGAGTTCGCCTGGCAGGTGATCGACTTCCACGCCCAATGGACGTTGAGGTTTGGGTCTCGTTTAACCGCAAGCCGAAGGCGTGCGCGTCGATGTGCGAGGACTGGTCGCATCGCGTCACACATCCGCGCACGCCTTCGGCTTGCGGTTAAACGATGTTGTATGACGAAAACGAAGTCCGGCTTTCAGAAAAGCCGGACTTCTAAATCCCACCTCACGCGGCGGCGCGGTCGGCTTGGAACTCGTGTTCCCAGACCGGATGACGCAGCTTCCATTCGCCACCTTCTTGCATCCAGAGATGCGGCGAACGGAACTTGTCGCAAAGTTGCATGAAGTGATCGGGCTTCATCCCGATGTAATCCATCACTTCGTGGAAGAACTTGGCAGGGAACTCGCCGTCGAAGCGCTTCACGAGTGCGACTGCGTCTTCACGAGTGAGATGCTTGTTGCGAACTTCTTGGGCCGAGTCATACGTGGCGCGGCCGATGCCGAACTTGATCCACGTCGTGTAGTAGTGGAAGCCATCGATCTTGTCGTCGAGGCTGCTGTACTTGCTGTACGTTCCTTCGGAGCGGAACGGATTCGCTTCAAAGTCGGTGTGCTCGACCGCGTAGTAATACGCTTCCTGCGGCGTCCACTTGAGGTAGTAGCCGAGGTAATGCACATCGACCGGGCACTTGTCGTAGTCGGAGGCTTCGGCGGGCAGATACGCCTTGAGATCGGCCAGGTCGACGTTGTACTCGGACATGATCTGTTTGATCGGCAGACCAGCCAAGCGAATCTCGTCGAAGTTCTTCATCGAGTGATAGGCTTTGTCCCGCAGCGACTTGTTGTTGTCGGCGATCGGGTTGCCGTACTCGGCTTCGTTCTCTCCGTAGAAGACCAGCGGGATGCCGAACTTCAACGCGAGCTTCGGGCCGAGGTTCTTCTGTCCGAGAATGAACGTCTGGAACGGATGGAGCAGATTCTCAATCGACAGCCGGGTGAGGAGCTTCATCACCTTGCCGTTTTGATTGAAGCTGATGTTGTCAAAGCCCCCCACGTCGAGCCACGCCTTGAAGTTCTTCCAACCGATGTCGGTGTAGAGTATCGGGGGCCAGGTGACGGTCAGCGGGTGCATGCCGTACTTGTACTTCAGGACGTGCGCCTGCATGCAGCTATCCTTGCCGCCGCTGCCGGGGACGAGGCAGTCATACGAACCGTCCTTGCTGCGATACTGGTCGAGCAGCGCGAGCAATTGCTCTTCGCGTTCGTTCCAGTCGATCTGATCCTTGATGTCGCCGAAGCGGCAGGAGTCGCAGACTCCTTCCTCGTCGATGGCCATCGTCCTGATCTTGCGATCAACCGTGTTCTTGAATTCTGGAGTCGATGCGGGACGCTGGTTCGAGATCACGCAGCGCTTGCAGTAGGTGACTTCCTGGGGCAGACCGTAGTAAGCAGGCAAGGTCTCAACTGGCATGTCGATACTCCGTTAGGGAATGGCGTTGGGAAATGAACTGGGCAATTTGTTGATAGATCTGCAAACCGTCGGTGCCGCTCTTCTCGGGATGGAACTGGAAGGCACACGTGTTGCCGACCCGCACCGACGAACAGAACTCGACATCGCCATAGCGTGTCACGGACAGTCGCACGGACGGATCCGTCGGCTGCACGTAGTACGAATGGACGAAGTACATGTACGCCCCCTCGGCCTGACCGGCGAGAGGCGAATCGGCCCAGATATCTTGTGTTCCAGCGTGGCTCGGTCGATGGATGCGATTCCAGCCGACCTGCGGAATCTTGAGAATCTGGCCTGAGGAACCATGTGGATCGCGGAAGCGCGTCACTGTCCCGTCGATCAAGCCCAGACCTTTGTGGCATCCGAACTCTTCGCTCTCGGACATCAGCAATTGCTGGCCAAGACAAATCCCGATCAGCGGTTTGCCTGAATGATGGATGTAGCGGAGCGGGCCGACGAGGTCAGCTTTGGTCAGGTTGTCCATCGCGTCGCCAAAGGCACCGACGCCCGGCAGCAATACTGCGTCGGCGGCGAGAACTTGTTGCTTGGAGTTGGTGATCTCGGCGTCCAAGCCGACACGTTCACACGCGCGATGCACGCTGAAGAGGTTCCCCAAACCGAAATCGACAATGGCGACCTTGAGTCGCGGCTGATCGGACATCCGTGTCCCCTCTCATGTTCAATCGAAAGACATTCGTGACGTTTCAGTCATAGTGAGCCGGGTGGCGTAAGCCCCCGGACTCTTGTATTCGAAAAGTGCAGGATGGACATTGCCCACCATTGTGCGACAGATCACGGTGGGCAATGCCCACCCTACCTGAATCAGTTCCAGCGGCAATCGACACCACTGTCGTACAGATGCTGCTTCAAGCCTGGCAGTGAGAACCCATTGATCTTGCCGAAGCCCCGTTGCTTCTTCAGAAACTCGGTGTTCCCTTCGCCCGAGTAGTTTTCGCCCAGTGCGTCGTAGGTCTTCAGGAAGTCGTAGTGGAGGCACGAGGCGATCGAGATCGCGTCGGCCTTCCCTTCGGTGATGACGGCTCGCACGTCGTCGATGCTCCCCGCACCGCCGCACGCGATCACCGGGATCGACACGGCTTCCGAGATGCGTCGCGTCAGGGCAAGGTCGTAGCCCTTGCCCGTTCCCTCACGATCAACCGAGGTGATGATCAGTTCGCCCGCGCCGAGTTCCGCCGCTCGCAACGCCCATTCGTAGGCATCGAGTCCGGTCTCGTTGCGACCACAATCGGTGTAGGCCATGTGAGTCCCATTCGGCTGACGAATGGTCTCGATGGAGACGACGATCGTGGACGAACCAAACTTGTTGGCCGCCTCGCGAATCAATTCCGGGCGAGCGATCGCGGCGGTGTTGATCGCGACCTTGTCAGCTCCCGCACGGAGGACATCGCGGATGTCATCGACACTGCGGAGACCCCCGCCCACCGTGAGTGGGATGCTGACTTCTTGTGCCGTTCGTCGAATGATGTCATTGAGACTATTGCGACCGTACAGGCTGGCGACGGCGTCCATATAGAACAACTCGTCAGCACCGTTCTCGTAATAGTGCTGTGCGAACCGCTCGGGTTTGCCCAGCACGCGAAGCCCTTCAAGGTGAATGCCCTTC
>CAMAYU010000078.1 GCA_945862235.1 Schlesneria paludicola DSM 18645
GCCAACAGTCGCGGCCAGTTTTCGTTGGTACGGATGATTCACTCACTCGCGTACACACGCTGCCCGCCGAGATACGTCGCCTCGACCGTGATGTTCCGCACATCGTCCACGGGACACTCCAAGAGGTCCTGCTTCAGCACCACGAAGTCCGCCAGCTTGCCCGGTTCGAGCGATCCCTTGAGCGTCTCTTCAAACGTGAGCCACGCGTTGTTGATCGTGTACAGCTGCAGCACCTGCTCGCGCGAGAGCGCCTGTTCGAGATGCAATGGCCGATCAGCGCGACGCGCCTGACGTGTCAGCGCCGTCCACATTCCGAGGAACGGGTTGTACGGATTGACGGACCTCAAGCTCCCGATCTTCTGCATGTGGTCCGAGCCGCCACCCACGACAACACCGTGGTCAAACAGCGTTTTGTACGGCTGAAAGTACTTCAGCCGTTCGTCGCCGAACTGCTTGCGCAGCGTGGCTCCATCCAGCCACAACCACGCGGGCTGAAGATCGGCCACCACGCCGAGATGCTGCATCTGTTGAACCGCCTCCAAACTCATGAAGTTGCAGTGTGTGATGCACGGCCGACACGGCTTCACTGGGAACTCTTTGTTGATCTCGGCATAGGCTTCGATCAGCCCGTGGATCGCGCCGTCCCCGACCGAATGGGCCGTGAACTGAAGGTCACGCTGGAGCGCGAACCGAGCCATGTGAACCAGCTCCTCCTGCGGGATGAACCGGATGCCGCGATAGTCGGGGTCGGTGATCGAGTAGATGTCGCTCACGCCCCACGGCTGTCTCATGAACGCACTGCCGGTCAACATGCCGCCGTCGAGGAACACCTTGATCCCGCGCAGCCACAGCCGATTGTCGTATTTGTGTAGCGGATGATCGGCCGCTTTCTGAATCCCACGTTCCACCTCTTCGCGACTTCCCATGCCGTTCACGCCGTAAGACAAGAACACGCGGCAGTTCAGTTCGCCCGCCTCTTTCAACTGCGAATAGGCTTTGATCGACTCATCGTTCGCTGCACGATCGGCCACGCTGGTAAGACCGACTGCGTTGTAGTCGGCGAACAATTCCTTGAGCCTGCGCGCCCGATCATCGAGCGTTGCCGCTTTCGACTTTCCTTTCGACTTCACGAAGCGCGACGCATTCCGCAGGATGCCGGTCGGTTCACCGGTGATCGGGTCTTTCTCGATCTTCCCCGCTTTGCCGTCGGAGATTTCAAAATTCTTGTCGATGCCGCTCAATGCCAGCGCGAGCGAGTTGCATGAACAGTCCGGTCCCGTGCTGAACATCACCGGATTCTTCGGAGCCGCCGCGTCGAGTTCTCTCCGGTTCGGATACCGCTGGTCGCGCAGCCGCGTGATGAAGACTTGCGAGACCACGATCCAATCGCCGTCGTCGAGTGTTTCAGCCCGACCCGCGATGTACTTCAGCACGTCGGCCACCGTGTCCATCTCGGGAATCGGATGGTCGAACTCATACATCGCCGCGCCGGGAGCATGCACGTGCGAGTCGCACAGCCCCGGAATCACAGTTCGCCCCTTCAAATCGACGACCTTCGTCTGCGGTCCCGCCAGTTTGAGTACGACCTCGTTCGAGCCAACCGCCAGAATCCGATCGCCCGTCACAGCCATCGCCGCGGCCAGCGAGAACTTCGCATCGACGGTCACGATCTTCCCGCCATGCACGATCAACTCGGGAGCCTCCGCCCCCTCGCATATTGCTGCGAGCAACAGACCCACAACGGACAGCCTCGCGACAGAACGCAGCATCACAAACACTCGCATGAGATCGGCCTTAAGTGAACGGCAGGAGCTGATGGACACGTAGGATGGTCGCCCCGTCCGTCCGGCTCGTTGGGGGACACGTTGACGGACGGACGAGGCGTCCATCCTACGCGCGGGTATGAGACATCATGCCGGCCGCCCATTCACAAAACGGTGAGCGGGACGATGTTCGGGGCGGATTGTATCATCGGCCCCATGACTCCGAACGACAGCCGCCACGCCGCAACAACCTCTTCCAACAGCGAGTGCCCTCGTTGCCGAACCACGTTCGTCTGCGACATCGCCGCTGGGCGAGACCACTGCTGGTGCATGAACTTCCCCGCCGTCCTGCCCCTCTGTTCGGCGACGAGCTGCCTTTGTCCCACCTGCTTGCAGGACGCGCTCAATGAGGCGGCACCGACCAGTGATCCCTCGCAATGTTCACCGTGAACGCATTGCCGATTCCATGACGCAACCTGCGTCCACCATCTCACGGTGGTTAACACCGCAAGAGTCGAGGGGTGCAATGTCGTCCAATCACTCTGTGACAGGAATCGTTCGAGTCACAGAGTGACTCGTCTACTTTGTTCGATCACTCCGACTTGGCCAAGTTTGCCCCCAGCCAGTTCACTGCGTTGGCCACAATTTGTAGGGGCAGTTCCTGTTTAAAAACCGGGTACGTTTCGTGACCGGGGCGGAAGTAAAAGACGTGGCCCTTGCCGAGCTTCCAGAGGCTACCACTGCGGAATGATTCGCCCGCCTCCCAGCGCTCTTCAAAGAGGATTTCGTCCGGATCAGGAACGTGGAACGGATCGGCGTACATCTCGGTCTGAGGGATCGTGAACGACTCGGGCAGACCGCGGGCGATCGGATGGCCGGGCTTCAGGACTTTTACGGTGCTCGGTTTGCCATCGGGCCGGTACGACGGAAAGACGCAGTTGGGCAGATCGACTCGCACGGTGAGCTGTCCGCCGCGTTTCATCGCGTAGTAGGCGGGCGTGCGGATTGAATCAGCCGTCGGGACGAAGCGGCCCTCGGGCGCGATGAACTCGAACTTCACCGGCGGCCCGTTCGGCGGATCGGGATAGCGGCGTTTCGCGTCGTCGCGAGTCCGCTCGTTCATCGCCTCGACAAACGGCGCGGACCAGTGGGCCGAGTGAAGGCCGATGAACGCCAACTGGCCACTCTTGACTCGGGCCACGATGTCCCGGGCCATCTCCGGCGTGATCTCGTTGTGCCGCACGTGGCCCCACCAGACGAGGACATCCGTGCTGTCGAGCAGACTCGCCGGCAGCCCCTTCTCCGGCTGGTTGATGTTGGCCGAGATGACCCTCAACCCCGGCTGCTTGCTCAAATGATCGGCGATCGCGTTGCCGAGAAAATTGTCATACGCCTGCTTCTGCGCGGGCTGCTGTTCATCCCACACGACAACGCGGATAAGCGGCTCGGCGGCGCATAACGATGCTGCAAATAGGGGAGCAAACCCGAGAACCAGCAAGCTCCACAACACGGTTTGAATTCTCAAAACGTCGGCCACCATGATTGAGGCTCCCTGAAATCACCCGACACTGGTTTCAACGCGTCCGTTCGCACAGTTCAGAATCTCACGCCAGCGTGAACTCGGGCAGTTTGATCGGCACGCCACCTTGCAGGGCCGATTCGTGGGCGAGGATGCCGACGCAGGTCCAGTTGGCGGAGAGGGTCGCGTTCGGCCACGGGTCGCGGTTGTCGCGCAGGGCACTCACCATTTCGTTGACGAGGTGCGGGTGCGAGCCGCCGTGGCCGCCACCTTGAATGAACGACAGGTGCTCGGTGTCGTGAATCTCCGACGGCAGCGTGAACTTGCGGATCGGTTCGGGAAGCAAGTGCGCGTAGTCGGGGACCGTCACCTTCGAGGCGATCTCTGGCTCGGGAAGCTTCGCGGTGTGGATGACATGTTGATCGTGTTCCGACAGCGTCCACTCGAACGATTTCTTCGTGCCGTAGACATCGAAGCTCTCACGATACTGACGGGCCACGTCGTAGAGGCACCGCCAGATGTGCGCGGTCACGTCGCTGTCCTTGATCTTGATGTGACATGACTCGACGGCGAACTTGTTGCCGCTCTTCTGGGCGATGTCTTCGCGAACCGTTCCCGAACCGAAGCAGCTCACTGTCTCGGCGCGACCGTTCAATAACCCGAGGCACGGGCTGACGACGTGTGTCGCGTAGTGCATCGGGATCATCTTCTGCCAGTAGTCAGGCCAGCCGTCCATGTCCTGCGGATGCGACGCGGCGACGTGCTGAATCTTGCCGAGTTCACCCTTCGCGTACATCTCCTTGATGAACAGGAACTCGCGCGAGTAGACGACGGTTTCGGCCATCATGTACTTCAAGCCGGTCTGCTTCACGAGTTCACAGATTTTTTGACAGTCCTCGACGTTGGTCGCCATCGGGACGGTACACATCACGTGCTTGCCCGCCTTCAGGGCCTCCATCGACATCCAGGCGTGTTCCGAGATCGGGCTGTTGATGTGGACGAAATCGACGTTCGGATCTTTCAGCACCTCGGCGTAGTCCGTGTACCGCTGGCCGATTCCGAACTGATCGCCCACCTTGTCGAGCTTCTCTTTGTTCCGCTGACAGAGGGCGTAAACGTTGACTCCGGGGAGAGCTTGATAGATCGGAATGAACTCCGACCCGAACCCGAGACCGATCATGGCGACGTTCAGTGGCTTGCTCATGGAGGCGTTCCTAGCGAGTGATGTTGTGACAAAGTTGCGAATGGAGGACGGGCACTCTTGCCCGCCCGTTTTGGGAGGCGATTCAAAACCAGCCCGAAGCGTGAACGAGGTCTGCGGGAACTCTTCACCGAGAACAGTCCTCGCTCACGCTTCGGGTTGGTGTTTGGTGAGTCGAAAGCCGGACGGGCAGAGACACCCACCTCACGGGCCGAAAAGCTATCAATCCGCCTGACGGCTTGCTTGTGACTCGGGGGCATTTTTTCCGTCGAACCGAAGTCGTCCGATTGGAGCGGGTTGCCCGACGGATCACTTGACCGCAGGTAACAGCCTGTCAAGCCAACCGATCCTGTCTCAACTGGGGAATGAGGCGAGAGTTTGTGGATCATGGAGGATCTTCTCCAGAAACCCGGCAAACTCGCGCACGCCGGCCGGATCGAGGACCGCCGGGTGCCACTGGCGAGGGGCTTCGCTCGCCAGTGTTCTTCAAAGCCACTGGCGGCCCAAAGCCGCCGCCAGTGGCACACGGCGTTGGCACGCGCAGTCCCTGAAATGGCCGACTGCGCACCGTTCATATGACGCATGGACGGGCTGCTGGTGTCCGGTTCACGTTGCACAGCACAATTTCAGCGGTGACAGGCCGAATGGACACGATCTTATTGAGATGGCGAGGTCTGGCAGACTCTAAAATCGCGTCCAAGTCGTCTAAAACCGCTCCCAATCCTTCTAAAACCGCTCCCAAGTTGTCTAAAGGCGCTCCAAAGTCTTCTGAAATCGCTTCCGAGTTCTCTGAAAGTGCTCGACAGCCTCCTGAAGGATCATCAGATGGTTCTGAAATCGCTCCACATGAGTCCGAAGTCGCTGCCGAAGTGTCTGTGGTCGAGCAACTCCCTCCCGTCAACGCCCGACATGCGAATGTCAGTCGGCTGGATGGCAGAGCCGGAGTCTTCGACGGCTCTGAGTGAGCGGCAAAACGGGGCCATTGAAGATTCTGCCCCCGCCACACAAACCAGTAACTAGCCCGACGCGCGAGCGAGGGCTTCACATTTGATCCACGCGAAGCCCTCGCTCGCGCGTCGGGCTAGTTTGTCGCGGGTCTGACCTCTGCCCTAAAAAATCTCGTGCGGGTAGGCCGTTGTGGAGCGGACGGCTTCGGCGTACTTCACGCCACACGATTCGGGCGAGGGCTTCTTTGCCGAGGTAGGCTCACCGAAATCAGTTGATCCACGAACACAAACCCGCTGACGTTGATCAGCACCGGGCAGAGATTCTGGAAGCCGTGCTTCTCGGTGTGGGCCGAGAACTCGGCTCGTGAGCGTTGTATCGGGCCTATCCCGAATTCGCACTAGGCGGATGCCAACCTGCAGCAACCCAGTGGCGACGAACGACGACTGAGATCAGATTGTTGAGTTGCAGAGCCACGATGGTCGCGCGACCAGTCGGCGTCTTGCCGAGGATGCGTGTACCGTCATCGCTCCAAGAAAAATGGTCCGACCAACTTTGGCGTCGCGGATTGAACAACGGCATCAATTGTCCCGTGTTGGGATCGCGACACTCGGTTTGAGCGGCCTTGGCGTTGTTGCAGAGCCGGCACGCGAGCCAAAGATTTTCCTCTTCGTCAGTTCCCCCACAGGCCGTTGGTTGGAGATGGTCCATTTCCAATTGCCCCAGCACCAAATGCTGGGGACTAAGGCAATAGCCACAACGCTGACCAGCCGCCTGCCGGACTCGGTCGCGGCGGTCGATCGGAATCTGTCCGCTCGTCACGGCTGCACCGTTTTTCGCAACCCGCGTCGAACGGCCTCGCGCAGCGCCTCGGCCTTGCGGACCAATCCCTCTTGATAGACCTGCATCAGCGAGGCCAATTCCGCTTGCTCGTGGACAGACAACGTTTCGGCCTGCTGTCGCTGGAGAAGTTCCGTCAGCAGGCAGTCATCTTCCGCCGCAAGCTCCAAGTCACAGGCTTTGAGCACCACCTCATCGCCGCATTGGTGGATGTCACCTTCCAGCACTGCGCCCCACGGCTTGAGTGACAACTCAATGCTCTCCGCCAGCAATTCATTCACGGACTGTCCGGCACGCTGGGCGATGGTCCGTGCCCGCGCGACAAGGTTTTCCGGAAGATCAAGCGTTAATTGAGTGCTCATGATTCGTCTCGCTGGCATCGGTCACACAAAACCATTCATTTTGGCCGGTTGGATTGTACGTTCGGAATGACTGATTGCCACACGCCAATTCTCACTCGCGAATCCACGAACAAAACGCTCATCGCAACTCCACGCTAGAAAATCTCGTGCGGGTAGGCCGTTGTGGAGCGGACGGCTTCGGCGTACTTCACGCCACATGATTGGCCTCGGTAGCGGGCGAGGGCTTCCTTGCCGAGTTGGGCTCCATCAAGCTGCTTTGGGTCGTACGGCTTGTTGGCCTGCAGCGCCATCAGGCGGCCGAGCCATTCGATTGCGCGGGGCCAGTCGTCGGTGACATCGACGAACGTGTTCGGCTCGAAGCCGATCGTGTGGCCGGGGCCGTTGTCGTACCAGTAGATTCGCGACGGCGACTTGGTCTTTTGACCGAGGTCCAGAACGCGGTCGCCATGCCGGAGCGCGATCTTGGAGAGCTGCGACGCCATCTCGTGATCGGTGTGATGATCGTGCGGCCAGAGCTGGAACGCGACATCCGGCTCGATCGCCGCGACCGCTTCGGCCACCTTGCGCTTCGATTCCTCCGTCACGCCGAACCGCATTCCGGCGAAGTCGAGGAAGTGCATCTCGACGCCGTACTCCTTGCTGATCTGCACGGTCTTCTCGACGAGTTCCTGCGCGCGATCGGCTCCCGGCTTCCAGTTGCTGTAGTCGCCGACCAGCGTCAGGATCACCACGCGATAGTTCTTCCGCAGCGCCTTGAGCAGGATGCCGGGAATACCCCACACGCAGTCGTCGTAATGAGCACCAATGCCGAGGATCGTCTTGGACATGAGGGGTTCTTTCGTGGTGTGACTCGGCGTGTTCTCTTTCAGATCTCGGGTCGCAAACCTGTAGCCGTGTTACAGGAAAGCCGAACGACGAGTCCTCAACCAAGCGAACTCCACCGGGCTGGACTCGTTGGTCTCTACCCAACTCGTGAAGGCCCGCACAAAGTAGCCGTCATCGCTCCGCATGACGAACCTTTCGAGTTCGGCTGGACTGACTCAGACGCTTGTTCTCAGAAGGCTCATCACGCGGAGCGATGATGGCTACTTTAGACGCTTCTTTCGCGATGACTGCAATCGTTGGCGACCGGGCCTATAATCCGCCGCGCTTCGCGGGAGCGGTTCCTCGGAGATGCCTGATGGATTGTTTGCTTGCTTGCCTCGTGATGGTTCACCGATGTCTGACTCGCCCGATCAAGATTCTGCCGCTCTGCCACAACGCCCCGAATTGTCGGACGACTTGCCTCCCGTGCAGCCACCGTCGGCGGGGTTCATCGTGCAGCTTTTTGTGGTGCCGGGACTGATCGTGCTGGCGGTCGTGGCGGTGTGGGCGTTGTTCGGGCGCATCGCGGCGGGCGAACAGGACTGGCGCAAGCTGGCTCAAGAACTGCAAAGTCCCAACACGCATATCCGCAACCGGGCGATGTACGGCCTGGCTCAAGTTCTCGATCAAGACCGGTTGCGTGGCGAGCAAGGCCAACACCTCGCGAGCAATCCCGAGATCGTGCGCGGGCTGTCCGATCAGTTGGTGAAGGAGCTTCAGACCGGTTCGAGTTCCACCGAATCGGTCGCGATCCAGCAGTATCTGACGCGCGCGTTGGGACTGCTCAACGCACCCGACTCAGCGCGAGGTTCACTCCCCGGTGCGACCTCAGCCACGGAGGCCGATCGGTCCGGCGCGGCCGGTCTCCGGCAAGCCGCCGCCGCGTCGATGAATGCCGCGCTGAAGTCGGCGTTGGAACCAACACGCGACATCGAGATTCGCAAGAGTGCCGCCGCGTCGATCGCCTTCATTGCCAGCCGTGCCCTCGAACGGGGCGAGCCGCTCGATGCGCCGGAACTCGTGCAAGCGTTGATCGACGCCTCATCCGCTCAAGAGCCAATCATGCGTCATGCCGTCGCGTGGACGCTCGGTCAGTTTCGCTCGGCCGACGCGGTGCAGCACTTGCAGGTCTTGCTTGGCCACGACGACGTGATGACGCGCATCAACGCGGCGATCTCGCTCTCACATAGTGGCTCGACCGACGGACTGGCGGTCTTCAAGCAGGCTCTGACCGAACCCGCCGCGACCTCACCCGAAGGTCAGGGCGAGCAGGTCATTATCCAGACCAACGTCCTCAAAGCGCTCGCCGACCTCGGCCCGAAGCTGGGACCAAACGACAAGGCCGAGTTCCGTGAACTCGTCGAGAAGCTGCTCAAGACGAACACGAATCCGCGCGTTCACATCGACGCGCGGAATGCGTTCCACGCGATGAAGTAACTGGAAACTCGTTTAACCGCGTGGGCCACACGGTTAAACGAGTCTGATGTTTATCTCAGTTGCGATCTCTCGTTGAGTGATGCCATGACCAACGAAGCCTCATCCAACTCAACCCCCCTCGATCGCATCCGCCTTGCCTACGATCCGGCTCTGCTGCGAACGACTGGCCAGAGGCTGGTCGAGCAGTTGGCGAGTCATCTCGCGGCAGTTGAGGCATCGTCGGGGAACGTGCTCAACTGGACAGCGCCTCGCGACAACATCGCGCGGGCGGGACGGATCGCCGATGAATGGGATGGCACTGCGGGACCGGAGCAACTCGCGGCGCGGTTTGAATCGCTCGTCGGTGAGATGCTGTCGCGCGGCCACAACCTGCACGATCCGCGTTACGTCGGACATCAGGTTCCCGCACCGATCCCATTGGCCGGGTTGTTCGATGCGGTCGGGTCGGTCACGAACCAAGTCATGGCCATCTACGAAATGGGGCCGTGGGCCACGTCGGTCGAGCAGGCGATGGTGGCCAAGCTGGCAGGATACCTCGGTTGGCGCGAGGGTGATTATGCGGGGATCGTCACGCATGGCGGCACGCTCGCCAACTTGAACGCGATCTTGGTGGCGCGGAATGTTGCGCTGGGGGACTGCTGGGAGGAAGGGGTAGCGGGGTACTGCGAGCAGGGTCAACCGACGATCGAAGAACCCCTCACCCTAGCCCTCTCCCGACCACCGAAGCGGCGGTGCCCAGGCCGGAGCGAGGGGACAAGAATTTCTGCTCGCAGCGACAACGCTCCCCCCGTCCTCGTCGTTCAGGCGGACGCGCACTACTGCATCGCGCGGGCGGCGGGAATTTTGGGGCTGGGGACGAAGCACGTCGTGAAGGTGAGCCTTGATGAACGGCGGCGCATGGACGTGCGCGTCCTCGACGCGACGTTGACCGATCTCAAAGCGAAGGGGCATCCGATCATCGCGGTCGTGGCGTGTGCGTGTTCAACGCCGATCGGGGCTTTCGATCCGCTCAATGCCGTTGCCGACGTGTGCGAACGGCATCAAGTCTGGCTGCACGTCGATGCGGCTCACGGTGGATCGGCGCTGCTGAGCGAACGGCATCGTCACTTGGTGGCGGGTCTCGAACGAGCCGACTCGGTCGTCTGGGACGCTCACAAGATGATGTTCGTCCCCGCGCTGTGTGCGTTCCTGTTTTTCAAAAACAAGCGGCACAGTTACGAGGCGTTTCGCCAGAACGCGCCGTACTTGTTTGACCCCAGCGCGCCGGGATTGGGCGAGTACGACACCGGCCTGCGGACGTTTGAATGCACGAAGCGAGCGGCCGTGTACGGACTGTGGGGCGTCTGGTCGCTGTTCGGGCCGCAACTGTTTAGCGACTTGATCGACGTGACCTTCGAGCTGGGGCGCGTCTTCCACGAGAAGCTACTCGCCGCGCCCGACTTCACGCCGCTGCACGAACCGCAGTGCAACATCGTCACGTTCCGGCATCTCCCGGCTGAACTGTCCGATGCAACGCCCGAGCGGCTTGGTGAATTCCAACGGCAACTCCGGCGGCGCGTCATCGAGTCCGGCGAGTTCTATCTCGTGGCGACCACGCTGAACGGAGTCGATGCGCTGCGCGTGACGCTCATCAATCCGCTGACAACTTCCAAACATCTCGATCAACTTTTGGAGACGCTGCGGAGGTACGGTCACGAGATTCTTGTGTGAATGAGTCGGGTGCGTGAACTACTTCGAGTTTGTCGGAAACGTGAAATGAGAACAGCCCGCGAGGCATTCTCCTCGCGGGCTGTGTTGATTCCAAGTTGTCAGTGCGATCACAGCGGATCGGGTCACCGAATGTGGGGGACTTCGATGATCTCGGGGACCGGATCGAAGATCCAAGTTTGAGTCGGCTTTCGTGGATCATCGCTGGGGAGCGTCAGGACCTCGGCGGTCAGGGACTCCACCTTGCTTCTCGAGTTCGGGTCGGACTTCATCTTGGCACCGAACGCTTTGAAGATTTCCGCGATGGTCGGATCGGTCTTCGAATCAAAGCCGCCCATCGTCACGATCGACTGAAACTTGTCGTGGTAGACGTAAGCGATGTAGCCCTTCTGCCTCAACGCCCGCGCGAGTTGGGCGGCGTCTTCACCGGCTCGCACGATGTTGTACTTGCCGGTGTTTTGGAGTTCCTTCTCGAACAATCCTTCCTTGCCGCTGTACTTGCTGTTGCCGATTGGCGTGGCCGACTTGCCGGCGAACGTGGCGATCTTGACGGTGTACTTCTTCTTGACGCCGACCAGCGCGTGGTCGATGCCCGAATTGAGGAACTTGGTCTCGTCGTCCACGCGGCGGCTCGCCACATCTTCGGGACTGCGGAGCGGATTGATGGTCATGAAGGCACCGAACAGCGGCCCTTTTTGTCCGCCCGTGTTTCTCACGACGGCACCGTTCTTGGCGTTCTTCATGAACTTGGGATGAAACTTTTTGACGTAGTTCAGTGTCTTCTGAGCCACGCCGTCGTCGATCTTGTCGTAGTTGCCTGCGAGGACGCAGATCATGTCGCGCTGAGACGCGAAGATGCGGGTGTCATCGCGACCGAGGCGATCTTGGGTCTCAATCTTTTCGACCTTGCCGTCTTGCGAGAACGTGTACGCGGGAATTCCCTTCTCACGCAGTTCAAAGACCAGTTCGGCTGCGGCCTCTTCGGCGGAGAGGCCCTCGGTTTTGCGGTCCTCTTCGCGGATGTTGCGGAAGCTGGTGACCATGATCATCCACGGGCCATGCTTCTCGGTCAGTCGATAGGTTTTGCCGCGTTCGTTTTCGATGGCACTGGCGGAATGAACCGCCAGCAGCGACGAGGCAACGACGGCGAGGCACACGATGGTTTTCAGAGTTCGCACGGGCGGCTCCATCCTTGAGTGGCGAACGGGAATGAACGGGAAGGCCGGTCGCGGACGCATCGTGCGTGGGGCGAAAGGCTCGACGAAGTGAAGTCAAATCAGGGTTGAAGTGGCAGGGTCGGAAAGTAGCAGTGACTCAAAAACGTGTCCAGACGTTGTTGCCTCACAGTGGGCATCTGCACCCGCGCAGTGTGCGTGTCGAGGGCGTGAGAACACTTCGGCACGCGGGATGCGATACTCCGTTGGAGCGTGGGTCGCACGGTCGTGTGACTCGCTCAAACTCAATCCCATCCGATGTCACAAGAACTTGATTCCAGCACCTCGCGTGAACGGAGACGGCTCTGCTCACTTGTGTCTTTTCCAGCAGGCATTTCGTTGAAACACCGTCT
Source organism: Schlesneria paludicola DSM 18645 (assembly GCA_945862235.1). GTDB lineage: Bacteria > Planctomycetota > Planctomycetia > Planctomycetales > Planctomycetaceae > Schlesneria > Schlesneria paludicola_A. Next base: position 12,206 of record CAMAYU010000078.1, read on the forward strand.
CACGCCGATCACCGACAAGCCTCGAATACCTGTCGATCACAATGAACTCATCGCAGGGCAAATGAGCCTCCGCAAACAAATGTCAGCGGGTCGCTCGTTGCAAATTCTGCCATGCGCCGAGTCCTCGTGAATGCAACTCTTACAAAATCAGCATTGACCAAAAATCGATTCAAGAATCTGATAGCAGGCGGATGGACAACTTAGGGTAAGCGTCTCGCTTGCCCGTTTTTCCAACCGCGATTACGGGCAAGCGAAACGCTTACCCAACGTTGACCACAGCGCGAGGAGGCCGCATGGATGCGAACGCCTCGCGAACCCGTGACAGAAGTCTTCAGGGCAAGGAGGCCCGACACATGCAGCGTTCCGCATCGCGATTCGGATTGGATGTCGCTCGCAAATTTCGGCGTTGGGTGTTGGCGGAATCCCCCGCACCCAAGCGATCCATTGAGAGACGCTGCGGTTGGGGAGCGATGCTGCTCGTCTTCGTCGCGCTGCGTGGCGCTTCCGCAGCGGAACTCGACCACGTGCTGCTCGACTTCACCGCCAAATGGTGCGGGCCGTGTCAGCAGATGAGTTCCACTGTTTCCAAACTGGAACGTCAGGGTCTGCCGATTCGCAAGGTCGATATCGATCAAGAACCGGCACTCGCCTCGCGGTTCAGCGTGAAGTCGATCCCATGCTTCGTCCTCGTCTCAAATGGTCGCGAGATCGACCGTGTCACAGGACTGACCGATGAGAAGCAACTGCGGTCGATGCTCAACAAGCTGCCGAAGTCCGATGCGGTTGCCAGTGCGCCGAATGATGGACCTCGTGGCGGAAATGGTTCCAGTGGAGCGGGGCTTGGTCCCGGAGTTGGCATTGGGTCGCTCGGCTCACCCGAAGGAAAGATTTCTCCGATCGGATTGCCTCCGATCTTTGGTGGACAAAACAAAGCGGGTGGCCAGTACAAAGCGAAGGACGCACGCGTAGTCCCCGCGCTTCAAGACGAGACTGCCATTGTACGCGGACAGAATGGCGAGGACGCCGCTGGCCCGGTCGATCCGCTCTTCGCCAGTGTGCGACTGCGCGTGCAGGATGGTTCGGGGATCAACTTCGGATCGGGAACGATCATCGATAGCCGCCCCGGTCGCGCGGTGATCCTGACGTGCGGACACATCTTCCGAAAAGGAGGGAATGACTCGAAGGTGGAGGTCGATCTCTTCCGCCCCGCGACAAATGCCAAATTGAAGGGGAAGGTTGAGACGCTGGAAGGCAAAGTGCTGCACTTCGATCTCGACGCCGATGTCGGGCTGGTGACGATCGTGCAGAGCTTGCGGCTTCCCACCGTGAGACTCGGTTCATCGCGCGAGTTAACTGTGAAGGACCGCGTGCAGAGCATCGGGTGCAGCGGCGGCGACGACCCGACTCGCGAAGACCAGTTGCTCACCGCTCTCAACAAGTACGACGGTCCCGACAACATCGAATGCTCGACAATGCCGCAGCAGGGGCGATCAGGCGGCGGCTTGTTCTTGGGAAATGAACTGATCGGTGTTTGCATCGCGGCCGATCCGAGAGAGAAACGCGGGATCTATGCCGCGATGAAACCGATCGCACTGCTGCTCGACAAGGTAGGACTGGGACATCTCGCCCCGCTACCACTCGCCGTCGAAGGTACTCTGGCCAAGACGAACACTCCGGCTGCGGCTGCTTCGGCGGAGAGCCGCACGGCCGCTGCGACAGCATCACCGTTCGGCCGTGGATTGGCGACTGACCGCGCGTCGGCGACCGTCACTGCGGCTGACGACATCACACGGTTCCTCGCCAGTGAGTTGGGAGCGGCAGGCAGCGGACTCACTGAACCTGCGGTCGCACCGCAGGACTACGAAGGGGCTGAGATCATCTGCATCGTGCGCTCGAAAACGCCGGGATTGCCGAGTCGCGTGGTGATCGTCAATCAAGCGAGCGGCCGCTTCGTCGGCGACCTGTTGCACGAGTCACAAACTCCCGCGGATCGTACGGTCACTCGTCGTGCGGAATGGAGTGACGATCATGAAGTCGCGCCGCAACAAGCCGTCGCGCAACAGCGAGTCCGCCGCCCAAGTCCTCTCGAAAACCGCGTTGCCATCGCAACGCCGGTCACGGCACAAGAGACCAGCCGGCCCGTCGAAACGTCTTTTGAGCCGCAGCCCTATCGCCGCCAACGCGACTGAAGAATTGAACGCACGACCCCACTGGGCTTGCCCCGGTGGCTCGCAGGTTTCTGCACTACTCACATCGGGACTATTCACACATCGGGAATCTTCTCCTTATCGAGGGGCGAACGTACGCACGAGCTAGTGCAAAAACCTGAATCCACCGGGGCAAGCCCGATGGGGCTTGATTGAAGCACTACCACTCGACTTCCCGCAACGAAGGCCGGTTCTCATAATCCCTCGCACGCTCGAAATGCACCGGCTGACCACCAATTGTGGTGATGGCCTTTGATGACTCACAACACTTCACGAAGGAGCCAGCTTATGTCGGTCTTTAAGGACAACTCGGAATCCATCGGACGCACGCCGCTGGTGAAGATCAATCGCCTCACAGAGGGCTTGGGGGCGACGGTCTATGCCAAGATCGAAGGTCGCAACCCGGCCTACTCGGTGAAGTGCCGCATCGGCGCGTCGATGATCTGGGACGCGGAAGCGACCGGCAAACTGAAACCGGGGATGCACGTTGTCGAACCGACCAGCGGGAACACCGGCATCGCGCTGGCCTTTGTCTGCGCGGCGCGTGGCTATCCACTGACACTGACCATGCCCGAGACCATGTCCGTCGAGCGCCGCATGATGCTCAAGAGCTTTGGTGCGGAACTGATCCTCACGCCGGGAGCCGACGGCATGAAGGGGGCCATCGCCAAAGCGGAAGAACTCTCGAAGCAAGACGGCTGGTTCATGCCGCAGCAGTTCAAGAACCCGGCCAACCCGGCGATCCACTTCAAGACGACCGGCCCCGAAATTTTCACGGACCTCGACGGCAAGATCGACATCTTCGTGGCGGGAGTCGGCACCGGCGGCACGATCACGGGTGTCTCACGCTACCTCAAGCACGAGAAGCATCTGGCGCTCAAGACGATCGCCGTCGAACCAGCAACCAGCCCGGTCCTCTCCGGCGGAGCACCTGGTAAGCACAAGATTCAAGGAATCGGAGCAGGCTTCGTTCCCGACAACCTCGACCGCAGCATTGTCGATGAAGTGGTTCAAGTCACCGACGACGAAGCGATCGAGACCGCCAAGAAATTGATGAAGCTCGAAGGGATCACCTGCGGCATCAGTTGCGGAGCCGCCATGGCCGCCGCCTTGAAAGTCGCCGCTCGCCCCGAATCGGCCGGTAAGGTCATCGTCACGATCCTCCCCGACAGCGGCGAACGCTACCTCTCGACGGCGCTGTTTGAAGATCTGCGCGCGTGAGGATTTTGAGCTACCGTTTCCGTGAGTGAGAAGAAAGGATGCCTCTCATGTATCGAACTCCTTCGTGGTGGATGATGGCCGTTGTGGCGGGAGCTACGTGTGTCTGGTGGACCGGCTTGCGGGCCGACGATGAGGCGGCAGTCGCTCCGCCCTCAAGTCAGATCACGGACTTGCTCGCGCGTACCGAGAAGCTCGAACGCCGCGTGGAGGCTCTCGAAGCAAAATCCATCGCCCCCCCGATTCAACAGACGCATGTTGTTGCGACTGCTGATGAGTGGGTTTCGCCCGCTCCTCCCGCCCCACAAACAAGCCAGCCTCAATTTGGCATCGTCTACTCGCTGAAGCGAATTGTTCCCGAGGCACCGGTCCAGAAGCCTGAGATGCGGGACGGTAAGCCCGTCTATCGGTTCGGCGGAGTCGAGTTTAACCGCTAAATCCTGATTCCTGCGGCCGTTCGCAACGCCTCGCTTGCATCACGTCGTTGGCTCGTGATAGCGTCCCGTTCGATCTTTTCGGCGTTTCCTGCGGCAAGCCGTCTCGGTCAGAGTGGCTCGCCGCTTTTGCATTTTGTGCTTTGAAGAACCTCTGAAGAAAGTCCTCGCAACCATGACTTACAACGTCACGCTGATCCCTGGAGATGGAACCGGTCCGGAACTCGCCGAGGCCACCCGCAAGTGTCTCGATGCCACCGGAGTGAAGTTCAATTGGGATGTCCAACAGTGCGGCATCGAAGTCATTGAGGCTCAGGGAAAAATTCCCGAGTCGGTCTTCGCGTCGATCCGCGCCAACAAGATCGCCCTTAAGGCTCCGATCACGACTCCGATTGGGAAGGGTTTCCGGTCGGTCAACGTCGCGCTGCGGCAAGAGCTGGGTCTGTACGCCTGCGTCCGGCCGTGCAAGACGTACAAGGGCGTGCGGTCCTATTTCGACAAGACCAACATCGATCTTGTGATCGTGCGCGAGAACACCGAAGACCTCTACGCTGGGGTCGAGTTCAAAGCGGGAGACGCCAAGACGGCCGAATTGATTCAGTTCATCAACGCCAACGTCACCGGCAAGAAGATCAGCACGGGTCTCGCCACGACAGGCATCAGCATCAAGCCGATGTCGGTCGAAGGCTGTCGTAACATCAGCAACCATGCCTTCGACTACGCCATCAAGCACAAGCGACGTTCGGTCACGTCGATCTGCAAGGCGAACATCATGAAGTTCACCGATGGCCTGTGGTACGACACGTCCCGCGCTGTTGCTCTGGCGTACGGTGCGAAGTTTGAAGAGGCCAAGCTGGCCGAGGGCGTGCAGGCCGAGGCAACATTGGCGGGCAAGGTGCCGAGCGGCAGCGGAATGCCGTACCTCGAACGACTCGTAGACAACATGTGCATGCAGCTCGTGCAGAAGCCCGAGAACTACGACGTGCTGGTCATGGGCAACCTGTACGGCGACATCCTGAGCGACCTCTGCGCCGGCTTGGTCGGCGGTCTGGGTGTCGCCCCCGGCGCAAACATCGGCCCCGACGCGGCGATCTTCGAAGCGACTCACGGCAGCGCCCCGAAGTACAAGGGCCAGAATAAGGTCAACCCGACGGCATTGATCCTGTCAGGCAAGCTCCTGCTCGAACACATCGGCGAAGCGGCCGCAGCCGCCAAGCTCGAACGCGCCGTCGCCAGCATCATCGAGGAAGGCAAGCACGTCACCTACGACATGAAGGCCGACCGCAACGACCCGACCGCCGTCGGCACCCGAGAAATGGCCGAAGCAATCTGCAAGCGCATGGCCGAGCTGGGCTGACGCGCTGTCTGTCCTCCACCCCACCGGGCTTGCCCCGGTGGAATCAGGTCTTTGCACTACTCGCACATTCGAGAGATTTCTTAATCATGAGTCTTTTCGGAAAACCGGAGTACGCCCGACAGTTGGAAACTTCGGCACGTCAGCAGGAAGAGTATGAGAAGCAGTCGTTGATTACACAGGCTCAACAGGAGAAGGCTCAGCGGCAACTTGAAATCAACAAACTACGTCAGGAAGAGTACGAACGACAATTGCAGACGCAGGCGACTGAAAGACAATGACAGGTAGCCGAGTACGATGAGCAAACAGAGCGAGATCGTCAGAGCCGAGAACGCTACTCAAAGCTGTTAGACACTTGGGAGGATCAGGCTAGGCGATTTGATGCCATCCTGACCAAATGGGAACACGAGCCGAAACCGGGAACCACTCCCTAGATCCTTGCCATCAGCGGGGACGAACACGCGTTTCACCAACCGATTCACGCAGAGCGTGTCCCTTCTGAAAAAGAGTCACTCAGGGCAAATGGCCAAGTTCGAGGGATGACGCGGCATGGACACCATGTTTGAATGGGATGAAGACAAAGCCCGCACCAACGAACAAAAGCACGGGATCGGTTTCGAGGAAGCCTCAACTGTCTTCGGCGATCCTGTGGCTGTGATCTTTGAAGACCCCGTGCATTCCGACGAGGAGCCGAGGGAAATCCTCGTCGGCTACTCTAGTCGCAGCCGACTGCTGATTGTCAGCTTCACTCACCGCGAACCCGCCGTCAGAATCATCAGTGCCCGTCGAGCCACCCCGCGCGAACGAGACAAACACGAACGCAGCCTCTTTGGCGGATAGAACCATGAGTCACGAACTTCAAGACGAATATGACTTTGATTACAGCCAGGCGAAGCCGAACCGTTTCGCCAAGCCACTGCCCCCCGGTGGTCGAATCGTGTATCTCGAACCGGAAGTCGCCAAACGCTTTTCGGACTCGGCTGAAGTGAATCGGCTGTTGAAGGCCATCTTGGAAGCCCTGCCCACAACGACGGCAACCCAGGACGATGTGTCGGACTCCGTCGAGGCAACGGTGGGAAGTCCGCGACTGGTTGAGCCAAGTCAGGCGACGGACCTCGCCAACGAAATTGTCCAAGCCTGAATGGCTTCGCCGATGGCAATTGTGGAATGAATGGGCCACCGAAATCGTGATTGGCCAGTGCCGCGCGTCGCTTCTGGCCAATCTCAGGATGAACGCTCTGCATGGACGAGGCTGCTTTGCAGGAACTGCTTTCGGGACGCCGACGCGATGTCGGGGCGAGGCTGCTTCGTGGCGGGTTGCATCTGGCTTCGTTCGGCTACGGGGCGGCGATGCGGTTGCGGAACTTCGCCTATGACCACCAGTGGCTGCGGGTGACGCGGGTCGACGTGCCGGTCATCTCGCTGGGCAACATCACGACGGGCGGGACGGGTAAGACGCCGATGGCCGCTTGGTTGGCGGGATGGCTGGGTGAGCAGGGGCGAGTGCCGGGGTTGCTCAGCCGCGGGTATCGGTCGCTCGGTGTAGAGCCGCGCGGAAAAACAGAAGACGGGCAAGCCGGAGGCTTACCCTACGTGGTGGGCAATGACGAGAAGCTCGTGCTGGATCGGCTCTGTCCCGGAGTGCCGCATCTGCAACAGCAAGACCGCGTGGCGTCGGCGCGGCGGCTGGTTGACGAGAGCCATTGCGATGCCCTCATTCTCGACGATGGCTTCCAGCATCGGCGGCTGCACCGTGATCTCGACATCGTGTTGATCGACGCGCTGCAACCTTGGGGCTACGGACACGTGTTGCCGCGCGGCTTGTTGCGTGAGCCGCTCGTTGGGCTGAAGCGCGCTGATGTCGTCGTGGTCACGCGCGCGGATCAAGCGTCATCAGAGCAGCGTTGTGCCGTGCTGGACCAACTGGCGCGAGTCCGTGGCACCGACGCCGCCGTGCAGGTCGCGTTCGTTCCGCAGCGGCTGATCGCGCTGAGTGCGGGAGCTTCACACGAGATGCCACTCAAAATGGAAGCGGTTCGAGGACAGCGATCGTTTGCGTTCTGCGGCATCGGCAATCCGCAGGGGTTTGCTCGGACGGTCGCGTCGCTGGTAGATGTGGGCCGATTCGATTCGGGACTCTTGCGAGTCTTCCCCGATCACCATCACTACACCGAGCGTGACTTGGCCGAGGTGGCGAGCGCCGCGCAGGCGACTCGCGCCGAGATCGTGCTAACCACGATGAAGGACATCGTGAAGCTGAGACCGGAAATGTGGGACGGCCCGCCGCTGTATGCGATCGAGATCGGCGTGGAGTTTTTGGCTGAACGCGAGTTACTCGAAGACCGCTTAAAAAGGTGCTTAGTTTAACCGCAAGTCGAAGGCGTGCGCGATGGCGGGACACGGTATCGGTAAGTCCACCCCTGATCCGCGCACGCCTTCGGCTTGCGGTTAACGCAAACGCTTGACCCTGCGCAAGCGACTCACCCACTCGCCAGCTTCATCCGGCCGATGCGGGCGAGTCTCGCCGAGTGAACCGCATGCGGCGCACAGCGCAGAGACGACGGTAGCCACGACGCACGCGGCAGTGCTTCGTCCGTCGGCTCCTTCAGTACCGGCAGTCGCAATCCCTTCTGAAGCTGCTTGTATCGCTCTATATCGGTCGGGTGGACGTAGAGCCGTTTCGTGGAGACGAGTTCCACGATCAACTCGCACAACGGTTGGCTGAGTCCCGTCCATAAGACCGTGTTCGGATTGGCTCGTGCGGCGAGGCCGTAGTCGCCCGCGACTTCCATGTACGGTGCGAGAGCGTCTTGCATCGAGGCGAACAGCACATCGCCATCGCCGCGCACGTATTCGACCAGCGCCGCCTTGAGCTGCCCGGCCGACGCCAGCTGTGCCCAGGCTGGCAGCTCATCTTCATCGTCGTCGGGGATCACCAGCGAATCGTTGCGTTGTTCGGCTTCGAGCATCGCGGTGACGCGGCTGTCGGACGTGGCGCGACGAGTCCGGTCTTGCGCCCAGTTGCGCAGCGCGAAAATCTTGTCCTCCATCGTCTTTGAGAGCGGCACCGTCGAACGCCAGGCGCGTTCGAGGTCTTCATTCGACAACACATGTCCCTGCCCGAAGGCGTCGATCAGCGCGGTCACGATGATCTGTTCCAGTTCGGCCCCGCTGAAGCCGTCGCTGCGTTGGGCGAGATCATCGATATCAAACTTCTCGAGCTTCCAACCGCGCTTTCTCAGATGGATGCCGATGATGTGTTTGCGTTCGTCGAAGTTGGGAAGATCGACGAAGAACAATTCATCGAAGCGACCGCGACGCAGCATTTCCGGCGGCAGATTCTCGACCGAGTTCGCGGTGGCGACGGTGAAGACGGGCTTTTGAATCTCGGCCATCCACGTCAGGAACGTTCCCACGAGACGGAGCATCGTTGGATCAGGACCACCTCCCGCGTCACCTTCCACGCCCGCGAAGCCCTTCTCCATTTCGTCGAGCCACAAGACCGCCGGCGCGATCGACTCGACGAGATGCAGCACGCTGCGCAGATTTCGCTCGGATTCACCGCGTTGGTTGCTGAGCAGCGTGCCGATGTCGAGCCGAATCAGGGGGAAGCTGAGTAAGCGCGCGGTCGCCCGCGCGGTTAGGCTCTTCCCGCAACCTTGGACTCCCAGCAGCAACATTCCTTTGGGAAGCGGCACGCCCTGTTCGCGGGCGCGCGGCGTGTAAGCCAGCGCCCGTTGCGACAGCCACTCTTTGAGTTGGTCGAGGCCACCGATGTCACCGACACCCTCGTCGAGGTCGTAGAACTCCAGGAAGTCCGAGCCGGATGCGAGTGTCCGTTTCTCGGCAATCAACGTCGTGAAGACTTCGTCGCTGAGTTCGCTGCGGCCATGCAAGGCGCGACGCCACGCCTTGCGAGCCTCCTGCGCCGTCAGTCCCATCACCGCCTTGATGAGTCGATCTTCGTCATCGACAGACAACTCGATCACGATGCCGTCGTCCGCTCCGCGCAGTTCAGCCAGAGCCAAGTCGAACTCATCGCGCAAGTCTTCATAAGCGGGGAGCGGCAGTTCGAGCTTCACCGCGTCCTTCACCAACTCGACCGGCACCGTCGTGATTGAGCCGAAAAAAATGATCGTCTTGCGTTGCGCGACGAGCGTCGGCAGGGCGTCTCGCAACTGACGCACGATCAGCGGGTCACCCAGATACGGATGGAAGTCCTTCACGAGGAAGACATGCTCGGCCGGGAACCGCGCCATCTGCGACACCAGCAACTGCGCGGAAGGAGCTTCGTTCGCGTCGCCACTCGCTGGCGGTTGCAGTCCCTGCGTGATGGTCCACGTCACCAGACCGCGTTCCAGTTCCAGAACCAACTCCGCCAGTTCCCGCTCCCACCGGTCCTCTTCCCATGTCTTGAGAAACAGCAACGGGTATCCGGCTTGAATACGGGAACGAAGATCGGTGAGTACGGCTTCGGTGTTCATGGTGGTTGAGGGTCGATTGTTGAGGATTGAGAAGTCCGGCAGTGATTTATACTTCGCGCGGCAGGTAATGAGGCTTTCTTGGTGAGCCGATGCCTCACTTCAGGCCGCGTGAGGTCTAGAGCCTAGTCTCAGATTGATGATCTCGTCTGACCCTCAACTTTCGACCATCAGCTCAGCACCACGCCCTTCTTCAGAATGAGGTTCGCGTAGATGGCCGTTTCGCCCGTCGCGACGATGGCGTAGGCGGAGCGGGCGAGGTCGTAGAAGCGGAAGCGTTCGACGGGCCGGAGTTCGATCTCGCGGCCTTCGTGTTTGGTCAGGAGTCGGCGGTATTCGGTCCAGATCGATGGCTCTGGCGTCGTCGGATCGACCGGCTGCATCACGCTGGCGGGATGATCGACGAACGTGTCCAACGGAAAGAACTTCAGGATGGCATCGAGCAACTCGGGAACGCCATGTCCGTCGGCCCGCACGCTGCGCTGCGTGTGAGACTCGGCCGGGAAGTTGCCGTCGGCCAGCACGATCTCGTCGCCGTGACCCATGCGCATCAGCACAGCCATCAGTTCGGGTGAGATACAGGGCGGAATGTGTTTCAACATGGGCGAGGTTCAGTCCTGAAGAAGTGAGTCCGTGCGGGCAGAATGATAGCCGCGTCGTCACGCCAGCCAAAGCCGACACGAGGCTCGGCCACGTGGCGATCAGCGGGGGAAGCCGATAACGTGCGACGCGGGTTGCTTACAGGTTTCTTTCCACAGCGAGACAAAACGATGCCGACACCATTGTTCGATCTGACGGGTAAGGTGGCGCTGGTCACGGGCGGGAGCAAGGGCTTGGGAAAAGCGATGGCGCGCGGGTTCGCCGAGGCCGGGGCCGACATCGTGATCTCCAGTCGACACGCCAATGAATTGGAGCAGGCGCTCCCCGAGATTCTGGCCGGGACGAACGCGCGCGGACGCTGGTTCGTGGCAGACATGATCGACCGCGCAGATGTCGATCGGTTGGCGGCCTCCGCGTTGGAAGCGTTCGGTCGCGTCGATGTGCTGGTCAACAATGCCGGGTCGAACATCCCGCAGGCGGTGGATGAAATTGACGACGCGAAGTGGGACCAGATCGTCGAACTGAATCTCACGTCGTGCATGAGACTCACGCGAGCGCTGGTGCCGCAGATGAAGTCACGCAACTGGGGGCGAGTCATTCACATCTCGTCCGTGATGGGTCTGACCTCGAAGCCGGGCCGCAGTTCGTACTCGGCGACGAAGGCCGCGCTGATCGGGATGGCCCGCGCGATGGCACTCGATCTCGGCCCGTTCGGCATCACGGTGAATTGCCTCGCGCCGGGGCCGTTCCTCACCGACTTGCCCGCCAGCGTGCTGTCGAAAACCGAACAACAAACGTTTGCAGACCGAACGGCCGTTGGACGTTGGGCCGAGCCGCGCGAGTTGGCTGGTCCGGCACTGCTCCTCGCCAGCGATGCCGGGAGCTACATCACGGGGACGACGATCTCGGTGGATGGCGGCTTGCTGTCGAAGGGCTTTTGACGCGAGCGATCCCTCGTACCAACTATTAGGTCTCGAAATCCTGTCGTACGGCGTGCATTTCCGTCTTCCCAAAGTAGCCTTCACGCAGAGCGATGAAGGCTACTTTGGCTGCGGCTACGCCGCATCATTTAACCGCCCCAATTCAATGAGTCCTCGCACACGCTTCGGGGTCGTGTCGGACCGTCATCGTTCGCCAAGCTTCGGCAACCGCACCAACACGATGGCGTGACAGGCGATGCAGGCGAAACCGATCATCACGGCCAGCCCGCCGAACGTCTCTTCGTAGATGTTGCCGCCTCCGCCGATGGACATGATTGAGATCATGAGGCCGGTGAAAAACATCGTTCCTGCCGTCAGCCCGAACGCCATTGCCAGCGCTCCCCAACGGAGATGTAGCGACAGCACGACGGTCAGGTGAATCAGCAGTACGAGGTTCATCATCCAATACCACCATCCCGGTTCGCGGAGAGCCTCGCCCACCAACTTCATCCCGCCGGGCAGGCAAAACACCGCGAAGAGATTCGCCATCACGCCTGGCAACAATCCCAAGCCGCAGCCCAGCACTTTCGAGTACGCCAAATCGGGGATCGATCGCGGCAGCATCAACAGCGACGACAGTGTCTGGCCTTTGATCTCTTCTTGAAACAGTCGCGACGCACAGAGCGCGATGTCGATGGCCAGCAGCGGATGCGAGAAGAACAGAAAGCCCCACGTCACGTCTTCCCAACGCAGAGTCCAGCCCGAGTAGGGCGTTTGGCCCCATGTCGAAGGACGGTTGGCGAAGTAGCACATCACGTACAGGCCGAGGTACAGCAGGCAGCGAATGGTCACTCCCGCCCAACCGCCCCCGATGAAATGAAAGTCCTTCCAGACGAGCGACATGTCCCACGCCCGTCCCGCACTGAACAGTCTCCACCTGCGACTGGTGCGGCGTGCCACCCAACCGCGCGACGAGGCTTCCGGCGCAGGGTCTTTCACCACGAACCGGAACAAAAACCACGACAGCAGGAAACAGCACAGCCCGCCCACCGCGTTGCTCACGATCTGCGGGGACCAGGTGAACTCGTGCCCCGACTCGGTCGCCACGTACAGTTCGGTGAGGAACGTCGATTCGCTGAGCCACTTCAGCGGCGTCAGGATCAGGTTCTGATCGAAGTTCGCAATCGTCCAGCCCTTCGTGTAGATCAGGTACTGGAAACCGCCGAACGCCAGCGCGGGAACTATGCCGTAGCCAACCAGCCAGAGCGTCGTCAGACCGGCGGAATCGCGACTGCGACGACACAGGACCGAACAGAGCAAACCGACGTTTGCCAGCAAGATCGTGTAGGCGAAGAGTGACATGTAGGCCGAGGCGATCTGACTCGGCACCAACCCGCCCAGCGTCACTGCCAGCAGCGTGAATGGGTATTGAATGGCAAGCAGCACCATCACTTGAAACATGCGGCTGGTCGATTTGCCCATCAGGATGCCGAGTGGACTGATCCCCGCCATCGTCATCAGACCGAGCGTGTCCTCTTCCTTCTCTTCCGTGATGGCACTCGAAAAGAAGCCGACTCCCAGCAGCGTGACGAACGCCGCGTTGAGATACACGACGTAGCGAAAAAAGATCTGCCCCGGTGCCCCGAACCACCGTGAGGTCTCTTGCGCCGACCAGAGGGCGATGTAAATCACCGCCAGCAGGAAGAACCACAGCAGATGAATCCGCACCGACCGCGAATCGGTTCGCAGCGATCGAAACAACAGAGCGAAGACGCCTCGCAGCATGATCGAGGTTCCTTGAAAGAACGTCGGAAGGGCACTCCTGCCCGTCCTCTCTTGAGAACGCAGAATTGTGAGAGCACAGCGCGGACGGGCAGGAGTGATGTGCCCGCCAAAAAGTAGCCTTCATCGCTCCGCGTGACGAAAGCCGAGTCACCAGCGACCCCCATCCCGAAAAACACGTCGTTCGCCATTCGGCTCACTTCACGCGGAGCGATGAAGGCTACTCTTGGCGGACGGGTAGGAGTGCCCATCCTACACGTCACGGCACCGTCCCGCGTCCCTTCACCAGCGCACTGAGCTGTTTGAATTCGGGTGCCGACGCGGACTCACACCACTCGAACAGGACGGCTTCCGCCGTCGTGAGCGTCGCGCCGCTGTTGGCCATCCGTTCGAGAGCGACCTGATGGTCGAGGTCGCGTCGTCCGGCGATCGCGTCCACCAC
>CAMAYU010000079.1 GCA_945862235.1 Schlesneria paludicola DSM 18645
GGTGAGAAGGCCCGCATCTACGACTTCGGCGAAACGCTGGTTGCCTTCTTGCGACGAGCCGGGATCGACTTCAGTGCCTCTGCGGATGGCCGCAAGTACCGACGCATCGGGGCCACCGGAAGCGAGGGTCGAGCGGGTGATGAGTCACCATAATGGTTTGCGGAAACGAAGATAACAGCCTGCTCGCCGCCGGTGGATGGAGTTGTGTTTCCAAGCAAAGAACCGGCGGGGAGCGCCGTGCCGCTCACGGGGTGACTGACAAAGTGAGTGCCATTGGGCTTAGGCCGCCCGACTCACCATGACTCCAATTTCAGAAACGTCTCGTTCAAGACCGCCTGAGGTTTAACACGCAGCAACGATCTCGCTCGCCCCGCATCATTCGGCGGGCAGACCTTCAAACAGCCCGCTCCCCACACGGACGAACGTCGCCCCCTCTTCGAGCGCCACTTCAAAGTCGCCGCTCATGCCCATCGAAAGCTGCGGCAGCGCGATCCGCCCGCTCGACATTTCGACCAGTCGATCGCGTAACTCACGCAGCCCTCGAAACGCGGGCCGCGCGTTCTCGGCGGTGTCGCCGAGCGGAGCCATCGTCATCAGCCCGTCGATCTCCAAAGAAGTCTGCTCAAGTATCGCAGGCCAAGCCGCAACGAGGTCGCTCGCTGCGAAGCCGTCTTTACTGGCCTCGTCCGTCACGTTCACTTCGAGCAGGATGCGCGGACGGCAACCGCGTTGCTGAGCCGACTTGGCCAGTTGTTCCATCAATCGCATCGAATCGACGGAGTGAATTCGCGCCACGACGGGAAGCAAGCTCTCGGCCTTGTTCCGTTGCAGGTGCCCAATCTGGTGCCATCTCACAGAGGACGGCAACTCCGCTGCCCGCGCGATCAGTTGCTGCGGACGACTCTCACCCAAGTCGGCCACGCCCAGCTCGATCAATCCTCGCACCCATTCCAGTGGTGCGTACTTGGTGACGGCAATCAATGTCACGTCGTCGGCAGACCTCCCGACACGCTGGCACGCGGCCGCGATGCGGTCTCGCACCTGGTTCAGGTTGGCGGCAAGTTGATGCGCAACGGCATTCGAGAGGCTGGTGGTCATGAGATTTCAACGTGACTCGCAACGAGAACAAACCCAACGATGACGTGATCGACACAAGTCGGATCCGCCAGCAAATTAGGGTGGGACCAGTGGCGCTTCGCCACGCCGGCCCACCCTGATTTGCTGGCTGTTTCCTGCATGGAGGGCCAGCGCTCGAAACGAGCTGGTCCCACCCGATCTTGATAAAGGCGATGGCCCTGTTGGCGTCAGAGCATCAGCCAAAAACAAGCTCTCACCCCCCGCAAAAAAATGGCATCAATGTCCGCACGTCCTAAGGCCATGTGTGGACTCCGCTGGGATGGGCTTGTTCGGACGCTGCTCAACGCGAGAACTTTATCGACAGACTCGGTATCGACCGAAACGGCCGGATTCAACAAAACATGACCGAGCGCGAGGCTATCGTTCGGTCGAGTCGCATGTCAAACACGGAACTTGATCTGCGGCAAGTTTATTTGGCGAGGCCATTCATTCCCTTCGAGAAAGTTTTTATACCTCGCGCGGTAGGCAATGAGGCTTTCTTGGTGAGCCGGGTGGCGTCAGCCCCTGGACTCTTCATCACGGAGTGAATGACAAAGTGAGTGCCATTGGGCTGACGCCACCCGGCTCACCAAGACCGACGTTGGGCAGATGCCTCACTTCAGGCCGCGTGAGGTATCACTTGTTGGAGTGCGGTGGATACCATCTGCTTCGTTGGCGGTAGGACGAGCGATTCACATCAGAATACGGAGTCGCTCTGGGGGCCGTTGGAACGCCTCGGGACATCATCCCCTCGCGTCGAGCTGACCGGTGGACAGCAGCGATGAGTGGGAGGCTCTGCTCCCGTGTTTGTCTCCGGATCGTGCCCGCTCTTGAGGGTGCGATCGCATGAAAGCGAGGTGCGCGATGAAGAATTTGCTGGTTGCCGTCGATTTTTCGGATGTCACGGGGCGCGTGATGGCCACTGCCGAGCAGTTGGCTCGCGCGTTCGGACTGCTTCTCAGCAAACTCCGAAGCCGTGGCAATTGTTTTTCGCAACCACAACCGTGACACACAACAAGGATGACCATGAACTCTCCGATCACTCTGACTCGACGCCAAGCCCTCATGTCGGGAGCCATTGCCTTGGGAGCGACCGCCTTGGTCGATGCCGCGCCAACCGACTCGAAAGAGTTGCCGTGGATCGATGCTCACTCGCACATCTGGCCGCCGGAGACCGACAAGTTCCCGCTCGTGAACGGTCAGACGAAAAAAGATCTCAATCCGTCGAGTTTCACCGATGACGAATTGATGGCGATCGCTCGTCCCGAAGGAGTCGGGCGAGTAGTACTGATCCAGCATTCGGTCTATCACCTGTTCGACAACTCGTACCTGATCGACGCGGTGAAGCGGCGTCCGAAACTGTTTCGTATTGTCGGCATGGTGGACGATCAGCAGCCCGCGCCCGGTGCTGCGATGAAAAAGTTGTTGCCGCTCGGAGTCACTGGTTTTCGCATCACGCCGTTCGTGCGGAAGGAGAGGCAGGCCGAGTGGCTCGACGAACCGGGCATGGTCGAAATGTGGCAGACCGGAGCCGTGACCCGCCAAGCGATGTGCTGCCTCATCAATCCGTCGGACCTGCCGGGCATCGATCGGATGTGCGAACGGCACCCCGACACGCCGATGGTCATCGACCACTTCGCGCGGATCGGAGCCGACGGCAAGTTCCGCGATGAAGACCTCCACAACCTTTGCCGCCTCGCCCGACACAAGCACGCCAGCGTGAAGGTCTCGGCCTTCTACGCCCTCGGCGAAAAGAAGCCGCCGCACCTCGAACTGATCCCGATGATCAAGCGGCTGTACGACGCCTTCGGCCCGCAACGCCTGATGTGGGCCAGCGACTGCCCGTATCAGATTCAAGGGGCCAACAACTACAAGGACTCGATCAGCCTCATCCGAGATCGGATCGACTTCCTCACGCCAGAAGACAAACAGTGGCTCTTGCGCAAAACCGCGGAGAAGGTCTTTTTCTATGCGTGAGACTCTCGAAGTCCGGCTTTTCTGAAAGCCGGACTTCGGAACCGGAGTGCATCCTTTCGGAGGGAAGTCCGGCTGACAAAGTTAAGCCGGACTTCAGCGGGCCTTCTTCGTCTTCTGATTTCCCTGCGGGCCAACATCAGTGAACGGCGACCGTTCAAACGTTTGGCCGTCGCCGGTGACGCGCGGGTCGCCGACTTCGGTCAGCGTTTTGAGGAGCCGTGCTGAAAGCTCTGCCTTCGTCGTGGCATAGGCCGGATCGCTGGCGACGTTCTTCGTTTGTTCGGGGTCGCTGCGGAGGTCGTAGAGTTCTTCTGCCGGTCGCTTGGCGAAGGCGTAGTCGTAGTGCCACTTCCACTCGGGGTCGTGACGGTGGGCGATGAGCCACGCTTTGGTCGGGCTGGCGTCCATGTCGGCGAAGGCGGCATAGGTGTTGTCCGACAGGGCGGCGGCACTGGGGGCTGAGTCGGTGGTCACTCCAGCGGGGCTGCCGAGCGGCCAGCGATCCGGTGCGAAGTTGCGGATGTAGAGATGGTCTTTCGTGCGGAGGCACCTCTGCGGGTACGGCAGGTTGCCTTCGCGAGCTGTCCCGACGTGACGTTCTCTGCCGCTGATGTTCCAGGTGCGAGTCGGATCGACTTGCCCCGACTTCTCGCTCTTCAATATCCCGATCAAACTGCGGCCGTTCACTCCGGGAGGAGCCTGCACGCCACCCGCCTCCAGAAACGTCGGGGCGAGGTCCATCAGGTTGACGAGGTCATCGACGACGCGACCCGCAGTCGGTTCTTTAGACAGTTCCCTCTGAGCGGGGTGGCGTAAGCCCCCTGGCTCTTGGGCATCAGCCCGTTCGTTGCGATCAGGAAGAACCGGGGGGCTAACGCCGCCCCGCTCGGAAGACTGCTCATTGTTTGCGACCGCTGTCTTTGAACCCGGCCAGCGCACAGCCAATGTCACGCCGACACCGAAGTCGTACAGGTTGCACTTCCCTCCGGGAAAGCCCGGCGCGCCATGATCGCCGCTGATGACGACCAGCGTCTGGTCGAGTTCGCCAGCCTCTTCCAGCCGCTTCAGCAGCAGGCCGATTCCCGCGTCGAAGCCCTGAATCTCACCGAGGTAATCGGCGAAGTCCTCGCGCACTTCGGGAACGTCCGGCAGGAACTTCGGCAGCTTCCCTTTGAGCGACTCCGGTTCGATCCCCCACAGCGCCTTCCCCGATCCCGCTTCCCATTGGCGATGAACGAGCGTCGGGCCGAACCAGTAACAGAAGGGTTGATCCTTCGGCCGCGCGGCGAGAAAGGCGTCGAAGTTCCCGGTCACTTCCGCAAACATTCTTTCCTTCGCGACATCGAGTGGCGTCCCGTCCTTCACCCGTTTCGTGGCGTTCTCGGAAAAGTTGTTGTACTGCCCGCCCGACTTCTCGTACGCGAACTGTCCCGCACCAAACGGAGCATCGTTTGGAGTGCCGGGACTCCAGACCTTCCACGTCTCACCGATGTGATAGCCCGAGTCCTTGAGCAACAGCGGCCAGCTTGGAATGGCCGAGTCCCAAACCGCTCCCGACAGAATCGCCCCGCGCCCGGTGTTGAAGAAGTACCGCCCCGACAGCAGCGCGCTGCGACATGGCGTACACGACGGCGCGTTCACGAAGGCATTCCGGAAGAGCACGCCCTCTCGCGCGACGCGATCGATGTGCGGCGTCTTCACGACATCGTTCGGCGACGGCTTTCCATCGACCTTCGCGTAGGCCGACGCGTAGCGCCCCCAATCGTCGGCAAAGCAAAACAGGATGTTCGGCCGGTCGGCAGCGAACGTCGAATGACATGCGACCAGACCAGACAACACGACGAGAATGAACTTCATGGTGATCCTCATGTGGTGAGCAGAAATCCGTAGTGGAATCGGAATGTCAGATGGGCACTCTTGTCCGTCCGACTTTGGCTTGGAAGAGCGGACGGGCAAGAGTGCCCATCCGACAAAGGTCCGGTCAGCAGCTTTACTTCGCTTCAAACCCTGCGCGGATTTGACCGTCGTGGTTGATGAGCGGTTGAGCGTTGTGGACCTTGCCGAGCGGGCGGCATCCGGGGCCGATGCCATCGATGCCCAAATCCTCTTTCATGGCGTCGGCGATGGCTCGCAACTTGGCGACCACGTCCGAGTTGGCAGCCGCGACGTTGTTGCTCTCGCCGATGTCAGACTCCAAGTGGAACAGCTCACCCTTTTCGAGATGCAGCTTCCACGAGCCGCTTCTCACCGCTTCCAGTTTGAGACCGCGATAGAAATAGAAGGAGTCTCGCACCGGCTTCGCGTTCGGTTCGCCGAACAACAGCGGCGCGATGTTGGCTCCGTCGAGCTTACGGTCGGTGGGCAGAGTCCCTCCCGCCAGAGTGACCAGTGTCGGCAGCACGTCGATCATGCCGGTGATCGCGTCGCTGGTCGTTCCGGCGGGAATCTTGCCGGGCCACCAAGCGATCGTGGGGGTTCGCATGCCACCTTCCCACGTACTCGCCTTGTGGCCTCGCAGCGGCGTGTTCTTCGCACGGGGCGTGCCACCGTTGTCGGATGTGAACAGGACGAACGTGTTGTTGGCGAGACCCAACTCGCGCACCGTGTCGAGGACACGGCCGACGCTCCAGTCCATCTCCTCGACCCCGTCGCCATACAGCCCGTTCTGCGACTTTCCTTGGAAGGCGGCTCCGGGATAGAGCGGAAAGTGGACGGCATTGTGCGGCAGGTAGAGGAAGAACCGTTTGGCTTTGTTCTCGGTGATGAACTTGACCGCCTCATCGGTGTACCGCGCGACGAGTGTCGTCTGGTCCTGCGCGAGGACTCGCTGCACGACGGTCTCGTTTCGCATGAGCGGCAGCGGCGGTTGGCCCTGCCCCTGAGCCTTCTTCTTCACGTTGGCGTTAGGCTGCGGAAGGGGATCGCCGAGGTTACTTTTCACTCCATCGGCAGCCGGTCCCATGTCATTCGAGTACGGCAGGCCGAAGTAGGAATCGAACCCCTGCCGCGTGGGAAGGAACTCGGGCTGATCCCCCAGATGCCACTTGCCGATGATTGCCGTGGCATAGCCCTGTTGCTTGAGCAACTCGGCGACGGTCACTTCACTCGGCGCGAGTCCCACATCGTTTCCCGGAAACAGCACATGCGGAATGGGCAACGCACGCTTGGGATAGCAGCCGGTCATCAGCGACGCGCGCGAGGGCGAACAAACGGGAGCGGCATAGAACGACGTGAGCTTCCGCCCCTCCTGCGCCATCCGGTCCAGATGCGGCGTCCGATTGAGCGTCGAACCAAACGGCCCGATGTCCGCATAGCCGAGGTCATCAATGTTGATGACGATGAAGTTGGGAGGAGCCTCATTCACTGCGGCATTTGCCAACTCATGCTGACAGAAAACGAGCCACGCCAGCGCCAGACAAAATCGACCGAACATGATCTGACTCCACCGATGCTGTGCTTGATTCTAGATGCCGAACTGGACTGCCGCATGGTGGCGTGCGATGCGGTAGATGTCGAGTTCGACAGGAGTCTGTCAGGGCGCTGGCAATGGACGGGAACAGGCACCAATCGCTCCGCCACCAGTGAAATCAAATCCCAGTTCGCCGTGGCCGCGTGAGGTATAAAAACAAACAGCCCAGCCAAATTGAGTTGGCTGGGCTGTGGAGTTGTGACGGAGCTGGTTGCCGGACGGGAAGCCCCGTCACCCTAGCCCTCTCCCCACCAAGCTGGGGCGAGGGGACATGATCACACTAGTTCGGGGATCGGTTCGCGCATGTCGATCAGGTACTGCGGGCGACCGGTCGGATCTTTTAGCGTCACCGTCATCGGGTCGATGCCGAGGTTGCGATAGATCGTGCCGACGACTTCTTGGACGTGGACCGGGCGATCCTTGGCGTATTCGCCGAGGCGATTCGTCGAGCCGATGACCTGCCCCGTCTTCATGCCGCCGCCCGCGAGTAACGCACAACTGACTTGTGGCCAGTGATCGCGACCGGCTTGCGGATTGATGCGCGGGGTCCGGCCGAACTCGCCCCAGACGGCGACGGTCACGTCGTTCAGCATGCCGCGTTCATCAAGGTCTTGGACGAGAGCACTGACGCACTGATCGAGTTTAGTGCCGTGATCGCGGACAAGATCGAAGTTGGCTCCGTGGCTGTCCCAGCGGCCGAAGCTCAGCGTCACCGAGCGGACGCCCACTTCGACGAGTCGCCTCGCCATAAGGACATGTTCGTTGCAGGTCGGGGCACCGTCGTACTGGTACTTGTACGGCTTGCCGTCGCCGTACTTCTCACGCAACTTCGGGTCTTCCTTGCTCAGATCGAGAGCATCGACCAGCTTGCTTGAAGTCAACACGCCGAAGGCCGCTTGTGAGAACGCGTCCATCCCCTTGAGCATTCCCGTGCTGTCGCATTCCCGTTTCAGCCGGTCGAGTCCCGCAAGGACCGCCCGGCGATCTTGCAGCCGATCGACCGAGATGCCGTTCAGTTTCATGTCGCTCGTCCCTTCGCCATCGGGCTTGAACGCCTGAAAGGCCGCGCCGAGGAAGCCGGGTGCGCCCGGTTCGGACCAAGGGACGTGAGCCGTGCGAGCGGCAAGAGCCACTGCGGGGGGGACGCCAGGATCGCTGGGGCCGAACATTTTGGAAGCGACCGCGCCGATGCTGGGGCGTCCACCGACTGACGTGATGCTGTTGCGAGGCCATCCGGTCAAGCACTGGAAACCATCGTGAGCACCATCGTTTCCAACGACTGACCGAATCGCGACGAACTTGTCCATCATCGCGGCGATCTTGGGGAAGCACTCGCCGATCTCGATCCCCGGCACGTTGGTGCGGATCGGATCGAACTCACCACGAATCTCGCGTGGAGCATCGACCTTAATATCCCACATGTCCTGATGAGGCGGCCCGCCGCCGAGGAAAATGTTGATGACCGCCTTTTGGTTCGACGTGCGGCCCGCGAGCGACTCGGCCCGCAGGATATCGGGCAGCGCGAGGTTGGCGGCCGATCCAAACGCGAAGCCACCGATTTTGAGAAAGCTCCGGCGGCTGATGCCGTCGCAGTACTTGGCCGGTTGTCCGAAGAGGGTCAGCATGGTTCGGTTCCTCGTGGTCAGGAAGGCTCGTCAATTTGGCGGGAGTCTCGGCCCGTCAACGAGATAAGGGCGGAGTTGGCAGGCTGTTCAAAACGTAAAAACGTAGGGTAAGCGTCTCGCTTGCCCGTCTTCTCGTAGCGATTTTGGGCCAGCGAGACGCTTACCCTACGTTCCTCAATCGGCAGTCAGCGTGGGAATATTCGATGTAAGAGTAGCTAGCTGTTGAGAAGTGGGTCAACCCAAATGCCTCGACGCATCGGAAGTTTCCTGTTCGGCTGTATCAGCTGGCGCGGAAGGTCTCGGAAAGTCGGATTGGATTCGCCGCTGAGATCACATCAACTCGAAGATTGAGGATCGGTATGAAATCGGCTTTTGCCGACGGTCGTGGTTCGCTGATCTTTCGCGAGGTCACATGTTGACGGTCCTCGCTCACGTTTCGGGTTGGTGGTTGGACCGGCCGATCATGCCGGACTTGATGTTGACGGAACCGGCACTTTCTGAGAAATCCCGCCCCCCCTTGGCATCGTCGGCAGATTCAGCCGCACGGACAGGGTGTGAGGGAAGCGAGTCATGGGACGATTACTGTTGTTGGGGCTGTTGTTGGCAGGGGCATTTCGCACGGCGGAGGCATCCGGTTTCGTGCCGTTCGATGACGCGAAGCCACCACGCGTTGAGGCCGATTTGCCGGTCCCTCGACTCGCGCTGCCAGCGGTCTTCTCACCGCCGCGGCGATCGGACGCGGTCGTGCGCGGTCAGAATCCATCAACCTTTGAGACCCCCGCGATGATGGCTCCCTCGGGTGGAGTCATGCAGCCATTCCGTGGCGCTGCAGCTCAAGACCCGTTTCTCTATGGCCCCGATCCCGTCTTCGGAGCACCAGCCGGTCCGACCGTTCTGTCGGGTGTGAACGGGCCTCAGCCGTATCGGCTCGGGTTCACACCGCGCTTCGACTACACCTATCTCGGTGAGGCACAGACGACGAATCCCGACGTGGGTCGGTTCGAGTCGCACAACTTTGATTTTGAATTGGCCTATGTCACCCCCGCCGGACCCTCCGGTTGGGTGCTGACGAGTACGCCTCAGTTGGGTGCCCGCATCTGGAATGGCCCGAACCTGATCGACCTTCCCAACGATCTCTATCGCTTGGGCTGGGACTTCACTCTGGCGACGCCTCCCACCGGGCCGTGGAGCATGCAGTTCAACTTCAATCCGTCGGTAAACACGGACTTCCAAGAGGGACTCGGCAGCGAATCACTCAATCTCGACGGTAACGCGATGCTGCTCTATCGCACTTCGCCGCAGTGGATGTTCGTCTTGGGGGCAGGCTATTGGGACCGAGTCGATGGGATGGTCATCCCGTATGCGGGTGTCGTCTGGAATCCGAATGACCGTTGGGAATTGAGGCTGCTCGCGCCGAAAGCGCGCGTCAGCTATTTCCTAGGCAACTTCGGCGATGCCTCGCACTGGATCTATGCGACGGGCGAGTACCACGCCGAGTCGTACCAAATCGCCATGCCGGGGCTGGGAACGCGCGAGCAAGTTCAAATGAAGGACTACCGTGTGGGGGTCGGTCTCCGCAGCGATCACGGTTGGTATGACAAGTCGATCGAGGCGGGATACGTCTTTAACCGCAATGTCGATTTCAAGAACGGCACTCCCGGCTTCGACATCAAGGACACGTTCATGGTCCGGATGATTCTGAGATTCTGACGCGAACCGTTTCACCGCAAGCCGAAGGCGTGCGCGGCGCGTGGTGGTGACGGCAGCAGATTGTTCCACCCAACGCGCACGCCTTCGGCTTGCGGTGAAGCGATATGCAGGAGATTCGTAACCCATACCGCAGTCGGGCTTACGGCCGAACTACAAAAGGACAAGCAAAGTGACTGATGGAGCGTTGGCGGTGATTCTCGCGGCAGGTAAGAGCACTCGCATGAAGTCGGCTCTGCCGAAGGTGCTGCACGAGGTGTGCGGTCGTCCGATGATCGAGTACGTCCTTGATGCGGCGCGCGCAGCGGGAGTCACACGGATCGTGGCCGTGGTCGGACACCGGGCCGATCTCGTGCAGGCTCAGTTGTCGAAGCATCCTGATGTCGAGTTCGCGCTGCAGAGCGATCAAAAGGGGACCGGCCACGCGGTGATGATGTGTCGCGACCAGTTGGCCTCGCACCACGGCTCGGTTCTCGTTCTGGCGGGCGACACACCGTTGCTGAAGAGCGAATCGTTGACGGCGCTGCTCAAGACTCAACGAGACACGAACGCCGTCGCCGTCATCGGCACGACGGAAACCGAAGCCAATCAGGGACTGGGCCGCATCGTGCGCGACGGCCTCGGCCAGTTCGAGCGGATCGTCGAGGAACGCGATGCGACCGACGAACAGCGTCGCATTCGTGAGATCAACACCGGTTGCTATGCCTTCGATTCGCAGTCGCTGCTCGGCGCACTCGACCGCATCCGGCCCGACAACAACCAAGCCGAGTACTATCTCACCGACTGCCCGCTGGTGCTGAAGCGAGACGGCAAGACCGTCGCCGCCGCAAACGTGTTCACTGTCGCCGAGGCCATGGGAGTGAACACGCGGGCGCAGTTGTCGGATGTGACTCGCACGATCCACCAAGATACGGCAGCGCGACTGATGGCCTCCGGCGTGACGATCGTGGCCCCGGAAGTGACGTTCATTGACCCGCGCGCTCAGATCGGAACCGACACCGTGATCCTGCCGTTCACGTCGATTCACGGTCCCGCTGTCATCGGCTCCGACTGTCGCATCGGCCCGCATGCCGTTTTGGAAGGTGCTGTGGAATTGGCGGCAGGATCGGTCGTGAAGGCGTTCACCCATCTGGTGAAGTAGCCGATCACTCCTTGGCCGCGCACTCTTCTCGGCTGTGCACGTTTCAGTCGGGCTGATATCCGCCCTATCTTTCTGTCGGACATCTTTCTGTCGGACATCTTTCTGTATCCCGCTTTGAGCAGATTCTTTGCTTGAAGGAAGCAACAGAAAAATGTTGGACCGAAAGTTGAGGCGATGAGGCCAACGGAGAAGGCTCCACCGCGTTGCCTATGTGGTGAAGTGATCGCAATTTCAAACCGGTTCTTCACCGTCGCCCCGCTTTGTGCATGCGGCGCGCGAGGAACTCGTGCAGCGCGACTTCGAGCGGCTGGTCGGTTCTGAGCAGCACGTAGTCCATGTGCAGGTCGCGCGCTCCGCCTCGAACCGCTTTCAGAAAACCATCGAA
Source organism: Schlesneria paludicola DSM 18645 (assembly GCA_945862235.1). Lineage (GTDB taxonomy): Bacteria > Planctomycetota > Planctomycetia > Planctomycetales > Planctomycetaceae > Schlesneria > Schlesneria paludicola_A. The sequence goes on from CAMAYU010000079.1 coordinate 11,421, forward strand.
CTCGCGCTGGTAGGCGGCTTTCAAACTGCGCGGCTCGGTGAGCTGGTCGCCCAGTCCCTCCAGCCCTTTGAACAGCGTGGGATCGACGAACGGGAAGTCCTGCTCGGCGGGATCAATGACGTGCAACAGGACGACATCGTGACGGCGGTGCCGGAAGTGTTTGAGGCCCAGCAGCAGTGATTCGGGGTCGTCGAACAGATCGCTCAGAATGACGACCAAGCCGCGTCGTTTCAGTCGCTCGGCCAAGTCGTGCAGGATCGGGCCGAGTGCCGTTTCACCTCCCGCCGGGTTCCGTTCGAGGAGTTCGCAAAGCTGTCGCAAATGTGCGGGCGTGCTTCCCGGGCGGAGCACGTGGCCGACCGACTTGTCGAACGTCGCTAAACCGACGGCGTCTTGCTGGTGGACAATGAGATACGCCAGCGAGGCCGCGACGTACTGAGCGTACTCCAGCTTCGACACCTTCGACTGCGGAGAGCGATACGCCATCGACTCACTCGTATCGACGAGCAACTGACAGGTGAAGTTGGTCTCTTCGTCGTACTGCTTCAGGTAGATGCGGTCACTTTTGCCGAAGACCTTCCAATCGACGTACCGCAGATCGTCGCCGGGGACGTATTCGCGATGCTCGGCGAACTCGACCGAAAACCCGTGATACGGACTTTTGTGAAGTCCCGACACGTAGCCCTCGACAATCAGCTTGGCCTTCAACTCGAGGCCCTTCAGCTTGCCGAGTGCTTCCGGGTCGAGCAGTCGTTGCAGTGAATCCATCGGAACCTCGGATTGAGCTAAGGAACGGGGCTGCATCACTTCCCGAACTCAAACTTGTGTGGCTGGGTTCGGCGCTTCGCCGGCCCCAGATTGAGTGTGAATCCCGCTTCGCTGGGGGCCGCGAAGCGCCGACCCCAGCCACACTCGGGAAGTGATTGCGGCCGCGCTCCTAAGCACTTTTTCAAGAATGACGCCGTATTGGGGACAACACCAACCCGAAGCGTGAGCGAGGACGGATGTCGCTCGACTCTCGTCCTCGCTCACGCTTCGGGTTGGTGTTGAATTTGGTTGGCGGTGGTTCATCGGCCACCGTTCAGAACATCAATGAGCTCCCGTAGCCGGGCCGAGTCGCGGCGGTTGAAGTGCATCGAAAGACGCGGCGCGGCGATCAGGTGTTCTTCATCCAACTCAAACGGATGAGCCTCCTCCCGTTCGATGCGACCGCTCTCCAAGATGTCTGCGAATTCGATGTTCAAATGCTCAAGCAATTTGTCACTGATGGGGGCGTTGAGCCGCAGCACAAGCCGCTCGCGGATGTACCTCATACTGTTGAAGACCGAGTAGAAATGAAGGACCTCGTTGACGGCGGCGTCCACCGAATCGGTCACGGTGAGCAGCGAGAGGTCTTGCGGGCTGAGCAGCTTGCGAGACAGCAGCTGCTCGCGCACGAAAGCGAGCCACGCGGTCCAGTACGTTCCGCCGGGTGCGTCCACGCAGATGATCGGCAGGATGTCACGTTTGCCTGTCTGCACGAGCGTCAGCACTTCAAATAGCTCGTCCTGTGTGCCGAATCCACCGGGGAATAAGACCACCGCGTGAACCTCTTTCACGAACATTAGCTTCCGCGTGAAGAAGTAGCGGAAGGTGACGAGCTTCTCATCCTTGTTGATGACCGGATTCGCCTCCTGCTCGAACGGCAACATGATGTTGACCCCCATTGACATCGCCTGCCCCGCGCCGACGTGAGCGCCCTCCATGATGCCGCCCCCCGCGCCGGTGACGACCATCCAGCCTTCCGCCGCCATCCGCCGACCGTACTCGACCGAAGCGATGTAATCGGGGTGATCGTGCGGCGTGCGAGCCGAGCCAAAGACCGTCACCTTTTTGGTGCGACGGTACGGCGTGAAGACCTTGAACGCATACCGCAGTTCCTTCAGAGCACGACTGAGCAACTTGAGGTCGCCGCGTGACGCTTCGTCGCGGTCGAGCTTGTCAGCGGTCTCTTTGATTTCCGCGATCAACTGCGCGCGGGCCTCCGCATCGAAGTTGCCGCTCCAAGATGCGGTGGATGTCAGCATGAGTCGATTCCAACTGCCAAGAACTGAAGTGAACGAAGCCGAACAACCGCATCAACTATCGACGGCGTCCACCGCCTCGGCGCGGGTTTCATAGATGGCCCAGAGCGTGTCGAGAGCCGTCAGCTTCAAGAGGTCTCGCGCCACTTTACTCGGTCCTGACAGCACCAACTCGCCACCGCGACTCTTGACCGCCGTGTGACAACGCAGCAGCAGTGCGAGAAACGCGGACCCGAAGAACGTCACCTGACTCAGGTCAATCACGGCCATCGGTGAGGCGCTCGATTTGAGCGGCTCCATCACGATGTCGGCCGCTTCCTCGATCAAGTCCCACGGCATCTGCTCGACGTTTGGAGAGGGCGTGATGATGACGGTGTTCCCGTGCCACTCCAAACGAAAGTCATCCATCGGCGCGATCATGTTCAGTTCCTTCTGAAACGGTAGTGCGAATTCGGGGATCGAAGCCTGATGCGCAAGCGAAGAAGCCTTGCCGAGCATCCTTCGCTTGCGTGTCAGGCTTCGATGTGACGGTCATGTTTCCTGACGCTGGCCTTATCGCCAAACGTCCGCCTCACAGCAAGTTCGGAAACGAAGGAAGCCCGATCGCGATCGATCGGGCTCCTCGGAATTGTGCCGCTGCGAGTTGATTCTATCGCTTCAACCGAAGCGGTCTGTCACCTCACCAATGACCGCCCGGGTAGTAAGCCCCGCCCATGGGATAGCCGATTCCCACCGAACCGTACCGTACCGCACCATAGGCCGGATACGAGTAGCTCGAATATCCCGAGTAGTACGCGGGACGGGAGTAGAACCCCGTGGAATAGGCGCCCACCGAGTAGGCGGGGACCGAGTAGACCGGTCGCGCAGAGACGATGGGCTGTGAGTAGTACACCGCTGGCTGTGAGTAAGCCGCTGGTTGCGGGTACGCCTCTGGCTGGGGATACACGTCCGGTTGGCTGTAAACCACGGGTTGCGAGTAGACCACCGGCGACGGCGAGCAATTCACGCACGTCGGCGCACTGTAGTAGCTGTCATTGCGAACGACATACGGTGACACGTAGCCGTACGAGTATGACGGCCGATAGTTGTACCGTACGACCGTGCGATGTGGTCGGGCATGGTAACTGTAGTACAACGCCGGACGCCCATAGTTGTACGAACCGCAGCCTCGGTAACTCCCACCACCATGCCACCGATGAAAACCGACAACGGCGGGCGCAACAGCCTGACCGGTGTTTGGTTGAGCCACCAGCGGAGCGGCCTCAGCCGAACTCGTAAACACCCCGGCCGCCAACAGGCCGACCGCAACCATTCCACCAAGCACCTTTCGACTGACGTTCATGATCCTCCTCCTCAACTGGTTTTAAAGCATCCCCCCCCGCGACGGTCGAGCCGTCGGTCCAATTGGCTTCCTGCCGCCGGGCATCGTAGCGCTCGGAAATCCGCTGGGCAAGTCGCTCGCAGTTTGCGGCGACTAGGGTGATTGTTGCGACTGGGAGGGATCGGAGGTTGCCAAGACGTCTACGAATCCCGAAAAGCACCAAGGGGGCGAAATGTTGGCCTCGCCACATGGCCGATGTCGTGGCTGGCAATCGGCAGTGGCATCACCCACGATGCAGGCTCCGTTGGGAGATCACGGATCTCCGCCATTTGTGTTGGATAACCATTTGTGTTGGATAACCATTTGTGTTGGATACTCGAGTGAGCGCCATGCCGCTCGCGGGTCACCATTTTCAACAGGAATGGCGGAGAGCCAGAAGCACCCCATTGCCCCGATCGTGAAAGGCCGACTCGATGCCGGAGACGCCAGAATTAACCGAGAACATTGAGTCACCCGCAGTGTCGCGACGTGCGTCCAGCCTGCTCATCATCGTGATCGCGGTTTCCATTCACGCCGCAGCACTCTTCAACGCGAAGCCGTTGCAGAGCGCGAACGACCGGTCGCGCTGGTGTACGGTTTGGTCGCTGGTCGAATGCGGCACGTTCCGCATCGACGAGATCCGCCAACAACCGGGCTGGGACTCGATCGACATCATTCATGACGACGGTCACTTCTACTCGACGAAGCCGCCGCTGTTGACGGTGATCGTCGCGGGAATGACTTGGTGTGTAACTCAACTCACGGGCTGGTCGTTGCTGACGAACACGCACGCCGTCACAACGGTGGTCCTGTTGCTCGTGAATCTGCTGCCATTCGCAGTGTCACTCGGGTTGCTGAGTGCGCTGCTGGAACGTCATGCACGCACCGACTGGTGTCGCCACTTTGTGCTGTCCACCGCCGCATTTGGGACGCTGCTCACGCCATTTCTGATGACGCTCAACAACCACACCGTAGCGGCGGCGGGAGTCATGGTTGCGGTGTTCTCGCTGATGCGGCTGCTGTCCGACGAAGAGCCTCGCGCCGGAATGTTCGCGCTGTGCGGCTTCGCGGCGGTCTGGACCTGCACGAATGAACTTCCTGCGGGTGCGTTCGCGCTGGCCACGTTGCTACTCGCTTGGAAACGATCGCCGCGACAGACCGTTTGTTGGTACGTTCCCGCCGCACTGGTCCCGGTTGTCGCGCTGCTGGTGACGAACGTGATCGCGACGGGAAGCTGGAAGCCCGCTTACGCGAGCTACGGCTCCTCCAAGTACAACTTCGTGATCGACGGTGTGCCGAGCTATTGGATGAACCCGCAGGGAGTCGATCGCAATCTCGATTCGCCCCTGATGTACTTCGTTCACTGCACGGTCGGACATCACGGCATCTGGTCGTTGTCGCCGGTGTTTTTACTGGCCATCGTGGGCTGGCTGATGAGTCGTCGCGTGCAAGACGCTGCTCTGCGCAGTGTCCTGCGCTGTGGATCGATTCTGACCGCGATCATTCTCGCGTTCTATTTGACTCGCACGCAGAACTACAACTTTGGCGGAGTGAGCTGTGCCCTGAGATGGTCGCTTTGGCTAACGCCTCTCTGGCTGCTGGCGTTACTTCCCGCGTTGGATGCCATCGCGAATCGGCGCTCACTTCAAGTCTTCGCCACGTTGCTGCTGGTCGGTTCAACATTCTCTGCTTGGCAACCCGTTCCCAATCCGTGGCAGCAGCCGTGGTTGTTTGATCGCATGGAAGATTGGGGTTGGATCGACTACCGCGAAGAACCGGCTCCGTTGCCACGGCCACTTTGGACCTGGTTCGCTTCGTTGCCTGAACCTGCCGACACGCAAGACGACTCACCTTGGATTGAGTTCGAGTCCTCCACACCCGATGGCCATACCGCGCGGCTGCGAATGACCTGCCGCCGCGATGTGGTTCGCGGTGGCAACGACCTTATGCTGATCGACATCGTTCAGTCAGACTCGTTCGGAAAGCCCACCAGTCAACGGACGTTGTTTCTGGATGCCGCCCGTTTCCGCGCGGGAGCTGCCCCCGCAGAATTCCTGCGTTGGCCGGAGGCCTCGGTCACGCCCGAGCAGCAACAGGCGGACCTCACCTTCATCCGTGGATTGCCTCTCAAAAAGGAGTACAGCCCGGGCGTCATTCGGTACTTAAAAACGCCGCTGCGGCGCGAGGCATTCCGCTGTCAACGAGCGGCCGCCCAAGTCATTCAGGCGGCAGGCGACAATCGAGAATCGTTGAAGTACCGCTGTGACATTTGGTTGTGCGACGACGTGCCATTTGGAGTGGCCCAGTTTGAACTGCAAGTCTCGACCTCCGACTCCGGCAGCGTACTGCACCACGCGCGATGGACCGTTGTGGCTTGTCATCCACGACCCATGAACAGCATCGACTCCACGCTGAACAGCCTGTTGAAAAATGTAAAGTAGGCGGCTCGCCTGCGCGCGATTCGACTGGAAAAACACAGGCGAGCCGCCTGTGCTACGACTTTTTCAACAGGCTGCTGCATCTGCACAACTCAGTCAGCCGAACGCAGACAGTCAAACTCCGAGTCGGGCGAAAATAGGGCTTGGTTCATGTTGAGGTAGCAGACAAGCAAAAGCCCCTTCACGCTAACCCTCTCCCCGCAATGCCGGGGCGAGGGGACCGGAGAAGATGACTGCCACCCCAAGCCCCACCCGTTTGAACCATGACGAAAATAGAGTTTTCCGTCAGAACCTCGCCGCGCCGTCAGCCGAACCAGAATGGATCGGCCAGCCAGCGGATGCCTCCCGCTCCGGCGACCACCGAGTGCCCGAACTCGATTCCGGTCATGGTGCCGGGTGAGTACAGATGACGACCACCGCCGATCATCTCGGCGAGGCAACGGCTCATGTCGGGCTGATGGCCGACGCAGACGATCCGCTTCGATCCGGAATCGCGCAGCCGCTGGAGCAGGTTCGCGGTGACGATGCCTGGTGCGAGGAGACGTTCTTCCAGCAAGACGGCTTCCGGCCCGATCTCACCCGCGATCACTTCGGCCGTTTGGCGGGCACGGACCAGCGGACTGTGCAGAACCAGTTCGGGAGCCTCTTCCCGTTCGAGCAGCCAGCGCGTCAGTTGGCTCACCTGCCGTCGTCCCAACTCGGTCAGCTCACGATCGAAATCGGTTGAGGCTCGATCCGGGTCTTCTGCTTCTCCGTGTCTGGCTAACCAGAGCTTCATCGTTGTCTCCTGTGTCTCGAATTGCCTGCGGGTGCGCGAGCCTCCCTTTGCCTCGCCACATGTTGCCACATGTCGTACAGCGACGAGGCGAACGCCACCAGATCAGTCAGGGCCATCGCCTTATTGAATCTGGGGCAATGGGGTGCGACGGTCGCGAAGCTTCGACGTGGCCGTGTGATAGAGAGACCGCTTTCACGTCGTCAACACGGCCACGTCGAAGCTCCATGACCGCGGCACCCCAACTGGATTACCTACCGCGCGAGGTTAACAGCCTGTTAAGCGACGGCCGCGAGAGATGTCGATTCGGTCTCCCTCCGCGTCGTCGTGCCAAAGGTGGAGTTTGTTGGCGGACGGGCAGTAAAAAGCCGCGAACAACCTCGCGGACTCGCCGCGAATCGGCGGCAACTGCGCGTGCATCTGTCGTCGGGAGTTCTTCCTACCAGCGTCTCGGCCGAGTTTCTGGTGCGGCGTCATAGAAAGACTCACCCCTAGAGTCGGAGTAAGCCGAATAATCAGATTACGCGGAAACTCGGCTAGGACCGTTGCGTCTGGAATTTATCAATGACTCACCGTTCGCATGGTAGCGCAGTTGAAACCCTGAGGGCTGGACGAATGTACCCACGGCGACAGACACCCATTCAGAACACGCTCCGAAGCGTCTCACTGCTGGTCCTTCTGACATTCGGGGCAAATGCCTCGGGGCAGGTGGACGGCACCGCGCCGCTCGCCAGCGACAGCGGGGTGACCACGCTGGAGCAAGACGGGTTCAGCGGAGGCGTGAGCCTCAACGGGACGTACTTTGATGTGCGCCACCAGACCGGCAAGGGGGTCGGCTATTCGTCGGACGGCTTCACGCAGTTCGGCCTCTTCACGCCATTCTGGGGTTCCAGCGACAACTGGTTCATCGCGCCGAACGCTCGCGTCAATCTGACGAACGATTCGCGCAGCGGCTTCAACGCGGGCTTGGTCTCACGCCTGTACTCCGAGCAGTTCGACCGCATCGTCGGTGTGAACGCCTACTGGGACAACGACAAGTCGCAGCTCAACAATCGCTACGACCAGGTCGGCTTCGGGTTTGAAACACTCGGTCCGATCTTGGACTTCCGGGCGAACGCTTACGTGCCGACGACCAACGAGTCCAACTTCGTGCGTGCCACGGGGCTCTCCTCGGACATCGCGTTCTTCGGGAACCGCCTCGGGCTGATCGGAACGCAGGTCGTTGAGAGTGCCCTCAAGGGATACGACTTTGAATTCGGCGTGCCAGTCTCGCCCGATACACCGTGGTTGCGAGCCTACGCGGGGATGTACGCGTACCAGCAAAGTTCCGGGACGGACCCGGTCGGTTTCCGAGGCCGCGTGGAAGGCTGGGTCTCGAACGACACGTCGCTGGGATTCATGGTCACGCAAGACAAGCACTTCGGCACGAACGTGAACGCCACTGTCGATTGGCGCTTTGCGGGCTTCAAGCCGACACGCTACTTCCCCAACTTCTCGACCCGCGACCGAATGCTGATGCCCGTTCAACGTTCGTGGCGCATCACGGCGAGTCAGTACGAAGAAGAAGTCAAAGTTTTGGCGGACAATCCTCGCACGGGAAACAACTACTTCGTCGTCTGGGTTGACCCCGATCGCTTGGCGACCAAGCCGGGGACGGGAACGTATGAGAACCCGTACACCGATCTTCCGGCCGACGTGCCGAACCAAACCGACTTGCTCCTCGTGAGACGCGGTGACACGACGGCGGCCAATCCGCTGAATGGTCAGATCGCCCTGCCGAACAACACTCGTCTGTTGGGTGAAGGTTTCGCGCACGTCTTCGATGCGACCGCGACCTTCGGCGGCGTCACACGCTATGCAGACGACCGATTGCTGCGTGAAGCGGGCTTCCAGAACACCGGGCTGTATCCGTTCTTGACCAACACGGGTGGAGACACCGTCCGGGTTGCCAACGGGAACGAAGTGGCGGCGTTTGTCATGGACGGTGCGGCGGGAGCGGCCATCACCGGCACGAACGTGCGCGGCTTCCACTTCCATCATTTGGAGATTACCAACAACGCGGGTGGCGGCATTGTGCTGCCGGATGCCGGCGGAACGGGACTGGTCACGCCTGATGGTCAGACGATCCTCGGTGCTCGTATCGCCGACATCAATCGCAACCTCGTGGGCGGCTGGGCCAACCCTGCCGGGCTGGGGAACAATGGTGGCCCTGGCGGCATCGTCGTTGGAACCGGGATCGCTCCGCTCGACTTGGCGATCGAACGCGTCTCGATGAATGCGACGCCGGGAGGCCAGCAATACGGTGTCCGACTCAGAACGGCTCAAGGAGCCTTGAACACTCGGATCAATGATCTTTCGACCAGCGGCGGCAATGTCGAAGCAGGACTCAGCATCGAACAAACGACGGGGCCGATCGCCGCGAACATCAATCTGCTGCAATCGAGCGACAACGATGGAAACGGACTGCGACTACTCACGGGCAGCCAGCGCACGATGCGTGTCGATGGCACGAACATCACCGCGAATCGGAACGGCGGCGACAACCTGCAAATCGCCAACAATCCCGTCGCTGCGGCGCTCCCGCACAATGTGACCTTTGATGGTCTCTTCTCGAACAGCAGCTTCGATGACAGTCGGACCGGCAACGGTGTGTCGCTGAACATGACCAACGGCATCAAGTCGTTGTCGTTGACGGATGTCTCTGCGTCTGGCAACGCCCTGTCCGGTGTGGACCTCGTGTCCACGGGCGGGACGCTGAACTTCAACGCGAACCGTTTGAACGCCAACGACAACACTGGTCACAACTTGAACGCCCTGCTGTCGAACACCCGCTTCACGGGCGTTGCGACGGACAGCGTGTTTGATCGGAGTGATGCAACTGGTATTCGCTTGGATGCGACAGGCGGTCAATCGGCCCTGCTGCTCACGAACGTCTCGGCCAGTGAGAACCAGTTTGGATTGGTTGTGAATGGTCACGGCGGCGCACAGATCGGTAACGCAGCGACGGCGGCGTTCGATGGTGTGTCGGTGATCGATAGCACTCTGACCGGCAACATCTTCGATGCGGTGCAAACGTTGGCCGACGGCGGTTCGCACATTGAACTGTTCGTCGATCCCACCGATCTCTCGGGAAGTGGTCGGCATGCGTTTCGGTTCGACGTGAAAGAAGCGTCGGACTTGGCGGCGTTCTTCGATCAAGTCCTCATGAACGACAACGGACAGAACCCCGGTGCGGTGGATGTCATCGGGGCTGGTCGCGGTGTGTTCGGCCTCGTCGATGGAGCCGGTTCGCTGGCGAATGTCACCGTGCAGAACAGTCAGATCCTGCGATCGGCTGATGATGGCGTGTATGTCGGAACGACGAACAGAGCGATCGCGAATGTGAATCTCACCGATGTCGCGATTCTCAACAGCGGCCGGACAGAGCCGGGTGCGAGTGGGATTGAGGTCAACGCCGAATCGGCGAGCCTCATTAACCTGACGGTTTCGGGACTCACAACGGCCAGCAATTCGGCCATCGGCGGCAGTGCCGACTTCGGGCTGACGGTGGAATCGCGTGGCTTCGGGACCTTCGTGAATGCGACGGCCACGGGAACGAACTTCGACAACGCTCGCACCAACGCAGTGCAAGCCTTCGTGGATAACGGCCAGGCGACGATCACGCTCACCGACACGACGGGTAACAACGCAGGTGCCTCCGGTGTCGATGCCGTCGTACACACAAACGGCGTCTTGGATTTGGAATTCACGAACGCCGACTTCTTGGCGGCGGGACGATTGGTTGTGGGTGACGGCCTGAACGCGATGGCCGACTCCGGCAGTCTCCTCAACGCCTGTTTGATCAGCTCCGACTTCAACGGAGCGAGTGGTGCTGGTCTGCGATTCCGATCCTTGGACGCAGGGACCGAAGCCAACGTTCAGTTTGAAACAGGCATGGCGAACGGCAACCTGCGGGGCGGGCTGGTGGCGGATGCCTTGGCGGGTGGTAGCTTGAATCTGCGGACGGTCGGTTCGTCGTTTGATGGGAACGGGACACCGGGAGCACTCGACTTCGACGGCGTTTTCGTGCGAGCCGACGGCCCTGGCTCAGCGGCTCGATTGCTGTTCAACACCACGACGTCCGACAACAACAGTAACAATGGCTTCAACTTTGAAGCGTTCGGTGGCGCGTTTATGACGGCACGCATCGACTCGGTCTCGGCCTCGAACAATGGCGGTTTTGGTGTGCGACTCAATGCCCAAGACATGGGGACATCGGCCCTGTTGTTGCCGACTGGAATTAACACGATCGCAGGGAATGGACTCGGTTCTTACAGCGTGAACTACAGTAATGTGAACTTGGCGGTCGTCGCTTTGAATGGTTCGTTCAACGGTGTTGCGGGTGATGGCATCCACATCGACATCAACAACGTCGGCACGGCCGTCGTGAGTCTGACCGGTGACGGAACCGACACGATCGACGGCAACACGGGTGACGGAGTGGACATCCGCATCGCGAACGCGGACATGGTTGGCATCCGCATCGCGGGTTACGACTCGATCAGCGGCAACGGCGAAGACGGCGTACACATCGTCCTGACCGATGTCGCCACAGCGGCAGCGATTGAAATCCTCGGCCCTACCGACATGACGAACAACGGTGACAATGGTGTCGATATCGCACTGCTTAACGTTGCTCTCGGGGTGTTCGTTGCGCCTCCGGGACTCGATCCACTGTCGGTCATCACGCTCAACGACAACAACGTCGCGAACATCTGCCTGCCGATTCCGGTTGATGTTCCGTTCAGCACGTTCGTGACGGTCCCTGCTTCCAACGGGATTCTTGTTGACGGCCTGGCCATCAGTCGTGCCGCCGCTCCTGCTGGACAGGACGGGATCGCGATCAACGGGACGAATGTCTCGGGGAACGGCTTGGTCGCCCTCACAAACAATTCGATCAACAACTACGACAACGGCATCGACGCGAACTTCGGCGGCGGGTCGTTGTTTGGCGGCCTGACGATCGACAACACGGTGATCACGAACAGTGTCACCTCGGGTATCGGTGTCGTCACGAACGGCAGTGGAGTTCCAATCTCGATCACCGACACGACTGTCTCGGCCAGCAACAGCACCGGCGTGAACTTGCAACTGACGAATGCCATTGGCGGCTCGAACATCACCCTCGACAACGTGGCCGTGACGAACAGTGGCGGCGCGGGAGTCGCGATCATCGGCGACGGCAATTTCGGCAACGTTTCGCTGACCGATGTCAGTGCGACGAACAGCACCGTGGGTGACGGCGTGTCGGTCGTGCTGGCCGCCGGGTCGGTGGACACCGTGACCTTGAACAACGTCTCGTCGCGAACGAGCGGTGGTGACGGTGTGCGAGTTGATCTGAACGGTCTGAACGTGGCGACGGCTGTCACGCTAAACGGTCAAGGAACGGCTGTCGCCAACGACAGTATGGGCGATGGTGTGGTGGTCAGCTTGGTCAACGTGACCGGAACGCCCGGCCTGAGCGTCGGTGGCTATGCCTCGGTCAACAACAATGGCGGTCGCGGGATTGCGGTCAGTGCGACCGGAACCAATGTCGGAGCGGTCGATCTCTCCAACAACACGGTCGGCTTCAGCAACGGTGGCGACGGCATCCAACTCACGCTGGATAGCAACGTCGCGGGACCGGTCTTGTTGTCGAACAACGTCGTGGACAACAGCTTCGACGACGGCATCAGCCTGGTTCTCGACAACGTGACCGGCAGCCCCGATGTCTCGACGATCAACAGCACGGTGACGAACAGTGGTGGCTTCGGCATCACGCTGACGGCCAACAACGCGACCCTTGGCAACATCCTGCTCGACCCGATTGTCGTCACGGACAGTGCGGGCGGAGACGGCGTGTTGATCGGTCTGGCGAACTCGTCTGCGGACAGCATTCTCGTAGATCGCGTCAGCGTCGATAACAGCGCGGCACGCGGCATCAACATCGATCTGAACAACGTCAGCGGCCTGCAAAGTGTGGTCGTGACTGGTCCCGCCAGTGTGCTGAACAGCACCAGCGACGGAATTCGCATCGGCTTGAACGGCGTGACCGGCGGTCCGGACGTGGCGGTGCGCAGCATGGTCGTCGATCAGAGTGGCGGGCGCGGGGTTGCGATCGAAAGCAGCAACGCCACGACGCTCGGCGATGTCTCTGTCGTCAACACGACTATCCGAAACAGCGGTGCCCAAGGGATGCTGGTTGATCTTGGCCCCGGTGCGGTCGGCTCGGTCCTGATCGATGTCAATTCGGTGAGCGACAGCGGTGGCCGTGGGGTGGACTTGAATCTGGATGGAGTCACCGGTGCGCCGGGTGTCACCGTACGAAACACCGCGGCTCTGCGCAGTGGCGGACGCGGCATCTCGGTCGCAGGAAGCGCGGCCACGCTCGGCAACGTCGTTTTGACCAACGTCTCTTCGGATACGACGACGGCCAACGAAGGTGTGGCGGTGGTCTTCGACACGAACAGCACGACCGGTTCGATCGGGCTAAACAACGTCTCCGCCGTGCGAAGTGCTGCTGGAGGCATCCTGCTCGACCTGAACACGGTCATGCTGACGGGAGCCGCCCCAACGATCATCATCAACGGTCAAAACACGGCCGTGGCGACGAACAACGGCGGCGACGGGATCTTGATGAATCTCACCACCGTTACCGGTGTGACGGCTGCTCCCGACCTGTTCATCACGAACTACAACTCGGTGGACCAGAACGCCGGTCGCGGCATCGCCCTCGACAGCAATGGCTCAGCGGTGGGAGCGGTCTCCGTCTCCAGCAACATCGTGAGCAACAGCACGGCTGGTCAGGGGATTCAGATCGATCTCACGGGGAGCAGCGTCGGCTCGCTGCTGGTAGCCGACGATTCGATTAGCGACAGCTCGGGACGTGGGTTGGATGTCATCCTCGACAACGTGACCGGTTCGCCATCCGTCACGGTGCGTAACACGTCGGCTCTCCGGAGCGGTGGTCGCGGTGTGTCGATCGAAGGGAGTGGAGCCACGCTCGCCAACGTCTCGCTGTCGAACGTTTCTTCGGACACGACCGCCGCCGGTGAAGGTGTCGCCGTGATCTTCGACACGAACAGCACGACGGGTTCGATTGGACTCAGCAACGTCTCGGCCACACGCAGCACAGCGGGCGGCATCTTGGTCGATCTGAACACGGTCACGATGACCGGTGTGAATCCCGGTGTGAGCATCAACGGACTCGGATTGGCTCAGTCCACGAACAACGGTGGCGATGGCATTCTGGCTCGGCTCACCGCCGTCACCGGGGCCGTGGTCGCACCGGATGTGAATGTCAGCCAGTACCTGCTCGTCGATCAGAACGCCGGTCGCGGCATCGGTATTGAGAGCAATGGTTCCAACGTCGATGCGGTCACGGTCCTGAACAACATTGTGAGCAACAGCACGGCGGGGCAGGGGATTCAAGTCGATCTGACCGGCAGCGGACTC
>CAMAYU010000080.1 GCA_945862235.1 Schlesneria paludicola DSM 18645
ATGTTGGAACAGCAACTTCGTGAGCAACTGTCGCGAGTCGGGCAGCGTCTCGGGCGACTCTGGTTGTGGCGGCAATTGACGTGGTGCTGGATCGGCTTCGCGGTGCTGGCCTTGGCGTGGCTCTGTCTCGGTCGGCCCTATGCCCTGATATTCGCGGCGATCGTCGGCGGATCGTGGCTGACGGCGACGTTGCTGTGGGTGCGGTCGAAGTCGCTCGCGCTGGCCAAATCCGACATCGCGCGGCACGTTGAACGGGCGTTTCCTGAACTCAATTCGCGGCTCCTCGCGGCGCTCGAACAATGTCCCGACGTGCAGTCCGGACGCTGGAACGTCCTGCAACGCCAAGTCATTGCCGAGGCGGTCCATCACGCGCACATCAACGACTGGACCGACGCGATCCCCGCGAAACGGATGAGGAACGCGTTCCTCGGTCAATCCGCCGCGCTGTTGGCCTTCATTGCGGTCTGCCTCAGCCTGCTGCCGACCGCCGCACAACGTGCCTCCGCCGTGACCGTCCGCGCGCCGTTTCAGTCGGATCGCACGGTCGAAGCGGGACCGACGATTGAACCGGGTGACTGTGAGATCGAACGCGGCAGCAGCTTGCTGGTACTCGCGCGGTTCTCAGACAAGCTCCCTGCCGGCGTGAACTTGGTTTGGAGTGTTGCGGTCGTTGATGAGACCTCTGAGCGGGGTGGCGTAAGCCCCCCGGTTCTTGAGGGTCAGCCCGTCTTGGAAGAACTGGGGGGCTTACGCCGCCCCGCTCAGACCCGTCCCACTTTTGGCCGCCTGAGTAATACATCCCCCGCGTCCCCTCAGTCCCATTCTCCCGTAGCCTCTTCCCCCGAACAGCGCCTGCCGCTCACCAAGAGCCTCGACGATCCGATCTTCGGTGGGCGATTGCCCGCCGTGAAGCAAGACCTCCGTTACTTGATCGACTACGACGGCAAGCAGACGCGCGAATACAAAGTCACCGTTTACGATCTGCCGTCACTCGTTCGATCCGACCTCGAACTGACGTACCCGAGCTACACCGGACTCGACACGAAGCGGCTTGAAGATGCTTTCGAGGCGGTCGTTGTCGAAGGGACTTCGATCCACGTGACGTGCCGCGTGAACAAGCCGCTCGCGTCAGCGAAGCTCGTCGAGAATGAAGCAACATCACTGACACTGACGGCCGATCCCGCGAACCCGCTTGTCTATCAAGCCGACTTCGTGCCGACGAAGCGTCACAAGTTGAAGCTCGTGCTGACCGACGATGCTGGTCGCGTGAACCGCGATGCCGAAGAGTTCCGGTTCGAGGCGCTCCCCAATCGTCCGCCGGAACTGAAGCTCGCGTTCCCCGGACAAGACGTGAAGGTTTCTCCCTTGGAAGAGGTGCTCGTCGAGGCGAGTGCTTCCGACGACTTCGGTCTCGTCGAGACCGGGATCGTGCTCACCATCCCCGGCCGCGAACCGCTCACGATCACGCTCGGCAAAGACCAACCAGGCTCCCAGCAACGAAAGCTCTCGCACCTGCAACGGCTCGAAGAGTTGAAGGTCGAGCCGGATGAGTTGATCTCGTACTACGTCTATGCCGACGACTTCGGCCCCGACGGAAAACAACGCCGCACGAGCAGCGATCTCTACTTCGCCGAGGTCCGGCCGTTCGAGGAAATCTTCCGCGAGCTGGAGGCTCCACCGGGTGGCAAATCGCAAGCAGCGGGGAGCCAGCAACAAGGCAACCCGCTGACGAAGCTCGCCGAACTTCAGAAGCAGATCGTCGTCGCGACTTGGAAAGTCGTGCGGTCTTACCAAACGAAATGGAACCCGAAGCTGGCCGAGCAAGTCACCGTGATCCGCGACAGCCAACAGAAGGCCATCGAACAACTCGAAGCTCTCGCCGAGAAACTGTCCGACGCGAAGTCTCAAAACATCCTCACGTCGATTGCCGAACAGATGACCACCGCCGATCGGGCACTCGGGCAATCGTTGAGCGAATCGAGTCTCACGCCGCTCACCCCCGCCGCCGCTGCCGAACAAGCAGCCTATCAGGGGTTGCTCAAGCTGCGTGCCCGAGAGCATCTCATCATGAAGGGGTCGCAAAGCGCGAGCGGCTCGAGTGGCAGTGCCAGCCCGGCCGAACAGCAGATGAAAGAACTCGAACTGTCTGACAAACAGAACCGGTACGAAGACCAGAAGCAGGCTCAGCAACAACCCGGTCAGCGTCAGCAGGAAGACCTCGCGATGCTCGACCGATTGAAGGAACTCGCCAAGCGTCAGCAGGGAGTCAACGAACAGCTCAAGGAATTGGAGGCGGCTCTCCGCACCGCCAAGACCGAGGCCGAGAAGGAAGAGTTGGAGCGGCAACTCAAGCGGCTGCGCGATGACCAGCAGCAACTGCTGCACGACGCGGATGAACTCCGCAACAAGATGGCTCAGTCGCCGCAGCAAGAGAAACTGAACGACACCCGCCAGCAGTTGGAACAGACGCGGCAGCAGATGGTCGATGCGACCGAGAAGCTGCGCGAAGGCCAGCTCTCGCAAGCCTTGAGCGCCAGCACGCGGGCCGAGCGTGAGTTGCAGCAGTTGCAAGAAGATTTTCGTAAGCAAACAGCAGCCCAGTTTGCCGACGCCATGCGCACGCTGCGTGAAGAGGCCCGGCAGCTTGCCGAGAACGAGAAGCAACTCAGTGAGAGACTCGCCGCGTTGCAGGACGAAGCCAAGAAGTCGCTCCGCCAATCGAAGGACCGCCAAAACCTAGAGGCCGAGTTCAAGGAGCAGCGTCAGCAGACGAACGAACTCGTCGATGCCGCCAAAACCGTCGTCGAACAGTCCGAGACCGCCGAGCCACTGCTGTCGAAGCAGCTCTACGACACGGTCCGTTCGTCGCGCGAGATGAAGACCGACCAGGCACTTGATGCCACGTCGCAACTGCTCCGCGCTGGGTTCCTCCCCGAAGCACAGAAGGCTGAGGAACAAGCCCGAGCGGGAATTGATCGTCTGAAGCAAGGGATCGAGAAGGCGACGGAAGGGATCCTTGGCGACGAGGTCGAATCGCTGAAGCGAGCCAAGCGCGAGCTGGCGGAGTTGGCCGAACAACTCGACAAAGAGATCGCGATGCAGCAGCCGGGCAAGGCGAGTGGACAGAATGATGGGTCACAAAATGAGGGAAAGCAGGCGGGGGCGAAGCCGGGCGGTGGAGCAGATTCGCCGAAGGCGGGCGATCCACCGAAAGAAGGTGACGCTCCATCAGGGACTGGTAAGCTGCCGGGGCAAGGGCAGACGGGACAAGGCCAGCCCGGCAAAGGTCAGGGCGAAGGGGAAGGCCAACCGGGCCCGTCTCCCGATGGCAAGGGTTCACCTCAAGATGCAAAGCCCTCACCGAACGGTCAGCCGGGTCAAGGCGGCTCACAAAGCGAAGGAGCTGGCGGTGAGGGCGAGTCACCGAGCAGCGAGTCCTCCAACAAGCCGGGCAAAGCGGGACTGCGAGGACCGTCTCAACGAGGCGGCGCGAAACCGAGTACTGGTAAATCACAAGGGGGCGATCAAGGTGGCCAAGGCGGAGGTGCAGGGAGCGGCAACGAAGGACCGCTCACGGGAGAACAATTCTCCGAATGGAACGAACGCCTGCGCGATGTCGAGTCGATGGTCAGCGATCCCAAACTCCAAGCCGAAGTCGCCAAAGTCCGCGAGCGAGCACGCAGCGTCCGCTCCGAATTCAAACGCCATTCCAAAGACCCCAACTGGGACGTGGTCCGCACCACGGTCCGAGAACCGCTCACCGAACTCCAACGCCAACTCGCCGAAGAAATCGCCAAGCGCGAGTCCCCCGACTCCCTCGTCCCCGTCGACCGCGACCCCGTCCCCACCCGCTACCGAGACTTGGTGCGAGGCTATTACGAACGGCTCGGAAGTGGGAAGGAGCCGAGCAAATAGGTCGAACAGTATCAATGTTCATTCCCGCTCGACGAAAGCGATGGAATCAGTTCATAGGAAATAGGATTGAAGTGAAGCAACATGACCGGAACCACATGGTGCAAGCTCACTGAATCGAAATGGGAATTTCGACAAGCTCATAGTCTTGTTGAGGGAGCGTTTGCTTTGCTGTTACTGGCTCCGGGAACCGTCGGACTTGCCATCTTGTCAACTGTTGTCATGACTTCGGGGTTTTGGTCTGACCCATTGTCAGCTCTGCTTGGAATCGCATTTCTGCTCCTGTTTTGCGGCATTCTCAGTTGGTTCGGCCTTTGGTTTATGTTCGGACGGTGTGGTGTGCTGGTCGATAAGAACGCGGATCGAGTGATGTCTTGGTGGTCATTGTTTTGTCTTCATCGAACAAGAAGCGTCGATCTTCGTTCGTACGACACTGTTGAACTTGAAGCACATCCCGGTAAGGGTGGTCCGCGTGCGTACAAGGTTCTCCTGACTGCCGCCAAATCATGGACGGTGGTGAGGATCGTCAGGGAAGGTGATGAGGCAACTGCGAGAAACCTAGCACTTGAACTGGCACAATTCCTTGGATTTGATTGCGAGACAGGAAGATCGGCATTGGACAAACGACGGTGATGTAGGGTGCGTGGAGTCTTCGGAACGCACCGGAACGGAAATGTTGGTAACCATCGTGGTGCGTTCCGAAGACTCCACGCACCCTACGCTTCGACTGACAGCTCCCACCCGAACACGAAGCTCCCACACCCTAGCCCTCTCCGCCGACGACGGTCGAGAGGGGACAAGATGAAGACTCGCAACACATGCTCGCAGCACTCGTCATTGGCGGTCGGGAATGGATCGCGCCGGCACTTGGATTGGTGGCGATTGCCGCGCTGATTGTTGGGTGGCGGTATTCGACGGCGTTGCTCGATACGCAGACTCGGTGGATGGCGGGTGGGTGCAAGTTGGTGGCTTTGGCATTGCTCTGTCTTTGCCTGTTGGAGCCGTTGTGGAGCGGGCAGCGGGCGCGGCCGGGGGCGAATCTGTTTGCGATCCTGGCGGATGACAGCCAGAGTCTGACGATTCGCGACCCGGGGGCTGACGGGGCGCGCGGTGGGTCGCTGAAGGGGTTGCTGACGAATGAAGAGGCTCCGTGGCAGGTGCGGCTCGCGCAGGACTTTGATGTGCGGCGATATGCCTTCGATGCGCGGCTGCAAAGTGTGGCCGACTTCTCGCGGTTGGAGTTTGCCGGGTCGCGGACGAACCTTCACGCGGTGCTGGCCAACGTGAAGGACCGGTTCAAGGATCGACCGTTGGCGGGCGTGTTGCTCTTCACCGATGGCATTGCGACTGACTCGCCGACGACGTTCGACGCGACCGGGTTGCCGCCGATCTATCCCGTGGTCGTGGGGAGCGGCGACGGACATCGCGATCTGGCGATCAGCCACCTCACCGTGACGACGACCGCGTTCGAGGATGCGCCCGTCACGATTCAGGCCGATGTGTCGCAGCTCGGCCTCGCCAAGTCGAAGGTCACGGCGAAGGTGCTCGATGAGGACGGGAAGGTCGTCAAGGAAGAGACGCAGACGTTTGGAGGTGACTTGTCGCCGCTGGCATTTCGGTTTCAGATCAAGCCGCTCAAACCGGGCTTGTCGTACTACGAGGTGAAGATCGCATCGGACGCGATCAAGGTCGAAGACGAATCGACGGCGGCGAACAATCGGCGGCTGGTGGCTGTCGATCGGGGAGCCGGGCCGTATCGCATCCTCTATCTGTCGGGACGGCCGAACTGGGAGTTCAAGTTTCTGAAGCGAGCGATCGAATCGGACGAGCAAGTTCATCTGACGGGCGTGATCCGCGTGGCGCGGCGCGAGCCGAAGTTCGACTGGCGTAGCAAAGACGGGGAATCGACGAACCCGTTGTTCCGCGGCTTCGACCGGACGACCGAAGAGACCGAGCGTTACGATCAGCCGGTCTTGGTAAGGCTCAACACGCGCGATCCGAACGAGCTGCGCGACGGCTTTCCGAAGAAGGCCGAGGACCTCTATCACTATCACGCGGTCATCGTGGACGATCTCGAAGCGAAGTTCTTCACCGCCGATCAACTCGCTCTGTTGGAGCGGTTCGTGTCCGAGCGAGGCGGCGGGTTGCTGATGCTCGGCGGGGCGGAGTCCTTCCATCACGGTGGCTATGAGAAGACACCGGTTGGTCGCATGTTGCCGCTCTATCTGGACGCGGCCTCGGCGCTGGAGAACGCGGTGGTCGCGACCGGCTTTCGGTTGGCGCTGACTCGCGACGGCTGGCTCCAGCCGTGGGCGCGGCTCCGTTCGACGGAGACCGAGGAACAACAACGGCTCAAAGAACTGCCGAGCTTTCGGACGCTCAATCGCACGGGGGGACTCAAGCCCGGTGCGACGGTGATCGCGGAAGTGACCGATGTCGCGGGACGGAAGCATCCCGCGCTGGCGGTGCAGCGATTCGGTCGCGGCCGCTGTTCGGCGATGTTGCTCGGCGACTTCTGGCGCTGGCAGCTCGATCGAACCGACGAGCAACGCGAGAAAGATGACCTCGGCAAAGCGTGGCGTCAGATGATCAGATGGCTCATCGCCGACGTGCCCGATCGGATCGAACTCAAGGTCGCCGAGCGAGACGATGTCGGCCAGCCACTCACTCGCCTCGAAGCCCGCATCCGGACGAACGAGTTCCAGCCTCAAGACAACGCGGCGGTGAGCGTCACGCTGCGGCTACCCGATGGGACGGCGGTGACTCAGCCGGCCGAACCGTCGCTCGCCGAAGCAGGCTTGTACGAGACAACGTTCGCGTCGCGGCAATCGGGCAAGTACCACGTGGGTGTCGAAGTGATCGATGGCGACGGCAAGCCGCTCGGCAAGAGCGAGACCGGCTGGGTGGCCGACCCCGCCGCCGAAGAGTTCCAGCGCGTCGCCCCGAATGTTGGTCTACTGACTGCGCTCGCGAAGCAGACCGGGGGAGAGGTGGTCGCAGCAGACAACCTCGAAGCGTTCGTGAAGTCGCTACCGATGAAGAAGGCGCCGCTCACCGAAGCCTACACCACACCGCTGTGGCATCAGTCGTGGGTCTGGTTGCTGATCGTCGGCTGCTTGTGTGGCGAGTGGGGACTGAGACGCTATCGGGGGTTACCGTGATGACGAACGGGCAGAAGGCAGTGGGCAGTGGGCAGTGGGCAACGGGTGGAACGACGAGGGCGATCAGATTGACGACCGTTAGTCGTTTGTTTCTGTTCGCGTGCGTATTTCTGCCGAGTATTGGTTCATCACGCGGCCTCTGCGCAGCGGATGTGGCTAGCGATACAAAGGCCAACGTGACTAGCCAGCCGACCGTCATCGTGGTTGTCGGGGCGGAAGGGGCCGTGACGTATGAGAAGCTGTTTCAGGAGTGGGCTGATCGGTGGATCGTCTCGGCAAAGCAGGCGGGGCATGAAGTGATCGCAATCGGGCGTGAAGCGGGTGACTCGAAGGAAGTCGATCGGACGCGGTTGCAGTCGGCCATTACAGCGGCTTCCAAGGAGACGCACGCCGAGTTGTGGATCGTGCTGATCGGGCATGGGACGTTCGACAAGCGTGAGGCGAAGTTCAATCTGCGCGGGCCGGATGTTTCGGCGAGGGAGTTGGCCGAGTGGTTGAAGCCGGTCGCGCGGCCTACGGCGATTGTGAACTGTGCTGCGGCCAGCGCACCGTTTCTCGGCGCGCTATCGGGACCGAACCGAGTCGTGATCGCAGCGACGAAGAGCGGGGCCGAGCAGAACTTCACGCGGTTCGGCGACTTCATTTCACGAGCCATCGCCGACCCGCAGGCCGATCTCGATAAGGACAATCAAACGTCGTTGTGGGAGGCGTATCTCGCGGCATCGCGCCGCACGGCCGAGTTCTATTCGACCGACGGTCGCTTACTGACCGAACACGCGCTGCTCGACGACAGCGGCGATGGCCTCGGCGTGCGAGCCGATCAGTTTCGCGGCCTCATGCCGCTCGAAGAGACCAAGGACGGCAAGCCGCTCGACGGACAGCACGCTCATCAGTGGCACCTCGCCAAGAACTCAACCGATTCCGCGCTGCCGCCCGATGTGCTCAAGCAGCGGAACGAACTCGAACGAGCCGTCCTCGCGCTGCGCGATCGCAAATCGAAGCTACCGAGCGACGAGTATCTGCTCGAACTGGAACGGCTGCTGGTCGAGCTGGCCGAGTTGAATGAGTCGGCTGGAAAGTAGCCTTCATCGCTCCGCGTGAAGGAAGCCGATTGGAATCCGACGTGCTTGGAACAGTAGTGGCTGAACTCGCGCACGGCTTTCTTCACGCGGAGTGATGAAGGCTACGTTGGTCACTCGCGGGTGATGAACTCGTCGAGGTTCATCAGCACGCGGGAGACGGCCATCCAGGCGGCGGCTTCGGGGGCGGCGACATCGGCGGGGAGCGGCTTCGGGGCGAAGTCGGTGGCGGACTTGAGGTCACTGGCGAAGTGAGACCGCTGCTCGTCGAGGTAGCCACGCAGTCGGGCGAGTTCTTGAGACGAGGGCGTTCGCGAGAGACAGATTTCGCAGGCGAGCGTGATGCGCTGCGAGTCGTCGCTCATCGGTGCGCTGAGTAAGCGCGAGGCGAGGCCGCGCGAGAACTCGATGAACGTCAGGTCGTTGGCCAGCGTCAGGCTTTGCAGCGGCGTGTTCGAACGGACGCGGCGAGTACACGTGACGTTGGCGTCAGGGAAGTCGAAGACCGTCATCGCAGGATAGAGGCTCGACCGCCAGAGCTGCGTGTACATCGCCTTGCGATGCCGGTCGGAACCGGTCGCGGTCTTCCACGGTTTTTTATCTTGAGTGAAATCGAACACGCCGTCGGGTTGAGGTGGATAGACCGGCGGCCCGCCCAGCTCCGTCGTGAGGAGGCCACTCGCCGCGAGAGCCGCATCGCGAATGATCTCGGCATCGAGTCGTAGACGACTCTGCCGCGCGAGGAGCTTGTTGACCGGATCGCTCTCAGCCAACTCGGGCCGGTGGCGCGAGGACTGGCGGTACGTGGCTGAGGTGACGAGGAGACGGTGGAAGCGTTTGGTATCCCATGGGAGTTGAGGGTTGAGGGTTGAGGGTTGAGGGACAGAAGAAGACAACGAAGAGGCTGTGAATTCGCTGGCGAGCCAGTCGAGCAACTCGGGATGCGACGGCGGCGTCCCTTGCGTGCCGAAGTCGTTCTCGGTTTCGACGAGACCTCGGCCGAAATACTTCTGCCAGACGCGGTTCGTGGTGACGCGCGCGGTGAGCGGGTTGTCGGGTGCGGTCAGCCAGCGAGCGAGGTCGAGCCGGGTTGATGGTGAAGAGGGGGGCGAAGACGGCGCGTCGGGCAGCGGTTCTTCCTTCTGAGCCTCAACCCTCGACCCTCGACCCTCAACCTTCCCCAGCACCGCTGGCACGGCTGGCTCGACCTTGGCTCCTTTGCGGAGGAAGTCGCCTCGCAGGTGGATGAAGGTGTCGCGCGGTTTGGGCAGTTCTTGCATGACCATCGTCGAGGGGAACTTCGGTTCGTCGGTGCGGAGCTTCGCGATCTGTTCGAGCTGCGGATATTTTTCTCGCGCGACCGGCTGACTTCGGAAGTGGGCATCGACATCGCGTTTGTGTACGGCCGAGCGGTCACGCGGCGGCAGATCGACACCGTTCTTCACGTTGAACGGCAGCTTCTTTTTGTCGTCGTCGGTCAGCGTCTTCTCCCACTCGTACTGATCGTTGAGGATCGCTTCGGTCGAGGCTTTGATTTCCTTGTCGAGCTTCGCGATCTCGGCGCGGATCGTCTTTTGGCGTTCGGGTTCACCTCGCTCGAACTGCTCGCGCGATGGCACGTCGATGCGCGGCGCGGCCGGGTCTCCGCCGTTGAAGGCCGCGTTGTTGAAGAAGGCCATCAGTTGGTAGTACTCGCGCTGGCTGAGCGGGTCGTACTTGTGATCGTGACACTGGCAGCAGCCGACGGTCAGTCCGAGAAAGACCGTGCCGGTGGTGTTCACGCGATCGACGACCGCTTCGATGCGGAACTGCTCGGCGTCGGTCCCGCCCTCTTCGTTGATAAGCGTGTTGCGGTGAAATCCGGTCGCGACGATCTGGTCGAGCCGAGCGTTGGGAAGCATGTCACCGGCGAGTTGCTCGATGACGAACTCATCGAACGGCAGGTTGCGGTTGAAGGCATCGACGACCCAATCGCGGTACTTCCAGATCGTGCGTGGCTGGTCGCGCGTGTAGCCGTTCGAGTCGGCGTAACGGGCGGCGTCGAGCCAATCGCGGCCCCAGCGCTCGCCAAAATGCGGTGAGGCGAGTAGCCGATCAATTAACCGTTCGTAGGCATCGGGCGCGGCGTCGTTGAGGAACTCGTGGAGTTCATTGGGACTCGGAGCGACTCCCAGCAGGTCGAGCGTCGCGCGGCGGAAGAGCGTTGCGCGATCCGCCTCGGGCGACGGCGCGATCCGTTCCTGATCGAGTCGCGCGACGACGAAGCTGTCGAGCGGACTTCGCACAGCGGCGGGCTGCTTCACGTCGGGAACGGGATATCGCCGGACGGACTGGAACGACCAGTGATCGCTCTGTTTGGAAGCGGCCGCGGCGGTGATCTCATCGGCGGGGGACTTGGCTCCGTCGTCGATCCATTTGCGGATCAGAGCGATCTCATCGGCGCTGAGCGCCGGTCCTTCAGGCGGCATCTTCGACACACCCTCAGCCCCCGAGATGGCCTGCACGAGCAGACTCTTCGCCGAGTCACCGGGGACGATGGCCGTCCCGCTGTCGCCTCCCTCGAGCATCCCTTTCGCCGAGTCGATCCTCAGCCCCGACATCTGCTTCTTCGAGCCGTGACACTCCCCACACTGCTTCGCCAACAGCGGCTTCACGCGAGTCGAATAGACATCGTCCGGAGCGGCCTCCTGAGCGAAGGCGTTCACGCCCGACAGCAGTAGCAATCCACAGCAGACAGAGAAACATCTGACCGGCATGAGGCGATCCTCAATCCACGTAAGGGAAGGCAGTTCGTCAAGGCGGGCGAGTATCACGTCGGGCATTGGCGCGGTCAATCAGCCACACCGAAGAGTCAGTTCCGTTGCACAACGCGGTCGGTTACAGAAGTGCGGCGAAGAGGGCGAATACCGAATACGACGAACGCTTGTACCGTTCGCAGCACAAAGCGAGAGGTTTCCGAGCGGGGCGGCGTAAGCCCCGCTCGGAGTTCTCATCGCTGGCCGCGCGTGGTCTCATCTCGCAGATTTGTTTGACTCAGTCCACTTGGAGGTGCCGTTATGTCTTGTCGAATGTCGTTCCGATTTTTCATCGTGGCACTGGCGTTGGTGAGTCTGTCGCAGTCGAGCCATGCAGCAGACAAAGTGGGCCGCGATCAGTCGAGCGCGAGCAAGCCAAATGTCGTGTTCATCTTGGCGGACGATCTGGGGTTCTCGGACCTGGGCTGTTATGGCGGTGAGATCGCGACGCCGAATCTCGACACGTTGGCGGCGAATGGCTTGAGGTACTCGCAGTTTTACAACACGGCACGGTGCTGGCCTTCCCGGGCGGCGTTGCTGACGGGTTATTACGCGCAGCAGGTCAATCGCGATCCTCAGGGGCAACGACCGAAGTGGGCCGCGCTGGTGCCTCAGTTGCTGAAGCCTGCCGGGTATCGGTCGTATCAGACGGGGAAGTGGCACGTCGATGGACCGATCCTCGCCGGAGGGTTCGAGCGGTCGTATGACATCGCCGATCAGGACCGGTTCTTCAATCCGCAGCGACTCACGTTGAACGATCAGCAGATCGCGTCGCCATCGCTCGACGAAGGCTATTACGTGACGACGGCCGTCGCGCAACGGGGCGTGCAGTTCTTGAATGAACATCAACAGCAGCATCGAGGCGAGCCGTTCTTTTTGTATCTCGCCTTTACGTCACCGCACTTTCCGCTGCACGCTTTGCCCGAGGACATCGCGCGTTACAAGGACCGCTATCGCGAGGGCTGGGACGTGGTCCGCGAGCAACGTTGGAAACGACAGCGCGAGCTGGGCCTCCACGCGGCGGACCTCTCCGCGCCCGAGCGAACGACGTTTCCCAAATGGAACGTGGATGAAGCGGGTTTGAAGACGAAGATCGGGGCGGGTGAGGTGGGGCGAGCGGTTCCGTGGACGGAGTTGTCCGCCGAGCAGCAACAATTCCAAGCGACCAAGATGGCGATCCATGCTGCGATGGTGGACCGCATGGACCGCGAGATCGGTCGCGTGCTGGAGCAGCTTCGAGCGATGCAGGCGTTCGACAACACGCTCATCTTCTTTGCGTCAGACAACGGAGCGAGTGCCGAGCAAATCATTCGCGGCGACATGCACGATCCCGCCGCGCCGCTCGGTTCCGCGAAGAGTTACCTGGGCCTCGGTCCCGGCTGGTCCACGGCCGCGAACACGCCGTTCCGCAAACACAAACATTGGACTCACGAGGGAGGGATCGCGACACCGCTGATCGCTCACTGGCCAGCCGGGATCGCTGCGAAGGGCGAGCTGCGACGAGCGCCCGGTCACTTGGTGGACATTGCACCGACGCTGCTCGAACTAGCGGGCCTTCCCGCGCCGAAGACCTTCCACGAAGAGTCGCGTCCATCGTTCCCCGGACGCAGTCTGGTGGCGTCGTTCGCGAAGGAAGACGTTCGCCCACACGAGCCACTCTTCTTCAAGCATCAAGACAACCGCGCGCTGCGACACGGCGATTGGAAGATCACGGCCGCCGGAGCCGACGCGGCTTGGGAGTTGTACGACCTCAGTCAGGATCGCTCTGAGATGCACGACCTCGCCGCGAAGCAGCCCGAGAAAGTGAACGAGTTGGCTGAGCTGTGGACGGCTCGCAGCACCGAATACGCTCAACAAGGAGCCACTGGTGCGCCGCTGCCTCGCGCGGAACAGGGCAAGGCGAAGAAGTAAAACGAGCGCAGACGATTGCCACCGCGTTTTGTGACCCAAGTGATCGCGCGGATACGGGGCTGGATTTCGGTTTCGCGGCCTCGCTCACGCTTCGGGTTGGTGTGCGGCGATCATGGCTCGGAAGAGGCCGGGCCAGGTGAACTCGGTCGCTTCGGCGGCGATGGGGAGGCCGACGGCTTGAGCGGCGGCGGTGGTGACGGGGCTGATGCTGGCGAGCCGAGTCTTCACACCGAGATGCTGTCGCGCGGTGGGCGTCAGCAGGCGTGCGAACGAACGGGCGATCGACGGGCTGGAGAGGCCGATCCAGTGGAGGTCGCCTCGTTCTAGGCGGTCGAGTTCCGAGCGAGGCAACTCGGTCAGGTCGCGGTTCTGGTAAACAACGATTTGTTCGAGGGTCGCTCCGGCGGCGGTCAGTTCCGTGGTGAGGACTTCGCGTCCGCGTGAGGCGCGCGCCCAGAGGACGCGACGGTTGGCGATGTGCGGCTTCAATGCGGCGGCAAGTGCTTCGGCGCGATACTCATTGGGGATGAGATCGGCTCGCAGTGAGAACTCTTCGAGGACGGCGGCCGTCGCGGGACCGATGCACGCGAGCTTGGCTTGGCCGAGTGATCGGACATCGCCACCGGTTTGCCAGAGACGCGAGAGTAGCCCTCGCACGCCGTTCGCGCTCGTGAAGACGATCCAGTCGAACGAGCGAAGTCGCGGCAGCAGGGCATCGACTTCGGACCAATCGTCGGGGGGCGTGATCTCAATCGTGGGGAGCATCACGGGAAGAGCGCCCAATTCGTAAGCCTGTTGTGCGGCATCGTCGGCTTGTTCCTCGGGGCGCGTGATCCCGATGACTTGGCCGAACAGCGGACGATCTTCAAACCAACTCGCTTGTTCGCGGACCTTCACACAGTCGCCGATGATGACCAGCGAAGGCGGTTGCAGTCCGGCGGACTTCGCGAGGGACGTGATGTCGTTCAGTGTTCCCGTGACGGAGCGTTGCAGCGGTTGAGTCGCTCGACAGACGACACAGGTGGGCGTGTCGGCCGGTTTGCCCGCTGCGATCAAGGCGGACGTGATTGCCTCCAACCGATGCAGCCCCATGTAGAAGACGAGCGTACCGGGGAAGTGGGCGAGCGAGTTGTAGTCGAGTGCCGTGGCGGGCTTGGACGGGTCTTCGTGTCCGGTGATGAAGGCGACCGCCGACGCATGGTCGCGGTGCGTGAGCGAGATTCCCGTGTAGACCGCCGCCGCTGTGGCAGCGGTGATGCCGGGGACGACTTCAAATGGGATCCCTTCCGCTGCGAGTGCTGCCGCCTCTTCGGAGCCTCGTCCAAAGATGAACGGGTCGCCCCCCTTGAGCCTCACGACTGTTTTGCCTTCCTTCGCAGCGGCGATCAGTCGGCGATTGATTTCGTCCTGCGGGAGCAAGCGTCCGAGCGGCCCTTCTGCCCGGCACGTTCTCTCAACGGCCGCATGACCGTGACGGAGCAGCATGGGATTGACGAGGCCGTCGTACAGGATCAAGTCCGCGCGACGCAGGCACTCGGCCCCCTTGAGCGTCAACAGGCCGGGATCGCCGGGACCACCGCCAACGAGATAGACCTTGCCGATTGTGCGCGGGACGGCGGTATCTGTGAGGGACGGCGATGGTGAAATCGAGCGATCGGCGGTCGTCATCGGAATGGGGGTCGCTGTGTGGGAGGTGTGAAACGACTGGGTCATCAAGAGCGGTGGCATCGTAGCTGCCGTGTCGTGGGCGCGAAACTCGTCAGGGTTGAAACAACCGTGAAAGCCAATGGCATGAACGGCTGGGACGCGACGAATCGGTCTTGTCACTCCCGCAACTGTCTGCCAGACTTCGACCCGTGGTTGGATGGCAACAACGTTAAAGGAATGGCTGCAATGAAGGCGTTCGTCGCGGGTCTGGTTTGTTTGGTCGCTCAGGCGGCGTTCGCTCCGTTGGCCTATTCGCAGGGAGTTGTCTGCCAGTTGCCTCCCGACGGCACTTGGGTGCGTTTTGAAGGCTCGTACACGCAGAGCGAGATTCGGCCGGACTCGGCCGAAGGGAAACTCGACATCAGCCCGTGGATCGAGAAGGTCTGGATCAAGTCGGTCGGTTCGGAGATGGCCGAGTATCGCGGCGAGATGACCGCCTGCCGGTGGATCGAGATCAAGATTGATCGCGGACGCGAAAAAGACGGCAACATCGACACCGGTCTGACCGGCTCCGAGATTTACAAAGTCTTGATCCCCGAGTCGTCCGTGATCGCGTCCAACGTCGATCAGAACAAGGTTCCGGTCAGCTTCCTGCCGCTGGTGAAGGGCTACCGCAAAGTTGGCAAAGCCGATCCGAAGCCGCTGACCGAACCGGCACTTCAGCTCTATCCGCTCGGCATTCTCGTTGGCTATTACCGCGAGTTGAAGGTCGTGGAAGCGAGTGTCGATCCCGAGGTCGGGATTGAAGCGGTCAAGCAAGCGCAGCAACTGCAAGGACAGATTTCAATCGAGCGGACGACGAGTCGGACCGTGCAAGAATCGACGATCTGGAAGAGTCCCGATGTGCCGTTCGGTGTCGCTCGTTGGAGCGCGAAGATCACGCGCGAGGTCAAGGACGCTCAGGAAGCTCGCGACGCCTTCAAACCGGTCAGTGAAGTGACCATCGAAATGAAGGCCAAAGAAACGGGTACTGAAGGTGCCGAAGGGAAGAGCGAACTGACCGTGCCGTGAGTGCGGGGAGTGCTTCGTCAGAACGAGGCATCAACAATCACCTTGAGGCTTTCAAAGCAAATGGGGCACGCTTCCCGCGTGCCCCATATTTTTTGACGGCCTGCGACCAAGACTCAAAGATCGAGCTTGCTGCGGCGGTCGCGCCAGTCGCTCTTGTGGTCCTTCAGGTGCTTGGTGAGGAACACGAACATGTGCTTCTCAACGCCGAGGTTCTTGTTCAGCAGGTTGGTTCCTCCGAGCGGTGATTCGTACCGTTCGATGTAGATGATCTGCTCCTTCTCTTCTTTCTTCGGTGCAAGTTGGTCGTGCATCTTGTTGGCGGTGGTGAGATCCGACTTGCTCTTGGTCCCAACGCAAATGAGCACCGGACGCCCGATGACCCGGATGAAATCGACTGACTTAGAGACGCTGAGTCCTGGGGCAGTGGCCTCAGGCGAGAGCAGGATGAGGGCTTGCACATCCTGACCGCGCGGCGTCTTCAGGGCGAGCGTGGGTGCGTCGTCGTACGGGGTCTTTTTCCAGTCGAGTTCGGTGTACGCGATCGCCACGGGAGTGCTCATGTCGGCGGCGACGATCGCCAGCTTGTTCATGTTGAGCTGCTTCAGTTGATGCTCGTCGCGTAGGAAATTTTTCACAGCCTCCATGTCCCCTGCGACCATCGCGGCGTACTCGCGTTTTCCGGGAGCACTCGTGTCGGCCTTTTTGCCGGCAGCGGCCGCTCCACCGCCGCCGGTGCTTTCACCGTGGCCGCGCAGATCGACGGTCACCACGGCGAAGTCCGCCTTCTGCAATGCTTCCGCGTACGCCTTCCAAACCTGTCGGCTGCCCCCTTTGCCGTGGAGCATGACCACCACGGGAGCGTCTTGTCCGCCGGTCGCCTTGAAGTAGGTGATGGCGACGTTGGCGTTGTCTTTCGTGGACAGCGTCTTCTCTTCGCTGGTGGCCTTTTTGGCGGGAGCTTGTCCGTAGGCTGAGGTGGTGGTTGCCAAGACGGCGCACAGTCCGAGCGCCAGACACGCACTCGTCGCGCGATGAACCGCGCCGAGCGTTCGCCATTGATTCGAGCTTGCACAGAATCGCATGAGTTTCCTCCAGAGAATTTCGCCCGATGTGGAATCGTCCGACGAGGGAGTCGGAGGGTGAAGCAACCGTAGTCGCGTCTTCATTCGTTGACGCTCGTCCAACGTGGCGTCAGTGTAGGAACGGTAAAAACCTCGGTCAATCAGCGATGATCGCGATGATAGTCCCAGCCGGAGGCTGTGCCGGTCAGGCGAACTTTGCCGTGCGCGAAGCCGCTCCGCCGGTGAGTCTCGGAAGAGGGACTCCTTGTGCAGGCTCGCAAGGCCACGTACTACTCACGGACAAACTGCCTATTGGTTGGCACTCATTTTGTAACGTAGGCGGCTCGCCTGCGGTTGGTGACTCTTCTCAGGTCTCAGGCGAGCCGCCTGAGCTACGGGTCGCGGCCCACTTACTCTCCCTCGCGAAAGTGTTTCTGTGAGTCTACTCGTTCCACCTGCGGGACTGTTTGTGACAGGGACCGACACGGGCATCGGGAAAACTCACGTTGCGTCGTTGATCGCGCGACAACTGGTTTCGTGCGGCGTGCGTGTGGGCGTTTACAAGCCGGTCTGTTCGGGAGCCGAGTTCGACACGAGTGGCCGAGCACGGTGGGACGACATCGAACGACTGCGCGAGGCGGTACGAGACGAGTGGCCAGGCGACACGCTGTCCGACGAGGCGATCTGTCCGCAGCGGTTTCTCGCGCCGCTGGCTCCGCCGTTGGCCGCGCGCGCGGAAGGACGGACGGTGGATCTCGCGCTGTTGAAGTCGGGAGCCGATCATTGGTCGAGTCGAGTTGACGTGTTGGTTGTGGAAGGGGCAGGCGGACTGCTGGCTCCCGTCAGTAAGACCACGAACGGCGCGGACCTCGCGCGGGAGTTCGGCTACCCGCTAATCGTGGTCGCGCGGTGCGGTTTGGGCACGATCAATCATTCCTTGCTGACGATCGAAGCGGCGGAGCGACGTGGACTGCGCGTGGCCGGGATCGTGTTGAATCAGGCTCGCCCCGAAGATGATCTCGCGCTGGCGACCGACAACGCAGTGGAGATCGCCACGCGCGGTGGCGTGCCGGTGTTGGGTGTCATCATTTGGCAATCGACAGCCGGTTTGCAACGCGATGGTCGGACGGTCACAATCGACTGGCGAGCTTTAGCGCAGTGCAACATGAGTGACACGAGAGTGATCTGAGAGGGACGTAATGGCGATGGAAGTGACTTGCGGTCAGTGCCACGGTCGTTTGCTGATTGAGACACCGGGCGTCGTGGTCGCGTGCCCCCATTGTGGAGTCCACCTTTCGATACCCGCTCCCGAGCTTTCTGAAGTTTTGGACGACGCGGGAGATCGATTGTCTCCGGAGCTGATCCCCGCCCCACCCTCAACACTCGACAGGCCACCGAGTGCGGGTGCCTTATCTGTTGAGATCAGCCCGATGGAAGCCGCGGAACTCTTGGAAAATGTCATCGAAGGAGACACGGCCGTGGAGGAGCCTGCCGCAGTCAGCGCGGCTCCCGCGGCGACCGGCGAAGTCGATACCGGCGACATCGAACTGAATTTTGGTGCGGACGGGGGCTGGTCTCCCAACGTCACAGACGAACCACCGATGAAGGCTGTGGAAGCGTCGGACATTTTTAGTGGCAGTGATGACGATACCTTGGAACACGAGGCCGAATTCGGCTGGCACAGCGCTCCGAATCTCTTTCTCTCCAAGGACGAGCCCGTTCTGTCGGAGACATCGAGCGTTTCGGAATCCGCCGCGACTGAACCAGCACGCTTCACTTCGCCATTGATGGGCTGGGCACCCCCTTCCAGTCCGGTATCGATCGATCAGCCACCCGCCGCGTTTCCGTCGTTCGCGGAAACCCCCGCTCAAACGGACGAGCCTCCGTCTGGGATCGTCTCGGCCGGGGCATGGGATTTCATGGAGAGACGCACGCCGGACGTACCGCCTTTCGCCACCGCCGAGATTCCACCGGCCGAAAGTCCCTCCAACGTGGAGTCGCCCACGCTGATGTTCGGCCCATCGTCGATGGGGACCGCAGCCTCGAACGCTTCAGAGATGAACAGTTTGGGCGGTGATGACTTCGCGCTGTCGTCGTCGCAGCAATTCCATTTTGGAGCGTTGCCCGAAGCGGCGTTCGCGGCGGCAGACTCTCCAACGTCTGATAGTGCTGTTGCGACGGACTCCGTGACGAGTGCGATCACCGGCGATTCACCGTTGGGCTTGAACCTGACACCCACGTATTCCGCAGATGCGGTCGAAGCCCGTCACCGACAGCTCGCGATGCTGCTACTCCTCATTGGAAGTTACGCCAGTGCCGTCACGATCGTGC
The DNA here is from genome assembly GCA_945862235.1 of Schlesneria paludicola DSM 18645. Taxonomy (GTDB): domain Bacteria; phylum Planctomycetota; class Planctomycetia; order Planctomycetales; family Planctomycetaceae; genus Schlesneria; species Schlesneria paludicola_A. The sequence goes on from CAMAYU010000080.1 coordinate 18,969, forward strand.
TGTCCTATCTCTTGTTCTTCGTCAAAGCTCACCCCTTGGAGAGCCTGCCCGATATCAAGGTTCCCACGCGCAAGGGGGGCGAAGTCGCGCTGACGTATTACGCGCCGAAGAATGATCTCGCACCGGGGCACGTCCTCCGGCTCGGTCAGTCGGAGCGGTTCGGCAGCGTGAAGGTGACGCCCGTGAAAGTCACGCGCGGCATCGTGAAGTTTGAACACGGTCGCGAGAAGGGAGCGGAGGCACGCTCACCGACCGAGCCGCTGCTCAAGCTGTGGTTGAAGTTCGAGAACGTCTCGCGCGATCAGACCTTCGCTCCGCTCGACGCCATGCTGATGTTCAAACGCAAAAACAAGTCGTTCGGTGAAACCGTCTACGCCAACAACTTTTTGGGAGCGGCGGCCGACCGCAAGCAGGGTGGGACGTTGCTGTATGTCTACGACCATCCCGTTTACAGCGAGTTCGTCATGGCCGACCAAAAGCTGGACGAACAGGTCGCTCCCGGCAAGTCGTGGCTGACGTTCATCCCGTCCGAAGAAGAGGCCGTCCAGTTGAACGGTGATCTCGTGTGGCGCTTTCACTTCCGCAAGGGCTATCACCCGAGATCGTTCAACGGCGTGACCACGCTGGTCGATGTCGAGTTCAGCAGCCAAGACATCACCGACGAGAGTGGCGCGAGTTGACGGCCGAATGTAGGCCGGACCCCTTCGTCCGGCCTACGAACTGTGCGAGCCGACTAAACAGGCTGTTAATGGATCGCTCTGCACTCTAACGGGACTGTGACGCATGTCTGCTGAGAAGGCGGAAGGACTGATTCTGCGCGTGACCGACTTCAGTGAGACCAGCCGCATCGTCGTGCTGTTCACGCGGGAATTCGGCAAGATTTCGGCCTTGGCCAAGGGGGGGCGGAGGCTCAAGGGACCGTTTGAATCCGCTCTTGACCTGCTCGCGACGTGTCAGATAGTGTTCCTCCGCAAGCACACATCTGGCCTCGATCTCCTCACCGAATCCAAACTTGTCACCCGATTTCATCCTCAAGAGCGGGACTTGGTCTGCCTCTACGCGGGCTATTACGTCGCCGAATTGTTGCTCGGGCTGACTGAAGATTACGACCCCCATCTCGAACTTTATGCGGCCGCACAGGAAGCTCTCGCTTCGTTCGCGACCACGGAAACCACACGCCTCGGCATCCTCAGATTTGAATTGGTGGTGCTGCGGGAAATTGGACAGCTTCCCGATTTTGAATCGTGTGTCGCCTGTGGCACTCGACTGACGGAAGGACGAACGTTCGGGTTCTGGGTCTCACAGGGAGGCCTCATCTGTCCGGACTGTCAAAAAGAGGAATACACACAACTTTCGATCCACGCGGGAACGGCAGCCGTGCTGCGAGTCATCTCCGGTGAAGATGATGATGAGTGGCGACAGCTCAACCTGACGCCGCAGCAATATAAAGAAGCGAAACACGTCACGACGACCGCACTGTCGCACATCCTGGGCAAACGGCCAAAAATGTTGAAGTACCTCAGTTAGCACGTAGGGTAAGCGTCTCGCTTGCCCGCGATTTCGGTTGAAGGACGGGCAAGCCGGAGGCTTCCCCTACTATGGCGCGAGGCGTTGCCTACGCGGTTCAACGAGCTTTCCGGTTTGCCGGCTGCTCCCCTCACACGGTCATGGATGACCATGCAGCACACATCACAATATGAACGATCGCGATCTCAGCGCGGGCCGATGGCTCTGTGCGTTGTCGCGGTTTGGTGTCTGCTCCCACTCCTCGCGGGGTGCGTCACGCCGTGGGAGAAGTCGGCGTTGTTGAAAGACAACACGCCGAACATCACCAAGGTGCAGGGGCCAACCGAGCGACGCCTGCGAAATCTGATGTGGCTGCGAGATCGCGAGAACGACGACGGCAGCGATTCGGACTCACTCAAGCCGCTCGCCGGAACAGACGAGTACGTCGCCGCAACTGACATCTACAAAGACGAGCAGTTTGCTGAGGCCCAGAAAGCGTTTAAAAAGGTCGCCAAGAAATACAAGAAAAGCGACATCCGCGAGGACGCGCTCTTCATGCAGGCCGAGGCCGCTTACCAGCAGGACCACTATGCGAAGGCACACGATGTCTACGCGATTCTGCTCAGGGAATATCCTTCCACGCGGCACCTCGATGTCGTGTCTGAGCGGCTCTTCAAGATCGGTCGCGTCTGGCTGAACTTCCCCGAGGTCGCCAAGTTGGGCGAGGTCCAACAGGTCAACTACGACGACCCGAAGCACAAGCTTCCGGCCGAGGAGCCTGCCGCTCCCAGTGGTAAGCCGATGTACATTCCGAACTTCACGAACAAGGCAGAGCCGCTGTTCGACACGCCGGGAAATGGTGTCGCCGCGTTGCAGGCGATCTGGATGAATGACCCGACGGGACCATTGGCCGATGATGCGATGATGCTCGTTGCGAGCCATCACGCTCGCAAAGGAAACTTCGTCGAGTCCGATCGCTTCTTCCAAATGCTGCGTGAGACCTTCCCGAACAGCCCGCACTTGCAGGAGGCGTTCTTACTCGGCTCGCACGTCAAACTGATGTCGTACCAGGGTGCCGAGTACGAAGGGAAAACGTTGACCGAAGCAGAGCTTCTGAAAGAGAGCACGCTGCGGCTCTATCCCAACATCGAAGACAAGGACCGGTTGAAGCGGGAGCTGGCCCAGATTGACGAGGCCAAAGCCGAACGCGAATGGGGACAGGTCCAGTTTTGGCTGAGAAAAGACAACAAACGAGCGGCCGCCGTCTACTGCAATCAGGTGATCGCCCGCTTCCCCGAATCTCCTTTCGCAGAGAAAGCACGTCGACAACTAGAAGAACTCGGCCCGCAGTATGCCAGCGGCGCAGCCTTGCTCGCGCCGGTCGATCCTCCCAAGACATCGCTCTTCGGGCGAGCCACTCCGCAGAACTCATCGAACTCCACGAAGTCGGCTTCCGCTAAACAGAGCTACGCACCGGAAGCCTCCGTCGAGGAAGCCCCTTCGCGGTGGTCTGGCAACCCATTCAAGCGGTCGCCCAAAATGACCGACCCGTTTGAAGAAGCCTCTGAAGATCTGGAAGTCCGTGACGAGGAGACTCGTGGCGGAGAGGCCTCCGGAAAGAACGACCCGGCCAAGAAACGGGGCTGGCTCCCGTGGTCTCCTCCGCGCCGACTGCCCGCTGGTTGGGACGATGAAGCACAGGAAGTCGAAGCTCCGGCGTCGGGCAAAACGAAACTGTGAGGGAGTGGAACGGCCTCCGGGAAAATGGTGATCCGTAGGACGGGCACTCTTGCCCGTCTCGTAAATGGCCTTCGACTCGGACGGGCATGAGTGCCCGTCCTCCATTTGAATTCTGGACGACATGTCGCACCGAACTTTTCGACCCACGAATCGACTCGCGCTGACCGGCTCAAGCGTCGCAAGAATGTTCGTGAAGCCGATCATGGGTCGCACGGCCGTTCTCCTCGCGCTGCTGCTGCTGCTCGCGGTTCCCGTTCTCTCCGGCTGTGGCTACACAGTTGGCAACGGCTTCAACCCTGAGATTCGGACGGTCTCCGTGCCGATCTTCGAGAACGAGACCTTCCGCCGCGGGATCGAAGTCCAATTGACCGAGGCCGTGCAGAAAGAGATTTCCAAGCGAACTCCGTATCGGCTCGCCAAAGGCTTGGATGCGGACACGCGACTGACGGGAAAGATCGTGCAGACGCGCAAGGATGTTCTCGGCGAGAACCAGTTCGACGACCCGCGCGACCTGCAAGTTTCGCTGATGATCGTCACGAAGTGGGAAAATTTGAGAACGGGTGAAGTTCTCGCGCAGCAGGAAGTCCCGCTGTCGCCGAACGCCATCCCAATCAGTTTGCAGGCGGAGTTCGCTCCCGAAGTCGGCCAGTCTTTGGCGACCGGGACGCAGGAGGCGATCGACCAACTCGCCCGGCGCATCGTCAACATGATGGAAGCTTGGTGATCCGGCTCCGCCGTTGATTTGCTCGACCGACGCCCTGTCGCGAAGCGAAAAGGCATGCTCGGCACTGAGGTTCCACGTCATCCCGGTTGGCAGCCTGTTGAATAACACGTGGAGTCCGATTTCATCGTGCTCACACTTCTTGGTTTTCGGGCACGTTGGAAACGTGCCCCACGTTTTTCAACAGGCAGTTAGGCAAGCAGCAAGACTCGATTGGCCCAAAGTGGACGTGTCACTCCGTGTCACGAACCGCTCCCGCCACGGAGTGTCGGGTCTACTTTCTCTTGCCGGTCGCCTTATACTCGGCGCGACGACACCGGAGACGTTTCCATGCCGCGCGAGGTTTGAACCGACAGTGCCCACGACACCCTTTTCCCCCAACGATCCTCGCCATTTTTTGGCCGCTTGGCTGCTGATGTCACTGGTCTACTGTGGCGTCTCAGTGTGGGTGAAAATCTGGCAGCGTCGACGACAGGGGCTCCCGTGGCTCGACCGCTGTGACGAGCCGCGAGCGGCTTGGACTGGCGGTTCCGAGCGGTTGGCTCTGCTGTTAGCGTGGCTCTGGTTTGGACTGCATCTCGCCTCGAAGATCGCGCCCGAGGTCGCCTCGAAACCGCGCGGGATCACGCACGCTGCCTTGTGGTCGGTCGTGGCACTCAGTGGCGGAACGACCTTGCTACTGATCGCGCTGCTCATGGGAAACGACTGGCGGTCGGCGAGACTGTTCGGCTTGAAAAGACGGCCGCTGGCGAGTCCCTTGCGCGACGGCTGGTTCGGCTTCCAACTGGCGATCCTGCCGATGGCCGTCGCGATGATCGCGATGGCACCGTTTCGCACGCGCGATACGCAGAACCCTTTGTTGACGTTGATGACAGACAATCTAGACCCGATCACGATTGCCTTGGTCGTACTCATCGCGGTCGTGATCGCGCCGCTGTCGGAGGAGCTGATTTTTCGAGTCATCTTGCAGAGCTGGTTAAGGACCGTGCTTCCCGCGCGGTGGGTGATCCCGTTCGTTGCGGTCAGCTTCGCCGCGATTCATGGTCCGGTCGATGGACCCGCGCTGCTGCCGCTGTCGCTGGTCCTCGGCTGCGTCTTCGAGCGACGCCACAACTATGCGACCGTGGTCGTGATTCACGGCCTCTTCAACGCTACGATGCTCGCCCTCGCGTTGCTGACGGTGGAATAGTTGAGTGGCACAGTCACCAACAAAGCAGTCCCCACCGGGCTTGCCCCGGTGGATCTAGGTCTTTGCACTACTTCCGCGTCCAATGGAATCTGTGAAGCGAGTAGTGCAAAAACCTGCGAGCCACCGGGACAAGCCCGGTGGGGTCGCTTGAGTCCAGCCTCGTTGAATGCGAGTGCCTGTTCCAAACACCTTTCCCCTTGAGTCCTTCTTCGAGTCCCTCGCCCATGAGTTTTCTGCCCGTTGACGAACAGTTGGCCATCATCCGGCGTGGTGTCGAGAAGATCGTGCCTGAAGAGGAACTGGCCGCGAAGTTGGCCAAGAGCCGAGAGACCGGCAAACCATTGCGGGTCAAATACGGCATCGATCCGACCGGGATTGATGTCCATCTCGGCCACACGGTGCCACTCCGAAAACTGCGGCAGTTCCAAGAGCTGGGTCATCAGGCGGTGATCATCATCGGCAACTACACGGCTCTGGTGGGAGACCCGAGCGGGCGCGATCACGCGCGGAGCAAAAAGCTGACCGCCGAGGAAGTGGAAGCCAACGCGAAGGACTACCTCCATCAAGTCGGTAAGGTGATCGACTTGTCTCGGGCGGAGGTCCATCGGAATGGCGACTGGTTCGGCAAGATGAGCTTTGCCGACGTGATCCAACTGTGCGGCAAAGTGACCGTCGCACAGATGCTGACGCGCGACGACTTCGCCAAGCGTTACGCCGCCTCGTCGCCGATCTTTTTGCACGAGTGCCTCTACCCGATGATGCAGGCGTGGGACTCGGTCGAGATCAAGTCGGACATCGAACTCGGCGGGACCGAGCAGCTTTACAGCTTCATGCTCGCCCGCGATCTGCAACGCGATCAGCACCTGCCACAGCAGATTGGTGTGATGTCGCCGATTCTCGTCGGGTTGGACGGCGAACGACGGATGGGCAAGAGCCTCGGCAACTACATCGGCATCGCCGAGTCGCCTTACGACATGATGAAGAAGTTCATGCAGGTCCCCGACAGCGTGATGAAGATGTATTTTGAGTTGCTCACAGCGATCCCACTGGCCGAGATCGAGGCGATCCTCGCGGGACATCCGAAGGAGGCGAAG
>CAMAYU010000081.1 GCA_945862235.1 Schlesneria paludicola DSM 18645
GTTCCGTTACCAGCAAAGGCACCGTCCGGATTGCTTTGGTAGCCGTACTGAGTGTGACCACCGATGATCCAGCCCTTGTCGGTGAGCCGGTTTCCACCGCACTCATTGTCGAACAGGCTGACCAACGTGAACGGCTCACCCAGATCGCCGCTCAACAGGCCGCAGCCCGAGCTGCAATCGGCTGCTGAGGCGCTGCCGCATCCGTTGAACACGGCTGCGGGATCGGCACAAGCGGTAGCGGGAGCAGCACAGGCGGCAGCCGCCGGAGCGCAACAGCCATTGTTCATGTTGCGAAGACGCGCTGCCGCATCTTCATAAATTTTGTCGCAGCATCCGCCACCTTGAATGGTGGGGCGGCAGGCCGTCGGGGCACAACACCCCGGGTCTGCTGCGTGCAGGGTGCTCGTGACGAGCAACCCTGCCGTGCCGATCATCATGGACAATCCTGTCCCGAGACCGACAAAGCGAAGTCTCTTCAGACCAAACATCTCTAACTCCTTGTTTCTTAGTTCCTGTCACCTGTTCCGCGTCGCAACCGAGTTGCTCGCTCAGTGGCACAGAGGTCGTCGGCCAACCCCAGCAGGCAAAGTCGTGCGTTCGCACTGATGCGACCCGCCCAGACGACCAGTGCACGACCCGCTCAATGAGCGCTGGCAGGTCGATAGGTCTCACCGTCAGTATCGGAGCGGGCGTTAGATGCGACAGAAAGATTGGCAAAGCTGACGCACGATCGGAACTACCGTCAGACTCTTCGATTGCGGGTAACTCTCGTTAGATTGCCCAGATTTCTTGGCCGGTCGCAACAATTCAGGCTCCCAACAACGGCCGTAACCTCTTTATCAGTCGAGATTCGTGTGTTTGCCGCATCGAGAGTGCAGTCGCTTGCAGACGGCCCCATTGAATCCTAGACTCTCCGCCCCAAGCCGTTTTGTCGCTGGGCGAATCGCAGGGATGGGCTTCGGTTTTCCACGAGCCAAAGGCTCAGCGCCGTAGAGGCATTCAATTTTTTTGCAGGTGTGCGGACCATGAAACAAGGCATCCATCCCGACTATCAAACCGTAGTGTTCCAAGACTCATCGACGGGTGCACAGTACATGGCGGGATCGACGATCAAGACGACCAAAACGGTCGAGATCGACGGCAAGACCTATCCTCTGGTGACAGTCGATATCAGCGCCGCTTCGCATCCGTTCTACACGGGCAAGCAGAAGATCATGGACCTCGCCGGGCGTGTCGAGAAGTTCCAGCGCAAGTACAAGTGGGGCCAAACCGACGCTCAAAAAGCCGAAGGCGAAGCTGCTGCGGGCGAGAAGGCATAGGTTTCGATGTACGCCGCACTCGCGCGGCACCGACGATTTTCGTTGGGCCGTGAGAGTGATTGGTGTGGTTGCTCCGATCTAGCCGTACCCGTTCGATTTGTGCAGTGCGTTAATATGCAGGGCCTCGCCGCTGTTCCGCGTTCTGCGTCAGTATTGGTTTGCCTACCATGTTCCCCGTATTGCAGGCCAAGCTTGAGCGATTCGAGGAGTTGGAGCGTCTCCTTCAAGACCCCGAGGTCCTCGCCAAGACGTCGCAGATGCTGGAGATCCAGCGCGAATATGGCGGTTTAGGGAAAGTCGCCAGAACGGTTCGCGAGTTCAACGAACTCGAACAGAACTTGGCAACCGCCCGCGAGATGCTCGACTCGGCGGAAGATGCCGAAACCGAAGAGTACGCGCGAGCCGAGTGTTCCGAACTTCAGACCCAGTTCGATGTCATGCGTGTCGAACTGGAAGACATGGTGACGGCGGGTGACTCGCTCACGCGCGGCAGTCTTATCATGGAGATCCGAGCGGGGACCGGCGGTGACGAAGCGGCGCTGTTCGCACGCGACCTGTTCGAGATGTACACGAAGTACGTCGAGGCGCGCGGGTGGAAGTTCGAGGTCTTGGAAATGTCCGGTACCGAACTGGGTGGGATGAAGGATGTCGTCCTGTCAATCACCGGCGAAGGCTGTTACCACCAGTTGCAGTTTGAAAGCGGTGGCCATCGCGTTCAGCGTGTTCCCGAAACTGAAACGCAGGGCCGCGTTCACACCAGCGCGGCGACCGTGGCCGTGATGGCGGAAGCGACCGACATTGATGTCGAGATTCGCGACGAGGATCTGCAGATCGACACGATGCGCGCGGGTGGTCCGGGTGGGCAGAAGGTCAACAAGATCGAATCGGCCGTGCGCATCACGCACGTCCCGTCCGGCATCGTGGTCCGCATCCAAGACGAGAAGAGCCAGCACAAGAACCGCGCGAAGGCGATGCGCGTTCTTCGTAGCCGGCTGATGGAAGCGCGACAGGATCAGGCCAACAAGGAACGCTCCGAACACCGTCGGACACTCGTCGGTTCCGGTGATCGCAGCGAGCGGATCCGGACGTACAACTTCCCACAAAATCGCCTGACCGATCACCGCATCAACCTGACTCTCCACAAACTCGACCAGATCATCATCGGTAACATGGACGAGGTCATCGGTGCGATGGTCGAGTTCGACCGCAACGAACGGCTGCTCGGTAACGTCGAGTGACGGTATTGGACTGAGTCCCGCTGCTCGATCTCGCCTCACGTTTCGGGAGAGCCATGTGTCACAGGCCGAATCGCCACCGCCCACCCCGCCCGAATCTTGGACCGTGCGCCGCGTCCTCGAGTGGACGACGGGGCATCTCAAGAAGCACGGCAGTGACACGGCGCGACTTGATGCCGAAATCTTGCTGGCCCACGCGCGCGGCTGCCAGCGCATCCAGCTGTACACGGCCTATGACGAACCGCTGGCTGATTCCGTGCGAGCCACCATGCGTGATCTGGTTCAACGGCGGGCACAGGCCGAACCGGTCGCGTACCTCGTCGGGCATCGCGAGTTCTTCAGCCTGAACTTTCGAGTCACGCGTGATGTGCTGATCCCGCGTCCGGACACCGAGACTCTGGTGATCGAGATCATCGAAGGGGTGAAGACTCTGGTTGCAGCGCGCACGTCATCGGGACAGGCGGCGGGCACCGTGCGAATTCTCGATTTGTGTACCGGCTCTGGCTGCGTGGCCATTGCTGTGGCGAAGAACTGTCAGATGACGAAGCTCAACGTCAATGTCATCGCCACTGACATCAGCCCCGTCGCGCTGAGCATTGCGCGCGAGAACGCCGCCGCAAACAAGATCGATGATCGGATCGAGTTCTTCGAGGGAGACTTGTTCGCGCCGCTCGCCTCCGCAGCGAAGTTCGACATCATCGCGGGCAACCCTCCCTACATCTCATCGGCCGAGATCGACACGCTCGACGCGGAAGTGGCGAAGCACGAACCGAGGCTCGCGCTGGACGGTGGCCCGACGGGCCTGAGTGTCTTCGAGCGGCTTATCGCCGCTGCGCCTCAACACGCCGCGCCCGGCGCGCTGTTCCTCATGGAGATGTCGCCCGAACAAGCCGAGCCGCTTCAGCAGATGCTCACCGCCCACGGCGGCTACTCGGACGTGACAGTGCGCAAAGACCTCGCCGGTCGCCCGCGCATCATCAAGGCTCGGATCACGGGCTGAGTGAAACAGGCGGCGTCTTCGGCCCGCAGCATACGAATCCAAAGCATGAGCGAGGAGTGGCTGTTCGAGATCACCCTCGCTCACGATCATTCTTGCTCACGTTGCGGGTTGATGTCGCGCCTCAACAAAAACGGCCCGTCGCAGCGAAGCGACAGGCCGGAGGAACGACGGTCCAAGCCAGCATCAAATCACTCGCTGTCGCCCGCGCTGCTGGTCGAACCTTGCTTCACGCCACCCTTCAGTTTCGCTCCTTGCTTGAGGGCGAAGACGGTGCTCTTGTTCGAGATGAACAGCGTATTGTTGGCCACGATCGGCGTGCTGTAGATCGAGTTGATCATGTTGTTCTCGGACAGCACGTTCAGCTTCTTCGAGAGTTCAAATACGATGATGTCGCCGTCTTCATCGCCGGTGTAGACCTTGCCATCGACGATCAGTACCGAACCCCACGCGGCGGCGAACATGTCGTGCGTCCAATAGACGACCGGCTTGCCGTTCTCGACCTTCTTCGCGTCTAGGCAATGGACCAGTCCGGCGAAGTCCGAGATGAAGAGCAGATCATCCTTGATCGCCGCGCTACCGATCGTGCGGTGCATGGTCTCCTCGAATTCGAGCTTGCCGTTCTTGTTGCGATCGACCGAATCGTAGTGCCAGACGATGGCCGAGTTCGGATTCGGAATGGCCTTCTCGCCTTTCTTCGTATCAACCGATTGGAGGCGTCGCGGCGGGATTTCTTTCCCCTCGGGACCGACCGCCAATTCGATGCTCACATCGCCACGCTTGGTCGGGTCGATGCAGTAGAAGTGGCCGACACCCTCACCGTGTTCGGGGTCTTCACCGACTCCCGCGTAGACGTTGCCGTCGTAGAAGACCGGCGTGCCGATGATGTGGTTGCGAGTCGCCCGACCGCCGAGCAGATAGATCGACTCCTTGGGATTGCCGTCGAACTTCCACAGCAACTTGGGACCGCCCTTGCCGTCACCGGCGGGATCGAAGCTGTAAATCCAGCCGTCGCCGCCACCCATCACGACCTGAGCCTGTCCCCCCGCTTCAAACACGAGCGGGCTGGACCACTGACCGTGCAGGATGTTCAGGCCGGGAGACTTGTCGCTCCAAACGAGCTTACCGGTGTTCTTGTCGAGACAAATGAAACTGGGGGCGTTGGGAGCAGGGATATTGATGTGGTCGTCGTCCACGCCATTGCCGGTCACGACGAAGCAATACTCACCGACGCACGTCACTGAACACGAACACATGTTGTGTTGAAAGACTCCCAGCACGCCCATCAAGTCGTAGCGCCAAATGATGTCGGCTTCGTCCTTGTTCTCATTCGCTTCGGCCTTGAAGGGGCCGTCGTTCTCACCGTCGTGGAAGCCTTCCACGTCGAGACATACGACTTCACCGCGGCTGGTGTTGTACCAGAGCCGCGTGTCATCACAGAACACGGTGGAGCAGATGCCTTGCTGTGGCCAATCGTTCACACGGCCCGTCGGCAGCTTGGGTGAAGAGGCTTGCCACAAGAACTTGCCCGTCTTCTCTTCAAACGCGATCAGGCAACCGAGATCGACCTTGGCCGGATACCGCTTGAGATAGCCGTGCGTGTTGTTGGTGCCGACGAACACCTTGCCGTTCGCCACGACGGGGTTGCCGTACGTCTGCGAGCCAAGCGGTGAGGCCCACAAGACGTTCTCACCCGTGTCGAGATTCCACTCGTGCGGGATGTTCTCTCCCTGCGGCGTGTTGTTGCGGTGAGGCGACCCACCCCACTGAGGCCAGTCGTACTTGCCGACCTTCATCTTGGTAATGATGTTCAGCGCATCATCAGTCGGGTTGAACTTGTCGGCGGCGAAGGCGAGACCAGCCGCAATGATGCAGATCGCAGCGGCGAGAGACAGTGATTTCATGACGGGTTCCTTTTGACGGGGAGCTGCACCGGGTCGCCGATTGCAGTGGAATGCTGGCGGACTTGCTAAACCGCGTGGGCAACGCCCCTCGCGAAATTCACAATCAACATCGAATGACTCGTGGGGCGTTGTCCACGCGGTTAAACGAACTTCACTGCGGCACGACGGAGACGTTATCGACGAAGATTTCGGCGCTGGTCGCGTTGCCGAACAGGCCGGGGCTGCCCGTCAGATTCGCCGGCGAGTCGGTCCATTCGATGGACCATGTTGCTGGTTCAGCATCGACTTTCTTCCATGCCTTGCCGCGAACGACCGAGACCGGCTTGCCGTCGCGTTCTTCGACGTTGACGATCAGCTTGAGCGTGTACCACTGGCCCGCTTCCCACGCGAAGGGGACTTCGTGCGACTTCTGATCGTGCGGGAACCACGAGAAGACTTTGAGGTGCTGGCTGGCTCCGAGCATTGCCAAGCGATAACGCTGGTTCTGCACGCCGACATCGGGGAGCTTCGAATTCTTGTCGGCATCGGCTCCGGTGGCGATCTCGTTGGCTTGGAAGTCGGCTTGGATGGTGTAGCCCTTCGACCCGGGATGGCCCAGCCAGCCTTGGCTCTTCGTCCCCTTGGGGATGGTCGTGATCTTGCACATCACGCCATTGCCGGTGACTTTGCGAGTCCCCTTTTCAATGACGAGTTGTGTCGGAATCTTCTCGCTGCCGGTCCATTCAGACTTGGCGATGACGCTATCATCCTGAAGACGCTTGAGCGAGGGGTCGAGCTTTTCCTTGCCTTGATCTTGCGTCGTGATGGCCTCGATCAGCCCGAGGTAACGCTTCAATCCCGTGAACGCCTGCTGAGGGGTCGAGTCATCGAACGTCGTCTTTGGTCCAGGGAAGTTCGTGAACTGAGTCGTCAGGTAGATGTAAAGTCTTGCTGCGAGCGGGTCATCCTTTTTCAAAGCGGTGAAGTAGTCGTGATCGATCGCGATGTGCCGGTATCTCAGCCCGACACCCGTCACGGGGACGACACCGTCGTTGAAGTCGAACGACCACGGCGAGTCCTTCGTCACCTCGGGAATGACGCGGATGCGCGCCTGGCTCTTCAACTCGCCGATCTCGGCGTTGACGAGGACCGGGGCGTGGACGTTGCCGCCGGGGCCAGCGTACTTGCCCGCGTCATCGATCGCGCCCGGACCCGTGATCGTGTACTTCACATCCTTCGCATCAGCCACCTTCAGAAACTGACCGTTCGCGTTGTAGAGCAGCACCGAGAACTGTTGCTTTTGCGTCGGCTTGAGCAGCGACTCGACCGGCACGACGAGCGCGGTAGCGGGCTTCTGATCGTTGGCAACCGGCGTTTCAGCGGTCTGCGCCGGGATCGGGTCAGCGGATGGCTTCACGTCCTTAATCCCAATGCAGTACATCATCGTCTCGCAGGCGAGATAGATCCGTCCGTGCGAGATGATCGGCGAGGCATTCACGTCGCCATGTTCGAGCCGCAGTGTGTGAATCTTCTTCAGTCCCTTGGCTTCATCGGGCGCGAAGATGAACCAGCGACCGTTGCCATCGACGACGTAGATCTTGCCGTCAGCATAGACCGGGCTACCGCGACCCATCGTGCCGATTTTTTGCTTACCAACCTGCTTGCCCGTCTTCAGATCGTTCACGAAGAAGATGCCGCCGTCATCGACCGAGTAGATGCGATCGCCAATCACCAACGGCCCCGTCCGACCAATGAACTGTTCCTTCGTCCGCCAGATTTCGCCCGTCTTGGTGATGTTGCCCGACTTGGTGGCGTCGAGGGCGAAGATCGCACCCATCGCGGTGTCGTCCAAGTTCTCTTCACTGTGTCCGCAGATGACCTGAGTGCCGATGATCGTCGGAGCGGTGTTGATGCCGCGCAGCGAGACATCGTAGTTCCAGATCTGCTTGCCGGTGCGAGGCTGGAAGCTGTAGACGCTGCCGTCGCCCGAGGCCACGACCAACTGAGCTTGCCCGTTGATGACCGAGATTGCGGGGCCACTGTACGTCGTGTCTTCCGGCAGCGGCTTTGTCCCTTGGAACCAGACCGCTTGTCCGTTGCGCTTGTCGAACGCGATGAGCCGATACGTCGGGCGAGCCATCTCGCCCCAGCCGATCACGACGCCGCTGATGATGATCAGATTCTCATGAATGATCGGGTAGTTGGTCCGCCCGCCGTAGGTACTCAACAACCCAAACTCTTCGCTCATCGAGTGCGACCAAATCGTCTTGCCGGTCTCGCCATCAATGCACTGAAAGTAGCCGCAGACACCCTGCGCGAAGATGTGCCCGGTCTCGGGATCACCGACCACACTTGACCAGCCGACGCGCGTATCGGGCACGTCGGACAGGAAGACATTGAAGACGTTCTCCCACTTCTTCTCGCCCGTCGCGGCATCGACACAAACGACCTTTTCGGCCTCTTCCTTTGTCGCAGGGTTGTGCCTCACGAGCGTGACGAGCTTGCCGTTCATCACGATCGGTGTGGAGCGAGTTCCCAGCTCGGCGTTCTTCCACAGCATGTTCTCGCCGTCGGGCGTCCAGGTGTCGGGCAGGCCCTTCTCGCGCGAGATGCCGTTCATTTCAGGGCCGCGCCAGTAGGGCCAGTCGAGCGGATCGACGGCCTTCTTTTCTTGGCCAAACGCGGTCGTCGTGAGGCTCAACAACAGACCAAACAGACAAGCCAACCAAGGTCTCGACAGCATCGTGAACATCCTGTGAGCAGACTCGAAAGGTGAGGGGCGAGTAGGGTGCGTGGAGTCTTCGGAACGCACCGGTGGGTCGAGCCGACGACGGTGAGTTCCGAAGACTCCACGCACCCTACATGCCACTGAAAATTGAAAAGACGGGAGCATGGGGCGGGTGACAAAATGTCTGGCGGAACCATAACCAACAGCTCTCAACCGGGCAAGCAGCCGCGCGGGCCGATAGACTCCGCCGCCATGCCACGCTCCGCCTACATCCACGTCCCGTTCTGTGCCCATCGCTGCGGGTATTGCGACTTCACGCTGATCGCTGGAAGAGATGACTTGATTGGCGATTATCTGCGGGCGCTGGGGCGGGAGATCAATGGCCCGAGTCTCGCCGCGATGTCACCGAACGCCCGTCAAGATTCAGACTCTGAGCGGGGCGGCGTAAGCCCCCCGGTTCTTGGGATGAACAGCACGCACTCAGAACCGGGGGGCTTACGCCACCCCGCTCAGGGTGAAAATGCGAAGCCAGAAGAACCCCTCACCCTAGCCCTCTCCCCGCAAGGCCGGGGCGAGGGGACAAGAGAACTCGACACGCTCTTCTTCGGTGGTGGCACGCCGACGCATCCATCGTGCGACCAACTTCGTGAGATGTTTCGGATCGTCTACGAGCGGTTCACGCTCGCGGCGGGGGCCGAAGTCAGCGTCGAGGCCAATCCGCTCGATCTGACGGACGAGAAGATCGACGTGTTGGCGGACGCGGGAGTGAATCGGATCAGTCTCGGCGTGCAGTCGTTCTCGACGGAAGCGCTCACGCTGCTCGAACGCGATCATTCGCCGAGTGACATTGCAGACGTGATCGCGCGATTGAAAAGACGATTCGATAACGTGTCGCTCGATCTGATCTTCGGCGTGCCGGGGCAGTCGTTGGAAGATTGGCGGGTCACGCTGCGTCGAGCCATCTCTCTCGGGCCGACGCATGTTTCGACGTATGGCCTGACGTGGGAGCAGGGGACGGCGTTCGGCACGCGGCGCGATCGCGGCGAACTCGCACCGATCGACGAGGAACTCGAACGGTCTCAGTACGCGCTGGCGATGGATGAGTTGGCCACCGCCGGATTCGAGCATTACGAAATCTCGAACTTCGCCCGACCCGGCTACCGCTGTCGGCACAACGAAGTCTACTGGTCGGGCGACGAGTACTGGGCCTTCGGTCCCGGCGCGGCGCGTTACCTCAACGGTCGGCGCGAGACCAACATTCGCAGTGTCCTTGGTTGGCTGGCGAAGCTCGAACGAGGTGAGTCCCCCGTTGCCGAGGCCGAAGAACTCGAACCGGCCCACCGTGCGAGGGAACTCATTTTTCTGGGCCTCCGCCGCCGCGAGGGCATCGCACGAGAGGACTTCCTGCGGCGCACCGGTTTCGCACTCGAAGACATCGCGGTTTCAGCCATCCAAACCAACACCGCCTGCGGCTGGTTGGAAGAGACCGGCACGCACATCCGACTCACTAGCGAAGGTCGATTTGTGGCGGATCGCGTCGTCGCTGAATTCTTGTAACTCGTCACTTCGCTCCCGCGAATCGCCTCCCTATCATGCCCGCCGCGTTAGACCGCTCGGTTTGAAATCTCGACAGAAGGATGAAGTCATGAAGAGGGTGTTGCGGTGGCAGACGGCCTGCTTGTTCGGGCTGATGTCGTTGTGGATGGTCGCGTCGGTGCAGGCTCAACAGCCAACGGTGGTACTTACGATCAAGAGCGTGGATGAACTGCTCGACGACGCCGACTACATCGGTGAAGTCGTCGGAACGGAAGGAGCCCGCGCCACGGCCGAACAGTTCCTCGGTGCCTTCACCAACGGTCAGGGCTTGGCCGGTATCGATTTGGAGAAGCCACTCGGCGCGTACTGGAACGTGACCGCGGCCGGTGAGCCTGAGATGCCCGTGATCTTCCTGCCGATCGCCGATGAGGATGCCTTTCAGGGCCTGATCAAGACGTTGGCTCCGGACCTCAAGGACAAGAATGGCCAATGGACTCTGTCGGTCAACGGCCAGAAGCTGTTTGCCAAATTGTCCGGCGGCTACATCTTCATCAGCAACTCGGCCGACGTGCTGACCGACCCAGCCGATCCCCAAAAGATCGTGAACGGCAAGTACGACATCGGCCTGGATGTGAATATCGCCAGCATCCCGCAGCAGCTCAAAGACCTGTTTCTCGCGCAGACCGAACAGCAGGGACGCGCCGGCTTGGAGAATGGTCCCGAGCCGAAAAATGAGGCGGAAGCAAAGGGCCAGCAACTCGGTTTCGATGGAACGCTGGCGGTCCTCAAGGCCGTGGTCAACGATGGCGAGCTGATGACCATCGGTTTCGATGTGAACAGTGAGTCGGGTCTCGGGACGGTCGATTTCGGGCTGTCGGGCACGTCCGGCACGGACCTCGCCAAAGCGATGACCGCTTACGGCAAGATGTCGCCCGTCTTTGGAGCCGTCCCTTCTGCCGACGCTCCGTTCAGCCTGGTCATCTCACACCCGACCACGCTGCTGCTGCCTCACGTGGACGAACTGTTCGGCGCGATGCGCGACGCGGCCAATGCCGAGATCGAAAAGGATCCCAAGCTGGCCGAAGACGCCGACAAGCAGGCTGCCAAAGATGTCGCCAAGCGATTGTTCGACATCGGTCAGGCGACGATGAAGTCGGGCGCACTCCACTCGATCATCGTTCTCGAAGAAGGTGATGATGACACGGTGCGAGTGATCGGCGGGACCAAAGTCGCCAAGGGTGACGACGCGGGCAAACTGTTCGATGACATCCTCGCCCTGTCGAAGGAAAGCCCCGATGTGGCCAAGGTGAAGGCTGATGTCGCCAAGCACGCCGGTGCCCGCATCCATGCGATCACACCCGAACTCAAGGACGAACAGTCCGCCATGTTCGGCGAAGATGCCGGTCACTTGGCCGTTCGCGCCGACAGCCTCTGGTTCTCGCTGGGTGGCGGAAATCTCGACGCCCTCAAGAAGGCTCTCGATCTGTCGGGCAAAGCGGCTCCGAAGAAGATGGCCCCGATCTCGCTACGCGTGAAGCCAGCCAAGCTCGTCACGCTGCTCGAATCGGACGACGAAGGTCTCATCGAACGTGCCGATGCCCTTGCAGGCGAAGCGGGCGATGTCATGAACATCGAGATCACGCCCACAGCAACCGGTGCCACACTCCACATCGAGTTCGGCCTCGACCTGCTCAAACTGAGTGTTCAGCAGTGATCTCACTCTCGCCGTGAGCGAATCCCCATCGGGCCTCTTCGCGCGAGAGTCCTCTGGAATCGAAGCAGCCCGGCGTCAGATGACGCCGGGCTGCTTGTATTTTGCGGCAAGACGCTGCGTTTCCCGAGTCATTTTCGGATTGAGCGAGCCGCTGCCGTCAGGGCGAACGCATCGATCACGGTCGTGGCCGACGCTGGCAGCGTCGGTTCGGATGCTGGCCGCATCCGCCATGATGCGGACGATGATTGATACGCTGATTTCAAGTCCCCGAATTGATCGAGGACGCAACTCGGACCTTGCAACTCAGCTCCATTTTCTAGGAAGCGCTGCGAGTGACCTTTACTGCGCACGCTTTGTACGACGGTTGGCGCGAGTACGGGTCGAAGACGGCGTCGGTCAGTTGGTTGGCCTCTTCGTAGTGCATGGCGATGAAGACTTGGCCGGGTTGAACGGTCGGTGTAACGAAGGCTCGTGCGCGGAGGGTGCCGCGCTGCGACGAGACGCTCACCCAGTCTTGTGGTCGGATGGCGAGTGACCGCGCGTCGTCGGGACTGATCTCGACGTAGACCGACTGCGGCGAGAGCTTTCTCAGCACGGCCGACTTCGCCGTGCGCGTTTGCGTGTGCCACTGCGCCGCCGTGCCACGACCGGTCAGCAGGATGAACGGGTACTCGGCCGAAGGAGGCTCGGGCATCGGTCGCGGAGCCTCGAACAGAAACTTCGCCCGGCCATCGGCGTGGTGGTAGCGACCGTCTTCGAAGAGGCGGCGTTGGGAGAAAGGTTGAGGGTCAGATGCAGAAGGCAGGTCTTCCGCCTCTTCACTCTCAACCCTCAACGCTCGACCATCAACCCCCTCGACGAACGGCCACTGAATCCCTCCCACTTCGTCCAGATGCTGATAGTCGCGGATGCCCGTGATGTCGCAGGGTTGGCCCGCGCTGAGACGCTTCATGATTTGGAACGTCGCTTCGGGCGATCGCCATTCGATGAACAAGTCTTCGCAGCCCCAGTAGTGGGCGATCAGCTTGAAGATGTGGAAGTCGGCCAGCGCTTCGCCGGGGGCCTTTGCGACTTTCTTGTGCAGCCCAATGCGGCGTTCCGAGTTGATGAAGGTTCCCTCTTTCTCACCCCATCCGGCGGCGGGAAGGATCAAGTCGGCTTCGCGCGCGGTTTCCGTGGACGAATACATGTCCTGCACGACCAGAAAATCGAGCCGATCCAGAATGTCTCGCGCTTGAGTCTGATTGATCCACGAGTGCGAAGGATTCGTCGCGATAACCCACAAGCCTTTGATCTTCCCTTCCAAGATTCCCTTCATGATTTCGGGATAGGCCCAACTGTTTTGAGTGGGGATTTTTTTCTTGTCAATTCCCAATATGTTCGAGACCTCGCGACGATCGGCTTCGCTGGTGAACTCGCGTCCGCCGAGCAGATTGGTCGTGTTCGAGTAGAGTCGCGAACCCATCGCGTTGCACTGGCCGGTGATCGAGTTCGCTCCCGTTCCCGGTCGGCCCATGTTCCCCGTCATCAGGGCGAGATTGATGAGAGCCTGCGCGGTGCGAGTCCCCTCGTAACTTTGGTTCACTCCCATCGTCCACCAGAACGAAACGCGTTCTCGCTCGTGAATCGTGCGGGCGACCTTGTAGAGCGACTCGATGGAGATGCCGGTCGTCGCCGAAACCGCTTCCGGCGTGAACGGCTTCACGTGCGCGGCGAACTCGTCGAAGCCGTTCGTGTGCGCGGCGATGTAGTCGTGGTCCAGCCAGTCGTTCTGGATCAGGATGTGAGCTAGACCGTAGAACAGCGCGAGATCGCTCTTCGGCTGAATCGCCAAATGCTGCGTGGCGTTCATCGCGGTCTCGGTCCGACGCGGATCGACGACGATGATTTCGGGAGACCGCTTGTTCCGCATGACCCGCTCCCACAGGATCGGATGCGCGATGCAGACGTTGGCTCCGACGAGGACCATGCAGTCGGTCTCTTCAAAATCCTGATACGTGTACGGCGGAGCATCGAAGCCGAACGACTGCTTGTACGCGACGACCGCCGTCGCCATGCACTGCCGCGTGTTGCCGTCGCCGTGAAGGACTCCCATCCCGAACTTGGCGAGCGAACCGAGCAACGCCATCTCTTCCGTCGCGATCTGCCCCGTCCCGAGCCAAGCCACCGAATTGGGGCCGTGTTCACGTTGGATCTGTTTCATCCGCGAACAGAACGTCCGCATCGCGATGTCCCAATCGACCGGCTCGAACTTCCCTTGAGCGTTCTTAATCAACGGCGTCGTCGCGCGGTCGGCGGCCTTCAACACGTTCAGCGCTTCCCACCCCTTCGGACACGCCATGCCAAGGTTCACGGGGTACTCGGTGTTCGGCGTCAGACCGACCGCCACGCCGTCCTTCAGATGAACATTGAGACTGCACCCCGTCGAACAAAACCCGCACGTCGAAGCGGTCGTCGCATCGGGCCGTTCCCGATCGGGAACGACTCCCAACCCAAACCCACCCGGCGCGAGCAGCATCTCGCGCGTGTAAGCCCCGTCACGCTGATGGAGCAATTCGGCAATCGTCATCGTTCAAATCCTGAACCACGGAAGGTCACGGAAAAAGGCAGAAGACAGGTAGGACAGAACCACGAATCTGAAAGGCAAAGGCGAGAGGAAGCGAGCGAACGAACGATGACAGGCTCCGCCGAATCGGTGCGTGACGAGGACGGCAAGCTCTCGACATCTCATACTTTATTTCCCTGCTTCAGATTCGTGAGATTCGTGGTCCTGCCTTTCGCTTCACGTCTTCAGCGCTCCCGGCATGCGCGGGGCGACGGCGGCGGTGAAGTAGAGGGTTCGTTCGAGAGTCTCGCCGATGAGTGAGAGGAAGAAAGACGCGAGTCCGAGGGCGATGAGTGTCGCTTCGTTCGGCGTGGTGGATTGGTTCAACATGAAGAACGGCAGCACGATCCCTCCAATCAGACCGGCGGCGAACCGGCAACGAGTCCAGACGGCGAGTTCACCCACCATCAACCGAGCCGACCGATTGAGCGGCGTCGCTTGCTTGCTGGCGAGATGTCCGAACAACGACGCCTCGTACAACAACTTGGCTGCGGCGACGCAGACGATTCCCTGACAGAGCCGGCGTCCGTAGTCGGCCATTAATTCGCTCACCCCCAACGAATCACTCCACCCCGCCGCCAAGAGCGACACCGCGAGTACTGTCGATAACCCAAGCCACACCGTCGTTAGCGAGAACTTCACAAATGTCCGTGAGCCACTCCAGAACGGCCGCCGGGTGTAGACGTAGATCATCATCGAGCAGAAGACTCCCGCGAGACCGGCCGCGACGACGGAGGCTCCGAGAAGTGAACGGGCGGAGCGGGGAAGGCGGACCGGGAAGGGATTTGTAGGGTGGGACAAGCTCGCTTCGAGCGCCGGCCCACGATCTGGCGTTGTCGTGACTGTCACTTGGTGGGCCGGCGCGGCGAAGTGCCGCTGGTCCCACCCTACGGTTCCATCTGGCCCACCACCGAACCACAGCACCGCCGCATACACCGCTGCCAGTTTTGCAAAGACTCCGAACGCGACGATTTCGCGGCTGAGCCACGAGTGGCGCAGGCCGAGGACCGCGCGATAGGCCAGCAGCGGGCGACCGAGATGCAGCGTGGCCGCAGCCAGCGAGAGCAGTCCGAAACCGAGGGCACTCAGGGCGTGAATCGGCAGGACGTGGGCGAGCGATGTCGAACCGAGCAGGTTCGCGTGCAGCAGCTCTCCGACTAGGAACGCTCCGACCGAGAGCTGCGTCAGGACCAGCATGATGATGAGCGGCCAGTGAGCATGTTCCGCCTGAACCGCGTGGTAGTCGGCGGGCAATGTGTTGCGAGGGAGCGGCCGTGACGACTTGTAGTTCGTTGTCGGTTGCGTGAACTGGGGATGCGGCGCACCCGGCAGAAACGAATCGACTTCGCAGTCGGCGGCGACATCGCTCTTCTTGACGGTCGTGATGCGGATCGCCTCGTGCGGACAGGCTTGAACGCACGCGGGAGCCTCGCCTACCGCCAGCCGCTGGCTGCACATGTCGCACTTGCGGACGATGCCTCGTTTGGCGTTGTACTTCGGCACCTCATACGGACACGCGAGGATGCAGTACTGGCACCCGAAACACTGGTCGTCCAGATGCTTCACGATCCCTGTGACCGGGTCCTTTTCGTAAGCCCGCGTCGGACAGACGTTCATGCAAGCCGGGTCGAGACAGTGATGGCAGGCCGTCGTGACGTGCTGCAACACCGGCAGCATCGCACTCCCGCCGTGTAGCAACCCCACGTCGCGCCACGTCTCGTTCTCATCGAGTCCATTCAACGAGTGACACGCCGTCACACACGCCTTGCACCCCGAACAACTGTCGAGATTGACCTCAAACGCATACTGCTCACCCGGCCCCGGCGGCGAGGCGGGAAGGAGCGTCGAGTAATACCGAGCCTGCAACGGCTGCGAAGCTCCCGAATGAAACTGCGAGAATCGCTCGACCGCCGTCAGGTCCTGCTGGTCGGCCAATAACTCCTCGAGAAACGACGGCAGCGGGCTGATCGTCCGTTTGGGCGGAGGCGAAGGAGCGAGCGTCGGTTTGTCGAGCAGGGAGGACATGATGATTGAAGACTGCAATTTCTCTTGGTGAGCCGGGTGCCGTAAGGCCCCGGGCACTCACTTTGTCATTCACTCCGTGAGCGGCACGGCGCTAGCCGCCGGTTCTTTGCTTGGAAACACAACTCCGTTTACCCGCGGCTAGCGCCGTGCCGCTCAAAGTGAGTGCCATTGGCCGTAAGGCCCTGGACACCTGCGATGAAGAATCCGGGGCCTTACGGCACCCGGCTCACCTCGAAGTTTGGAGGACTCACACCGGAGCACACGCGAAGCACGAACTCGCACACTGGCGTTGTTCGATGGCCGGTGTCGTCGCCAGTAGCTCGGACGACGGAAGCAGTACGAGGACATCGTCGCCGTCCACCTTCACTTCGTAAGTGCGGATCGAGTAGCTCTCGCCACTCAGGCATGAGCCGTCTTGCAGTGAAAAGTTCTTCTTGTGGAGCGGGCAGGCCACTTTGGGGATGTCGTTTGTGTCGCCGATGATTCCACGGGAGAGGACGAACTCCTGCTTGTGCGGACACATGTTGTCGGTCGCGTACCACTCGGCTCGGCTGGCGAAGTTGAAGACGGCGATCTGAGCGTGACCATGCTTGATCGTTGCCCCGCCATTGATCGGAAAGTCCCAGACTTTGCCGACGCTCACCCAACGCGGAACGAGGGACGCGGGACGCGGGGCGAGGGTGTCTTCTCTTCTGTCTTCGTCTTGTCTTGTCCCCTCGCCCCGGCTTTGCGGGGAGAGGGCGAGGGTGAGGGGTTCTTCTGCCTTCTCTTGTCTTGTCCCCTCGCCCCCCGCCTTGGGGGGGAGAAGGTGAGGGTGAGGGGGGCTGATGGGCGATGACGCGATGACGAAGCGAGGCGATGATGAGGGGAGGTCGTTCGTATTTGTCGGAGCGTGTTCACCGTTCGGCCCCCTCACCCTCGCCCTCTCCCCCGAAGACGGGGGCGAGGGGACAGACACAGCCTGCGGCTGTCTGATCTCTGTCCCTTGGCCCACCGCCAACTGCAGCAACTCACCCCACGGTGCCGGATGTGATTGGCCGCGTTCGCTGACGAACTCGATCGTTGGTTCCGTCTCATCGGTGTTGACGAACTGTTGGAAGAGGCGGCGGCGTTCGGGGTCTCGCACGACTTCGGCCCATTCACATTTGTAGGTCTCGACGACGAACTGCATCTGTCGTTCGAGGTCCGCGCAGATGCCGAGCTTGTCGTGGACGATCACGTCGCGCAGGTGGTCGATGCCCCCCTCCATTTTCTCCAGCCAGACCGATGTTCGCGTCAGTCGGTCCGCCGTCTGAACGTAGTACATCAGGAAGCGGTCGATGTACTGAATGGCCGTCTCTTCGGAGAGATCGCCCGCGAGCAGATCGGCGTGACGAGGCTTCGAGCCGCCGTTGCCGCAGACGTAGAGGTTGTAGCCGTTCTCAGTCGCGATCAGGCCGAAGTCCTTCGACTGAGCTTCAGCACATTCGCGGATGCAGCCTGACACGGCCGACTTGAGTTTGTGAGGAGACCTTAAGCCCTTGTAGCGGTTCTCGACACGGATCGCGAAACCGACGGAATCCTGCACCCCGTAGCGACACCACGTCGAACCGACGCAGCTCTTCACGGTTCGCAACGCCTTGCCGTAAGCGTGACCGCTCTCGAAGCCCGCGTTGACGAGTTCCTCCCAAATCGACGGGAGCTGGTGGACCTCGGCCCCGAACAAGTCGATCCGCTGGCCACCAGTGATCTTCGTGTAGAGACCGTACTTTTTGCCGACCTCACCGAGGACGATGAGCTTCTCGGGCGTGATCTCTCCACCGGGCACGCGGGGGACGACCGAGTACGATCCGCCTCGCTGAATGTTCGCGAGGAACCGATCGTTCGTGTCTTGCAGCGTCGAGTGATCGAGGACGTTGTCGTTCCAGAGGCTCGCGAAAATGGAGGCGGCCGTCGGCTTGCAGACTTCGCAGCCGTGGCCGTTGCCTGAGCCGGCGACCAGAGCCGCGAATGTGCGATAGCCCTTCACCTTCACGATGTCGAACAGCTCTTGCCGCGAGAACGCGAAGTGCTCACAGAGCGACGTGTTGACCGTCTTGCCCGACTTCTTGAGTTCACTGTTCAGGATGTCCGTCACCATCGGCACGCAGCCGCCGCAACCGGTCCCCGCCTTGGTGCAACTCTTCAATTCACCGATCGTGCAAACACCACCGGCAATCGCCGCACAGAGTTTTCCCTTTGAGACGTTGTTGCACGAACAGACCTGCGCGGAATCATCGAGATCATCCACGCCTCCCGCCGCTGCTCCGCTTTTCGGGCCGAGCAGCATTTCTGCGGGAGAGACCGTCAAAGGCTTGTCCGACTTGCACGCCATGAGGAGCCGCATGTAATCGGCCGCGTCACCGACGAGCATCCCGCCCAGCAGCTTCTTCCCATCAAGAGACACCAGAATCTTTTTGTAGACCCCATCGAACGGGTCTTCAAACACGAGCGACTTCGCCGTCTTCTCGTCCGCTTCGTAGTTGCCAAAGCTCGCGACATCGACTCCCATCAGCTTGAGCTTGGTGGACATGTCGGCACCGGAGAAGAGGCGGGGTGACGGAGGGTCGAGGGTCGAGAGTTGAGGGTTGAGGGTGTCTTCTCCTGTCCCCTCGCCCCGGCTTTGCGGGGAGAGGGTTAGGGTGAGGGGTCTTGCCTTCTCTTCGTCCCGAATCGACTGCGCGTACTCACCGCTTAGCCCCTCACCCTTGCCCTCTCCCCGCAAAGCCGGGGCGAGGGGAGGACGGTCGCTGCGCGACGCGAATTCAGACGTGCCACACAAATTCGCCGCCACGATGTCCGCCATGTCGTAGCCGGGCGCAACCAGCCCATAGATCATGCTGCGATGCGACGCACATTCGCCGATGGCGTAGATGTCGGGATCGCTCGTTTGGAGATGGTCGTTCACGGCGATGCCGCCTCGGGGACCGATCTCCAAGCCGCTTTGCTTGGCCAAGTCATCGCGAGGCCGGATGCCTGCCGAGACGACGATCATGTCCACCGGCATCTCGGTGTCGTCGTTGAACTTCAGACCCTCAACTTTGCCGTTGCCGAGAACTTCCTTAGTCCCCGTGTTGAGATGGACCTGCACACCGAGATCCTCGATCTTCGAGACCAGCACCTTCGAGCCTTTGTCATCAATCTGGCGCGGCATCAGTCGTGGAGCGAACTCGATGACATGCGTCTCCAGCCCGAGATCGAACGTTGCCTTGGCCGCTTCCAACCCGAGCAGCCCGCCGCCAATCACCGCCGCGATGGGAGGGAAAACCAAGGCCGGCGCATTCGTTCCCTCGACATCGGCCTTTGCGCGGTGCAGGGCATCGGCTTTCAATCGCTCCGAGTACGCGATCATGTGTTCGAGGTCTTCGATCGTCCGGTAAACGAAGACACCCGCGTTCTTGATCCCCGGCACTTGCGGGACAAATGGGTACGAGCCGGTCGCCATGACGATGGCGTCGTATTCGATCTCGACCCCTTTGTCCGAACGGACCCGCTTTCGTTCACGATCAATCTCGCAAGCCCGGTCGCCGATGTGCAGTTCGATGCCGTGTTCGAGATACCACTCCTTGCGAGCCAGCATCAGCTTCTGAGCATCGCGATGAGCGAAGAACGTGGTGAGTCCGACACGGTCATAAGCAGCGCGCGGCTCTTCGCAGAACGTGACGAGTCGGTACTCGCCCGAAACGTCGTACT
Source organism: Schlesneria paludicola DSM 18645 (assembly GCA_945862235.1). Taxonomy (GTDB): domain Bacteria; phylum Planctomycetota; class Planctomycetia; order Planctomycetales; family Planctomycetaceae; genus Schlesneria; species Schlesneria paludicola_A. The sequence goes on from CAMAYU010000081.1 coordinate 19,754, forward strand.
CGATGAGCTTCTCGCAAAAACGATGACCCACCATTCCGTTGCCAATGACGACGAGGGTCTTGCGAGGACGGGGAGCGATCATGGGACGGCCTTTGGAACGTCTGTCTGCTGGAGCGTGCGTGGAGTCTTCGGAACGGACAGCTGGGGCGTGTTCGGTTTTCAGTGTTCCGTGTTCGGCAATGACCAAGTGACGAAGCTTCGCCCGTGCTGCTGCACACGTCGCGGTATTCGGTGAAGGCAATCGGCTTGCCGTTTGGGCACTGATTGCACAAATGGGTTGGATCGTTCGGGGAACCGAAGCGATCTTGCGGTGAGAGTTCGCGACGGCGTTGCAATTGAGAGCGGTGCCGACCATTTGCACGCGGCGGCATCAACGCTCGCCGAGACTAATCGCGGGCAGCGCTGCCTGAATTGGCGGCAGGCATTGATGCCACACTCACCCCACCGGGCTGGCCCCGGTGGTTCACCGGTTTCTGCACGACATCGCGATTCACGATGCTCCACGGCGTTACACAGGGCGTTCCTTCGGTGGCATCTCTTCATCGGTAGTGCAGAAACTGGCGAGCCACCGGGGCCAGCCCGAGCGGGGTCGCGTTGCAGCGGAAAGGGGCTTGAAAGGGAGCAGCACACGCGGCGGCACGGCGGTTGCTTTCAGTCCTCTCACCATGATTGCCCTTAGTTCACTCTGCACGTTGCGGAACAAGATGTCACCGCCGACCGAACCCGTCGTCTTTGTTGTTGGCGAACACGAATCGGCTCGTCAGTGGAGTGGTCTGGTCCAAGCACGTGGTGCCGTCGCGCGGGCGTTTCGTTCGGTGATCGACTTCCGCGACGACGACGATGCGCCTGGCTGCGTGTTGCTCGTGCTGACTTCCGAGCGTGAGACGGACGGGCTGCAAGCCTGTGCACGCTGGATGGGTCGCGGGGACCAACGGCCGCTCATCGTGCTGGCCACGTCACCCGAGTTGGCTCGATTATTGAGACGCCTCACCGGCGGTCGAGTCGATGTGTTTGAAGCGAGAGACCCCGCCGAAGAAATCTTGGCTCGCGTTGTCAGCGCCTCGCAAGAGGATGTCGAACGTCGTCGCCTCCGTACTGTCTGGCTGGCTATCGGCGAGCGGTTTCAGACCCTCACGACCAAGGACCACGAAGTCCTTGAACTGCTGTTGTTGGGACTGCCGAACAAGGCGATCGCTCAGCGAGCCGCCGTCACCGAACGGGCCATCGAGATGCGCCGCGCCGCCGTGATGAAGAAGCTCCACGCGCGGTCACATGCGGAATTGATTCGCCTCGTCACACAGTACGAAGTAGTGACACGCTTCGGCATCACACTGCCAGTAGGGTGAGTGGCTGCGATTTCGAGCTTCATCGTTATGCGTAAAAGACTCCTTGGGTTCGGACCTGCGGCTTGTCATCAGCCAGCGATGGTCACACGAAGCTGGCTCAATGCGTTCGCGATCGTACCTCGCGACCAAGAGTCAGATGTTTAGGGTTTGCGCATCAATCTCTGTCGGAGTTGGAAAGTCGCTGCCCCGAGGGAATTGCTGGTACCGTCCACAGACACCATCCGCCTCGTGCGGATGGGGTCGAAGCTCACCACAGGCGATCCGGCAGGGACCGCAACGTTGTCGTCCAGAGGTAGGCATCCGGACTACGGGTGGTACGACAGTGATTGCTGCGCCGCTCGTTAATCGCGACCCTCTGGGGGAGCGCGTTGCGGGGGACGCCTAGCGTGAAAAACGCTCCCCAGAGGGTCGTGGTTAAAATGACAAACGGCCTCATTCTTGGACGCGAGAGGTCTTGATTGGAGTGTCTGGCCCCGGCCGAAGAAACTTGGCTGCTCCGTCCCCGAGATTTGCCTTTGATGTCGGACAGTCGGGCACCCAACCTACGTTTGACGCTGGTGGGTCAGCCTACTCTTTCATCTCCTTGCCTAACTTGCGGGCTTGCGATTTCTGATGTCTCAAAAAGTTCGGGAAGCCGAAGTCAGTGTGAATGACCTCGGCAATGAGGGCGTTTTCCAATGAAAACAGTCCAGCGAACTCCTACGGCGCGGTCACTTCTACAACGATCCGGCTTGATGGCATTGAGGTTGCTTTGAGGCAAACAGGGCTTGTCCTGTAGTGAGTCTCAACACAAAGGCATCGTGATGTCTCGCCGTACGGAAATAGGTCGTCGTGAGTTTCTGGGAGTGGCCGCAACGGGTGTTGCCGCCGGTTTGATCTCGGGTTGCGGGACATCGCCCACGACAACGACGGGTGCCAGTCCGGCGGCTGACGTTCGCGCAAACGCACACGTGGCTTCACCGAGCGATACGCCCGAGATGCCGGACCTCAAGTTCGGCATCATCGCGCTGACCGATTGTTCACCGATCGTCATCGCGCATGAGAAAGGTCTCTTCAAGAAGTACGGGATCAACTCGACCGTCAGCAAAGGGGCGAGCTGGGCGGCGATTCGTGACTCGCTCTCGAACGGCGACATTCAAGGGACGCACATGCTGCTCGGGATGCCGATCGCCTCGACGATGGGCCTGCTCGGTTCGCCCAAGAAGCCGATGGTCGTGCCGTGGATCATGAATCGAAACGGACAAGCCATCACGCTGAAGGCGGACTTGAAGGGGAAGGTGGCCGACGACCCGAAGGCTCTCAAACCGCTGGTCGATGCGGCGAAAGCGGCCGGGACACCGATGACGTTTGCCATGACGTTCCCGCCCGGCACACATGCGATGTGGATGCGGTACTACCTCGCGGCGGGTGGGATCAATCCCGATACCGATGTCGCGCTGGCCACCGTTCCGCCGCCGCAGATGGTGGCCAACATGAAGGTCGGCAAGATGGACGGCTATTGCGTCGGTGAGCCTTGGAACGCACGAGCTATCTCGGACGGCATCGGCTTCACGTCACTGGCAACTCAGGACATCTGGAAGGATCACCCCGAAAAGGTCTGCGCGTTCACGGCCGAGTTCGCCGAGAAGAATCCGAAAACCGTCAAGGCGGTCCTCAAGGCGCTTCACGAAGCGAGCGTCTGGCTGGACGACATGAACAACCGGCCCGAGCAGGCTCAGATTGTCTCGGCCGCGTCGTACATCAACTGTCCGCCCGAAGTGATCCTCGGTCGTCTGCAAGGGAAGTATGACTATGGCGACGGCCGCACGAAGGACGACCCGAACTACATGATCTTCAGCCAGCGGAACTGCAACTTCCCGCAGGCGAAGTACGCCGTCTGGTGGCTCACCCAGTTCCGTCGTTGGGGCATGGTCGAGGGGGCACCCGATTACGCAGCAGTCGCCAAGCAAGTCATGCGCGGCGATCTCTACGAAGAGGCGATGAAGGAAATCGGCTACGCCCACGGCGGTGCGAGCATGGAACCGGAGACGCTGTTCGACGGAGTGCAGTTCGATCCGACCAAGCCCGAGGAATACGCGACCGGGTTTGCGGTGAAGAACTTGAAAGGGTGAGTTCCACGTCGGACGGTTTGAAGTTCGTTCTGCCTGACAGGGCTTGCTTCGGTCTCCAGCAAGGGCCTTTGACCATGATGCGGCTTAGTTCGGCATGGCCGTTATGGCAGCAGGCTTTGTCCCAACGAAAGGTTTGGCGGCGTTCACTGTCTATCGGATTGACGGTGGGTGCCGCTCAGATCTTGGTCAATCAAGGTGACTTCTGGTGGCGCGGGCAAATTGATTCCGTGGTGATCGTGAAAACGTTGGTCACACCCATGATCGCGATCAGCGTGGCTTTGTATTCAGCGGCTGGAACCTATGTCCAAATGAAGGCGGATCGTTTGACGACGGACGCTCAGGAAGTATTGAAATGAACGAGAAGCGTTTCCCGCTCGATTGGCTAGTCTTGCCACTGATCGGCATGTTGGCCGTCGTGATGTTGTGGGCCATCTCGTGTTCGACCTGGGCACCGAATCTGCCTTCACCGATCAAGACGTGGCAGGTCAGTCTGCCGTATCTCTCGCAGCCGTTTGCCAAGCGAGGTGAGTTGGACCAAGGCATCTTGCGGTTCACGTGGTACTCGCTGATCCTCGTCGGGAAAGGCTATTTCCTTGCGTTGCTGATCGGGACGCCGCTCGGCTTCCTGCTGGGAACGTCCAAGCTGCTGACACGCATCTTCGATCCGATCATTCAGTTCTTGAAACCGGTCTCGCCGCTGGCGTGGCTACCGTTGGGATTGGTGTTGTTCGGGAAGTCGGAACCGGCGGCGCTGTTCACCATCGCGCTCTGTTCGATGTGGCCGACGGTCGTCAACACGGCGATGGGCGTGCGCGCGGTGCCACAGGATTACCTGAACGTCGCCAAAGTCCTGAAGCTGTCCCGGACGAAGACGCTGTTCAAAGTGCTGCTTCCCGCGACGTTGCCGTTCATGTTCACCGGTTTTCGGCTAAGCCTCGGCATCGCGTGGCTGGTGATCGTCGCGTGCGAGATGCTGACCGGCGCACCGGGCGTCGGCGGGTTTCTGTGGCAGGAATACAACAGCCTGATCTACGAACACATCATTCTCTGCATCCTGACCATCGGCGCAGTCGGCTTCGCTCTCGACCGACTGATGAGTGTCGTCGAACGACGGTTCCAACCGGCGTGAGTTGAAAGCCTGGTGTCGAGAATTTGGTGTGAATGAACACATTTGAAAGACGAGGCGAGCCAGGTGCCGTCAGGCCCCGGACTTTTGAGCAAAGAGTCCGGGGCCTGATGGCACCCGGCTCACCAAAAATATTTGCTGGATGACCGTAAAAGTTGCCGGAGGTGATGTCATGAGCGTGGTCACATGCCAGTCCAGCACGTTGCGTGGGATTCGCGAACTCTCGAAGCGGCGACCGATGGAAGCTCTCTACAACTATCTTGGCGGTACGACCGGATCGTGGCGCGTCACGGAGGCCGCGACACGATCCGGTCAGCCGCTCAAGCCGGTGTCACACATTGAGATTGTCAACGGTCCACTCGAACGGCTGCCTTTGGGGACCTCATGGCTATTGCGAGGCGTGGTCAGCAACACGCGCTATGTCTCGCGCGAGGAGCGAGACGCATTACAGTCGAAGCAGCCGGCTCTCAATCGCATGCACGCGACGTGTGCTGCGTTGATTCCGATCAAGAAAACAGCCGCTTGGTGGAGTCTCGCGCAGGACGAACGGCGTGACATTCTGGAGACACGGTCGCGACACATCGCGACCGGAATGAACTACCTCCCCGCGATTGCTCGCCGGTTGATGCACGGCCGCGACTTGGGCGAGCAATTCGATTTCGTGACCTGGTTTGAGTACGCCCCGCGTGACTCGGCCGTCTTCGATGACTTACTGGCAGCCCTGCGCGGAACGGAAGAATGGAAGTACATCGAACGGGAAACCGACATCCGATTGGAGCGAACGTGAT